>NZ_JBFRGG010000010.1:0-223126 GCF_052115225.1 Mesorhizobium sp. 2RAF45 | reverse complement strand
AGACGAAGATCCCAGGCTCATCCACGGTTGTAGCCGCAGGGGTGTCGGGCGACTTCGCCAAGCCTCGAATCGGATGGCCGTCCGGTTCGAGGCTCAGTCGCTTCCATCGCACAAAGTCTCCTCCGTGCAGATACAAGGGGTGTTCCAGCTTGGCAATGACGGCACTCCGTCACGCACCCCTCAACCGTCTCGGCACTGCGCGCCGATCCACCTTCTCCCACAAGGGGAGAAGGGAAGATGCGCCCTTCGCCTTGCCAAACGCAATCGCGCTGCTATTCTTGCTGCTAAAATAATTTCACACACAGGCAAACTTGTTTCTCGAACCGCAAGGCTGAGATGAGCCAGTCGCCCTACCCAACAATCACAGCCGGACCGCCGCGCCCGAGCCTCATCCTGAGGCCCGGCCAGATCGCGCTGCCGCCGGGCCTGGAACGCTACACGATCCAAGGCAATGGCGCGGTACTGATCGAGGTCGAAGCCGGCGACACGATCACGGTGCGCAATGCCGAAGGCGGCCAGGCCTGCGAGTTGCTGGCCTGGGATACCACAGGCATCACCGATCCCGGCATCTTTGGCGAGAAATCCAACAGCAATGCCGCGGGTATCAAGGCGCTCCTCGCCGAGGGCGATGACAGCCTCGCGTCCCTGCGCCGCGGACTGGCGCGCCGGCAGGTGGTGCTCGATCAGGCAAAGGCGCTGCGCGTGTTCGGCAGCACAACACCCGCCGGTACGGAACAGAGTTTCACCGTCACGCGCGACGGCTCTATAATCATCGCTGCGCCCGGCGGGCCGATGCTGGTCGACGGCCATGATACGGCGACACCGCTCACCGTCATCGTGCGCCGCGCCACGATCCGCCTGAAAACAAAATCGCAGTTGGCCAATCCCCTCGCCGATCCGGTGCTCGATCTGCGCGTCCATTCGGCAACGGCGGAATCCTACTTCGTCAAGGCCGGCGACTATTTGCAGATCATCGATGTCGACGGGCGCCAATGCACCGATTTCCAGTGCTTCTCGGCGCGCAAGCTGGACAAGGGCCTCGACCATCCGCTCGATGTGACGACGACCCGCACGCTGATGGGGTCGAGCTATCCGATGCCCGGCCTGCATTCCAAATATTACGACCAGGACATGGAGCCGCTGGTCGAGGTGGTGCAGGACACATGCGGCCGGCATGATGCCTTCGCACTGGCGTGTGCCGCCAAATATTACGACGATATCGGCTATCCCGGCCACACCAACTGCTCGGAGAATTTCAACAGCGCCCTGTCGGACAAAGGTGTGAACCCCCGCGCCGGCTGGATGGCGATCAACTTCTTCTTCAACACGGCGATCGATGCGCATGGCGTGATGGTTTCCGACGAGCCATGGTCGCGGCCGGGCGACTATGTGCTGCTCAGGGCGCTGGCCGACATCATCTGCGTCTCCTCCGCCTGTCCCGACGACACGACGCCGGCCAATGGCTGGGATCTCACCGACATCCATGTGCGGACCTATTCCGGCCAGCACAAATTCTCGCGAGCGATCGCCAGACGCATGACGCCCGATTCGGAACCGAAAATGACCCGCGAGACATCCTTTCATTCGAGCTTTGCCAAGCACACCCGCAATTTCTCGGAATACAGGGGCTACTGGCTGGCCAATTCCTTCGCTAGGGAAGGCGCCATCGCCGAGTACTGGGCCTGTCGGCAGGACTCCGTGATCATGGACCTGTCGCCGCTCAGAAAATTCGAGGTCACCGGCCCGGATTCCGAAGCGCTGCTGCAATACACGCTGACCCGCGACGTGAAAAAACTTGGCGTCGGCCAGGTCGTCTACTCCGCCATGTGCTACGAGCATGGCGGCATGATCGATGACGGCACGCTGCTCAGGCTCGGCAAGGACAATTTCCGCTGGGTTGGCGGCGACGATCTGTCCGGCGAATGGCTGCGCGAAACGGCGACAAAGCTCGGCCTCAACGTGCTGGTGCGGTCGTCGACCGACCAGATGCACAATGTCGCCGTACAGGGTCCAAAGAGCCGCGATATCCTTAGAGAAGTGATCTGGACTTCGCCGCTGCAGCCGTCGATCGATGAGCTCGAATGGTTCCGCTTCGCGGTCGCCCGCATCGGCGGCGGCAACGGCATTCCGATCGTCGTCTCGCGCACCGGCTATACCGGCGAGCTCGGCTATGAGATCTGGTGCCATCCGCGCGACGCCGAAAAAGTGTTCGACGCCATCTGGGAAGCCGGCCAGCCGCACGGGCTGAAGCCGATGGGGCTGCAGGCGCTCGACATGGTGCGCATCGAGGCCGGGCTGATCTTCGCCGGTTATGAATTTTCCGACCAGACCGATCCGTTCGAGGCCGGCATCGGCTTCACCGTGCCGCTGAAGAGCAAGACCGACGATTTCATCGGCCGCGACGCGCTGATCCGACGCAAGGAGAACCCGCAGAACAAACTGGTCGGGCTCGACATCGACAGCAATGTCGCGGTCGGCCATGGCGATTGTGTGCATGTCGGACGTGCCCAGATCGGCGTCGTCACCTCGGGCATGCGCTCGCCGGTGCTGAACAAGAACATTGCGCTGGCCAGGCTCGACGTCACCCATGCGGCTGTTGGTACCGAAGTCGAGATCGGCAAGCTCGACGGCCATGCCAAGCGGCTGCCGGCGCGCGTCGTCGCCTTCGCCCATTACGATCCGCAGAAGACCAGACCTCGCTCGTGACTGCTGCCTTCCGGACAGGCAAAACCGGGCGCCGGCGGTGCCGCGAGACGTATTGTTGCGTACGCGCGCAAGCGTGATGTGCACGGCGTCACAAAACGCTTGACGTGAAAGCGCGCCGGATCAATCTTCACTCCTAAGAAAAAAATGCGACTGAGTGGAAACACCGGAGTCGTAAGGTCATGTGCCGGGGAGCAAGCTTCGCAAAGCCGAGGCATCGCTGGCGGGGAACACTGGAAAAAGGGGAAGTCACTGACATGAGCACCATAAGCACGGCCCTCGAGCAGCCTGCCGAAAGCAAGCTGCTCAGGCATATCGACTGGCGCGGCGCCTTCTGGGTGGCGAGCGGCGTTCCGGCGCTGGTCCTGTTTTCGATCGGCGGCATCGCCGGCACGACGGGGACACTGGCTTTCCTGATCTGGACGGTCTCCATGATCATGGGCTTCCTGCAATCCTTCACCTATGCCGAGATCGCCGGCCTGTTCCCGAACAAGTCGGGCGGCGCCTCTATCTACGGCGCCACCGCCTGGCTGCGCTACTCCAAGTTCATCGCGCCGCTGTCGGTGTGGTGCAACTGGTTCGCTTGGTCGCCGGTGCTGTCGCTCGGCTGCTCGATCGCCGCAGCCTATATCCTCAATGCGCTGGCGCCGGTGCCGTTGTTCACCGAGACCTCGCCTGATGTCGTCGCCTATATAGCGGCGCATGCCGGAACGGCGCCCGCCGACGCCATCACCGCGGTGACCGCGGCCGCGACACCGGCGATCCGCAACTGGACGCTGTACAGCCACACGCTGGGTCCGGTTTCCTTCACGCTCAACGCGACCTTCTTCATCGGCGCGGTGCTGATGCTGATCATCTTCTCGATCCAGCATCGCGGCATCCTCGGCACGGCCAATGTGCAGAAATATATCGGCCTGCTGGTCATCATCCCGATGCTGATCGTCGGCGTCGTGCCGATCTTCACCGGACAGATCAACTGGGCCAACTTCTCGCCGCTGGTGCCGCTGGCCGCCGCCTATGCGCCGGACCCGGGCGCCTGGAACATCGCCGGCTGGACGCTGGTGCTCGGCGGCATGTTCATCGCCGCCTGGTCGACCTACGGCTTCGAAACCGCCGTCTGCTACACCTCCGAGTTCAAGAACCCCGGCACCGACACGTTCAAGGCCATCTTCTATTCCGGCCTGCTCTGCATGCTTCTGTTCATCCTGGTGCCCTTCACCTTCCAGGGCGTGCTCGGCTTGAACGGCATGCTGGCGACACCGATCGTCGACGGCTCCGGCGTGGCGGATGCACTGGCCGGCATGGTCGGCGGCGGCAAGATCATCCACAGCCTCTTGGTGATGCTGATGATCCTGGCGCTGGTCCTGTGCATCATGACGGCGATGGCCGGCTCCTCGCGCACGCTCTATCAGGGCTCGGTCGATGGCTGGCTGCCGCGCTATCTCAGCCACGTCAACGAACATGGCGCCCCGACACGGGCGATGTGGACCGACCTCTGCTTCAACCTGATCGTGCTGGCCATCGCCTCGGCCGACGCGACGAGCTTCTTCTTCATCCTCGCCGTGTCGAATTGCGGCTACATCATCTTCAACTTCCTCAACCTCAATGCCGGCTGGATCCATCGCATCGACAACGGCCATATCGCACGGCCGTGGAAAGCGCCGACCTGGCTTCTCGGGATCGGAGCGATCTTCGCCTACGTCAACGCCGTCTTCATGGGTGCCGGCGCCAAGGTGTGGAACCCGATGGCGCTGTGGGCTGGGCTGATCACGGCGGCGCTGATCATCCCGGTGTTCTGCTTCCGCCACTACATCCAGGACAAGGGCAAGTTCCCCGACCACATGCTGGCCGATCTCGGCATGACGGGAGCGGACCTGGCGGTGAAGAAAGCAGGCATGCTGCCCTATCTGACGCTGGTCGCCGGCGTGGCGGTGATGCTGATCGCCAACTGGATATTCGTCATCTGACAGGCCGATTTATCAGACATAGGGCGCGCTTCGGCGCGCCCGATTCTTTTCGGCCACCGACCAGAGCCTCGCATCAACCAGCCTTGCGAACTGCCGATTTCGCGTCTTCGAAGAACCGGTTGGGCGGCCGCTTCAGGCCGAGATTCTCGCGCAGCGTCGATCCCTCATACTGCCGCCTGAAGATGCCGCGCCGCTGCAGCTCGGGCACCACTTTCTCGACGAAATCGTCGAGCCCGGCGGGCAGATAGGGAAACATGATGTTGAAGCCGTCCGATCCCTCGGTGACAAGCCATTCCTCCATCTCGTCGGCAATGGTTTGCGGTGTGCCGACGAAGGCGAGGCCGGAATAACCGCCCAGCCGCTGGGCAAGCTGGCGCACCGTGAGATTTTCGTTCCGGGCAAGCTCGATGACGCGCTCGCGGCTGCTCTTCGAGGCATTGGTCTCCGGTATGTCAGGCAAAGCGGCGTCAGGATCAAAGGCCGACGCATCATGCCCAAGCGCGATCGATAGCGAGGCAATGCCGCTTTCATAATAAACCAGGCTGTCGAGCTTCGCCCGCTTGGCCCGCGCGTCCTCGACACTGTCGCCGACGATGACGAAAGCGCCAGGCAGGATCTTGATGTCGTCGCGGGAGCGGCCGAGTTTCTGTGCCCTGCCCTTGACGTCGGCATAGAAGCGCTGCCCGGCGGCAAGATCGCCATGGGCGGCGAAAATCACCTCCGCCGTCTCGGCCGCCAGCTGCCGCCCGGCTTCCGAGGCACCAGCCTGAACGATGACCGGCCAGCCTTGTACCGGCCGCGCAATGTTGAGCGGCCCGCGCACCGAGATGTGCTCGCCCTTGTGGTCCAGCACATGCAGTTTGGCGGGATCGAAATAGAGCCCGCTCTCGGCATCGCGGATGAAGGCGTCGTCGGCAAAACTGTCCCACAGGCCGGTCACGACATCGTAGAATTCCCGCGCCCGGTGATAGCGCTCGTCATGCTCGACATGTTCGTCCAGCCCGAAATTGAGCGCCGCATCCGGGTTGGACGTGGTGACGATGTTCCAGCCGGCACGGCCGCCGCTGATATGGTCGAGCGACGCGAAACGGCGCGCAATGTGATAGGGCGCGTCGAAGGTCGTCGACGCGGTGGCAACGAGACCGATATGATCGGTGACGGCGGCCAGCGCCGACAGCAGCGTGAACGGCTCGAACGAGGTGACGGTGTGGCTGCGGCGCAGCGCCTCGATCGGCATGTTGAGCACGGCCAGATGGTCGGCCATGAAGAAGGCGTCGAACTTCGCGGCTTCCAGCGTCTGGGCGAAGCGCTTCAGATGCGCGAAGTTGAAGTTGGCGTCGGGATAGGCGCCGGGATAGCGCCAGGCGCCGGTGTGCAAGCTGACCGGGCGCATGAAGGCGCCAAGCCGCAATTGCCGTTTTTCTGTCATGGAAAGACACCCTGATGAGGACGAGCGTTGCCGCTCCGGTGTCGCGCAGGATGGAACCGCTTTGCGGCCCTGGGAAGGAATTCTGTTTTGCAGAATCGGCAGCGGGGAGCATTTTCATCGGCGCAACGGAGCAGCCGTCACGCCGCATCATCCGCCATAGCCGATGGCGGATGGTGCGATAGAACCGCTCTATTCCGCGGCCAGGGCCAGTTGCGGCCGCTCGGTCGCCAACTCTGGTTCGGGCGCCTGGTCGCTGTTCACCGCCTTCTTCGGCTCGCGGCCGAAGAACAGCGCGTAACCTGCCGGCAGCACCAGGATGGTCAGCACGGTGGCAACCACGATGCCGCCCATCATGGCGTAGGCGAGCGGGCCCCAGAACACGGCGCGCGATATCGGGATCAGCGCCAGCACCGCCGTCATCGCCGTCAGCACGATCGGCCGGAAACGGCGCACAGCCGAGCCGATGATGGCCTCCGAGCGCTCCATGCCTCTGGCGATGTCCTGGTCGATCTGGTCGACCAGGATGATCGAGTTGCGCATGATGATGCCGAGCAGCGCGATCACGCCGAGGATGGCGACGAAGCCGAACGGCGCACCGCTGATCAAAAGCGCGGCAGCCGCACCAATGATGCCGAGCGGACCGGTGGCCAGCACCAGCATCGCCTTGCCGAAGTTCTGCAGCTGGATCATCAAGAGCACCACGATAATGGCCAGCATGATCGGCGCCTTGGCGGCGATCGAGGCCTGGCTTTCGGCCGAATCCTCGGCACCGCCCTGGATCTCGATCTTGTAGCCGGGCGCCAGGCCGTCGCGCAGGCCCTGCATGTCCTTGTACATCTTGGTGACGACATCGTTGGACTGCACGCCGTCGGGCAGCGTTGCCCTCACGCTGATGGTCGGCAGGCGGTCGCGGCGCCATTCGATCCCTTGCTCAAGCACCGGCACCACCTTGGCCACCTGCGACAACGGCACGAAGCCGCCGAAATCGGTCGGGATATACACCGAGTCGACCGAGGACAGCAGGCTGCGGCTGGCATCCGGCTCGCGGGCAACGATGGAGACCGTCTCCTCGCCGTCGCGGAAGTCGTCGAGCGGCGCACCGGCCATGGTCGCCTGCAGCATCTGGCGGATGCGTTGCGAGGTGACGCCTAGCGCCCGGGCGCGATCCTGGTCGATGACCAGCTTCATCGCCGGCACCGGCTCAAGCCAATCGTCATGCACCGCGGCCAGCAACGGATCCTCGCGGAATTTCGCCTTCACCTGGTCGGCGATGCGGCGCACCTCCTGGCGGTCGGGACCCATGACGCGCATCTGAACCGGCCAGCCGGTCGGCGGGCCGAGGAACAGGCGGTCGACCTTGGCGCGGATCGAGGGGAAATCCTCGGCCAGAACCGTTCGCAGCTTGACGATCAGCCGCTCGCGCGCCGGCTCGTCATTGGCCATCACCAGCATCTGGGCGAAGTTTGGGTTGCGCAGTTGCTGGTCGAGCGGCAGGAAGAAGCGCGGCGCGCCCTCGCCGATATAGGTGGCGATGAAGCGCTTGTCCTTGTCGTCCATCATCTTGGCTTCCAGCGCCTTGGCCTGCGCCTCGACCTCCTTGATGCTGGTGCCTTCCGGCAGCCAGAGGTCGACAAGGATTTCCGGCCGCGACGATTGCGGGAAGAAGTTCTGCGGGATGAACTGGAACGCCCACAGGCTGGTGCCGAAAGTCACCAGCGTCATGACGAGCACGATTATGCGGTGGCGCACCGCCCAGCCGACGGTCGAGCGCAGCTGGCGGTAGAAGCGCGTGTCGAAGACATCATGATGGCTGCCGGCATGCTTGCGCTGCTTGAGGATCATGTTGCCGAGCCACGGCGTGAAATAGACCGCGACGAACCACGACACGATCAACGCGATGCCGACGACATAGAACAGGGTGCGCACATATTCGCCGGCCGTGGAGGCGGCGAAGCCGACCGGGATGAAGCCGGCGGTGGTGATGAGCGTGCCGGTCAGCATCGGAAAGGCGGTCGATGTATAAGCGAAGCTCGCGGCCTCGATCTTGACCAGCCCCTCCTCCAGCTTGCGCTCCATCATCTCGACGACGATCATGGCGTCGTCTACGAGCAGTCCGAGCGCGATGATCAGGGCGCCCAGCGAGATGCGCTGCAGGTCGATGCCGAGCTCGTACATGATGGCGAAGGTGGCGGCCAGAACCAGCGGGATGGCGATGGCGATGACCAGCCCCGAACGCCAGCCGATCGACAGGAACGAGACGACAAGCACGATCAGCAGCGCCTCGCCGAGGGCATGCATGAATTCGGCCACCGCATCCGTGACGACGCCCGGCTGGTCGGAAATCTGGTCGACCGACACGCCATAGGGCAGCGCCTCCTCGAAGCGCTTGTAGGTCGCCTCGACGTCCTTGCCGACATCGGTGACCTTGAAACCCTTGGCCATGACGACGCCAAGCTGCACGCTGTCATGACCGTTGAAGCGGTATTTGCGCTGGAAGGGATCCTCGAGCCCGGAGGTCACGGTGGCGATATCGCCGAGACGGGTGACTTGCCCGCCGGCACGCAGGCGCAATTCCCTGATATCGGCGGCCTTGGTGACGTCGCCTTCGACGGTGATGCGCACCGAATTGACGCCGGTGTCGACGGCACCGGCCGGATCGACATTGTTCTGGCCCTTGATAGCGTTCTGCAGGTCGGGCAGCGTCAAGCCACGCTCGGCGAGTGCCTTGGACGAAACGTCGATATAGAGCTTTTCCGGCTGATCGCCAATGATGACGGCCTTCTCGACGCCAGGCGTGGTCAACAGCATGTCGCGCGCCTGGATGGCGAACTTCTTCAGCTCCGGATAGGAGAAGCCGTCACCGCTGATCGAATGCAGGGTGATGAAGGTGTCGCCGAACTCATCGTTGAAATAGGGACCGAGCAGGCCTTGCGGAAGGTCGCCGGAAATGTCGCCGACCTTCTTGCGCACCTGATAGAAGGCGTCCGCCACCTCGGCGGCGTTGGTGTCGCCCTTGATCTGCACGGTGATGATGGCACTGCCGGCACGGGTGAAGGAGCGCACGAAGTCGAGATGCGGTGTTTCCTGCAGCTTGCGCTCGATCTTGTTGACGACCTGGTCTTCCATCTCCTGGATCGAGGAGCCCGGCCAAATCGCCTGCACGACCATTACCCGGAAGGTGAAATCGGGGTCTTCCTTCTGGCCCATGCGCATCAGGCCGAGGGCTCCGGCGATGATGATCAGCCCGAACAGGAAGCGCGCGATGGAGGGATGGCCGATGGCCCAGCGCGACAGGTTGAAGGGCCGCTTTTCTTCAGTGGAGGTCGTCATCGTTGCAGGTCCACTTTGCTTGTTTGCCGGCGCCTGGCACTTCGAAGAAGCACGGCGCGCGAAACGAAATCATCTGCGTTCGATCTGGCTTCCGGGCGGCGAGGCTTTCCGAGCGGAGAGACACTCATCGCGGTGGGACGCTAGGTCGATGCGGGGGTACATCGGCCGTGACGTCTCAACCTTCGGGCGCACGCCGCCCGGAAACCTGCGGCCGCGAGAACGCGCGGCCGACCTATCTGTCCTCAGCGCAGCCGGCTGGCGTCGTCGCCCTCGGCGGACGCTGATTGCTGCGCCACGCCGCCGGCGAGCTTCACCCTGAGATTCTCGGTCATGAACTGCGTCCCCGCGGCGACCACGATATCGCCGGGCTTCAATCCCTCGGCCACACGCACGCCATCGGCGGCGAACTTGGCAACCGTCACCGGACGGGCATGAACGGTGTCGGCGCCACGATCAACGGTCCAGACGATCGACTGGCTGTCTTTCTCAGCCAAGGCGCTCAAGGGGATCGAAACCAGTTGCTTCTCGTTGGCGGCCGAGGCCTCGATATTGGCGGTCATGCCTAGAAGCACGCGGGGATCATTGGGCAGGCTGACACGGACGGCGAAGGTGCGCGACTGCGGGTCGGCGCTGCCGGCAACCTCGCGGACCTTGCCGTCGAGCGCCAGCGTGCTGTCGGACCAGAAGCCCGCCTTGACTGACTTGCCCGGCTTGAACTCGGCGATCTCCATTTCCGGCACCGCGATCAGCACTTCCTTTTCGCCGTCGACCGCGACAGTGACCACAGGCGTGCCGGAGCCGACCACCTGGCCGACATCGGCGTTGACAGCCGTGACGATGCCGTCCCTGTCGGCCCTGAGGTCGGTATAGCCGACCTGGTTCTTGGCCTGGTCAAGCGACGAACGGGCGGAGTCGCGCGTGGCGACCGCCTGGTCATGGGTCAGCGTCGCCTGTTCGAGCTGCGATTTCGGCGCGAAGTTTTTGGTGAATAGCTGCTCGGCGCGCTTGCGCGCTAGCTCCGTCGTCTCGACCTGCCGTTCGGCGGCATCAAGCGCTGCCTGCGCGCTTTTTACCGAAAGGTCGTAGTCGGTGGGATCGATACGGGCGAGCACATCGCCCGGCGCCACGTGCTGACCGATGTCGACAAGGCGCTCGGTGATCTTGCCGTTGACGCGGAAAGCCAGGGCGCTTTCGGTGCGGGCCCGCACGGAACCCGAATAGGAGAGCATGCGGGAGTCATGCACCTGGGCGATTTCGACGACCTTGACCGGGCGGATGATCTCCTTGACCTCGGCCTTCTCCTGGCTGCAGCCGGCAAGCCCAAGCGCCGCGACGAACAGGCCCGCGACCGGCAACCGGCGGATAATGGAATGGGACAAAGACACCTTGGCACTCCCGAACTGGAGATGAACTGTCGACCGGCGCCCGGCGGGCGGCGGCTATTTCTTCAAGGCCTTGATCGCATAGTCGATCAGGTCGTCGGGCATCGCCCGGTTGGTCTTGGCAAGGCACTGCGCCACCATCTGCGGATGGCAAAGGATGATCGTAGCGGCGCCGAAGCAGCGTGACGCGGTCACCGGGTCCTGCTCGGCGAACTCGCCGGTCTCGATACCCTCGCGTATCACCTCCGCGAAGAGATCGTGGATGCTGTCGATGTGCTTGTCGATGACGCCCCAGTCGCGCTCCAGCGCGACGATGACCATCTCATGGACCTTCTGCGCATCGAGCATGGTCTCCAGCGTCATCTTGTATTGCGCATGGATGTAGCGACGAAGCCGCTCCTCGGCACCAATCGGCAGGCGCATGATCTCGTAGGCCATCTTGTAGCTGGCCCCGAGCATCCGGCCGCACACCGCCTGGTGGATTTCAACCTTGGAGGCAAAGAAACGGTAGATGTTGGCCGGCGACATGCCGAGCTCGCGGGCAATGTCGGCAACATTGGTCTTGCCGTAGCCGTAGTGCCGGAACAGGCGCTCGGCGCAGTCGAGAATGCGCGTCACATTCTCCTGTCTGGCGGCATCGACCATGATGTTGGCGGCTTCGGACATAGCTCTTTCGTTTGACAAGTGACGAATTTCAATTTTCGTCATTCGTAAATTGAAGAAGATGGGATGTCAACGCGAAATCGACGTACGCGTACAAGATAGTGACAGATGGTGACATCCAACAGACGTCACCAAGCGGCCCAAGGATGCGGGCAACTCAAAATATTTTTGAAGAAGCCGCCGGCGCTTCAGGCGAGTTTGGCCATTTCCCGCAGCCGGAATTTCTGGATCTTGCCGGTCGAGGTCTTTGGAATCTCGGCGAAAATCACCGCTTTCGGCACTTTGAAGCGGGCAAGCAGCGAACGGCAGTGCTCGATGATCTCGGCCTCGGTCGCCGTCTTGCCGGGCTTCAGCTCGACATAGGCAACCGGTACTTCGCCCCATTTGTCGTCATGGCGCGCCACAACGCCGCAGGAGGCGACGGACGGGTGCTTGTAGAGCGCATCCTCGACCTCGATCGAGGAAATGTTCTCGCCACCCGAAATGATGATGTCCTTGGAACGATCCTTGAGCTGGATGTAGCCATCGGGATGCATTACGCCGAGATCGCCGGAATGGAACCAGCCACCGGCGAAGGCTTCGTTGCTCGCCTTGCGGTTCTTGAGATAGCCCTTCATGACGATATTGCCGCGGAACATGACCTCGCCGATGGTTTCGCCGTCGGCCGGCGTCGCCTGCATCGTCTCGGGATCCATGACGGTCAGGCCTTCGAGCGCGGCATAGCGCACGCCCTGCCTTGCCTTCTTGGCGCTGCGCTCGCCCTTGGCAAGATCGTCCCATTCGCCGTGCCATTCGTTGACCACGGCCGGGCCATAGGTCTCAGTCAGGCCATAGAGATGGGTGACGGCAAAACCGGCATCGGCCATGCCCGACAGCACGGCTTCCGGCGGCGGCGCGGCCGCGGTGTTGAAGGTCACCGTCTGCGCGAACGTGCGCTTATCCTCATCCTTGGCATTGATCAGCACCGACATGACGACCGGCGCGCCGCAGAGATGGGTGACGCCGTTATCGGCGATAGCATCGTAGATCGGCTTCGGCCGCACCCAGCGAAGGCAGACATGGGTGCCGGCCTGGACGGCCAGCGTCCATGGAAAGCACCAGCCATTGCAGTGGAACATCGGCAGCGTCCAGAGATAGACGGCGTGCTTGGCCATGCCGGCATGGATGGTGTTGGTGTAGGCCATCAGGGCGGCGCCGCGATGGTGATAGACGACGCCCTTCGGATTGCCCGTCGTGCCCGAGGTGTAGTTGAGCGAGATGGCGTCCCATTCATCGTCGGGCATCGACCAGGCGAAATCCTCATCGCCGCCGGCGACAAAATCCTCATAGTCGAGCGCGCCAATCCGCTCACCCTTCGGATAGGGGGCGTCGGCGGCGTAGTCGGGATCGTCATAGTCAATGACCAGCGGCTTGACCTTGGCCAGATCGAGCGCCTGCCGGACGACGCCGGAGAATTCGCGGTCGACGATCAGCACCTTGGTCTCGGCATGGTCGAGCTGGAATGCGATGACCGCGGCGTCGAGGCGGGTGTTGAGCGAATGCAGCACCGCCTTGGTCATCGGCACGCCGAAATGCGTCTCCAGCATTGGCGGCGTGTTGGACAGCATCACGGTGACCGTGTCGCCCTTGCCGATGCCGTGCTTTTGCAGCGCCGAGGCGAGCTTCAGCGAGCGGCGCCAGAAATCGCGGTAGCTGATGCGCTGGCGGCCGTGGATGATGGCTATGTGGTCGGGATACGTCCTTGCCGCGCGCTCCAGATAGGTGAGCGGCGTCAGCGGCTGGTGGTTGGCCGCGTTCCTGTCGAGATCCTGTTCGTAAGGATTGCCCATCCCGTCCTCCCCAAAAGTCCTTTTCGAGCTTTCTAACCTTAGGGCTCTCGTCAAGCCATCCCCCTGAATGGCCGAAAATGCTATGCTGTCCTGGCTTTGTAGAACGACCATCCCGGATGCGTTTTGTTTCGAGGCGATCGCACTCACGCATGCCAATTTGACTTTTGTCGAGAGCCGCGACTAATGTCAGCCGAGGAGGCGGCATGGCGATCCGACCGGCAGAACAACTCATTCACAAAGCCGCCTGGCTCTACTATGCGCATGGCCTGCGGCAGGACCAGGTTGCAAGCCAGCTTAACATTTCGCGTGCTTCGGTGGCCATGTATCTGCGCAAGGCGCGCGAGACCGGCATCGTCAACATCTCGACCTCGACCCAGTTGTTCACCGACGACGTGATGGCGCGCAGGCTCGAGGACGCCTTGAAACTCGACGCGGTCTGGATCGCGCCGGAGAACGGCCATATCCCGGACCCGTCGACTGATATCGCCGTGCTGGCGGCGAGCGTCTTTCTCGAACTGGTCAAGAAGGGCGACCGCATCGGCGTCGCCTGGGGCCGCACCGTCTATACGATCGCCGACATCATGTCCTATGCCGACCTGCAGGATGTCACGGTGGTGCAGCTCTGCGGCAATCTCGGCGCGCCCTACTCCTATCGGCCCGACCAGTGCACCATGGAGATCGCGCGGCGCCTCAACGCCAAGGGGCTTAATTTCTATGCGCCGCTGGTGCTGTCGACGGAAGAGCTGGCGCGTGCGCTGCGCGCCGAGCCGGTGATCCGCGAACAACTGGCCGGCATCAGCGATTGCAACCTCGCGCTTTTCTCCGTCGGCACCGTCGATGCAGACAGCCACGTCGTCAAATGCGGCGCGCTCAACCCGGACGAAATGGCCGCGCTGCGCGGTATCGGCGCCGCCGGCGTGATCGCCGGACAGATCATCGACGCCAAGGGCGAGGCGCTCGACTGCAGCTATAACCGCCGGGTCATTTCGGCTGACCTCGCCTCGCTGCGCGCCATCGAAAAACGCCTGATGGTGGTGCAGGAGGACAGCAAGTTCGAGCCATTGCTGGCGGCGCTCGCCGGCGGGCTTTGCACGCATCTAGTGGTCGGCGCGCATATGGCGCAGCGGCTGCTCGATCATGCCGGAGCGGCACCACAAAACGCATCCTGAAAAAGCAACCCTTCGCCGGCGCATTGTCATCAAGGCGTCGCGGCATTCCTGTTTCACCACCCAAGACAGCAACTGGACGAAGCGAACATGAAGAATTTGTGGAACGACGACACGGCCGAGAAACTCGTCGCTGACTATGCGAAAAAGGGTGTCGGCCGCGACCTCGCGCTGCGCGTCTACACGACGCGGCTGCTGGGCGGCGTGCCACAGCTGGTCCTGCATGGCGGCGGCAATACGTCCTGCAAGATCAAGGCGACCGATCTCGTCGGCGATGAATGGGATGTGCTGTGCGTCAAGGGCAGCGGCTGGGATATGGCCGTCATCGAGCCGCAGGGCCTGCCGGCGGTCAAGATGCGCGCCCTGCTCAAGGCGCGCGCGCTGGACAAGCTCGCCGATGAGGACATGGTGGCGCTGCAGCGGGCGAACCTCATCGACCCCTCCTCGCCCAACCCCTCGGTCGAGACGCTGCTGCATGCCTTCCTGCCGCACAAATTCGTCGATCACACCCATTCGACCGCCATCCTGGCTATCGTCGACCAGGAAGATTCGAAGCCGTTGGTGAAGACGGTGTTCGGCAGCAAGATGGGCTATGTGCCCTACATCATGCCGGGCTTCGACCTCGCCAAGGCGGCGGCCGACGTCTTCGATGCCGACCCGACGGTGGAAGGACTGATCCTCGACAAGCACGGCATCTTCACCTTCGGCGACGATGCCAAACAGGCCTATGACCGGATGATCCACTATGTGAACGTCGCCGAGGAGTACGTCGCTGAGAATGCTAAGCCGAAGGCTGCCAAAGCAGCGTTGCCGGCAAAGCTCGCGACCCCGGCTTCCATTGCCCCGATGCTGCGCGGCGCCGTTGCGGTGGCGCGCGGCGAAGGCCGCTTCGATCGCATGATCTCCGACTTCCGCACCTCCGACGCGATCGTCGATTTCATCAATTCGGCCGCCATCGCCGACTATGCCGGACGCGGCGTGTCGACACCGGATCTGTCGATCCGCATCAAGACCGGACCGATGGCGGTGCCCGCGCCAGACGCCGACAAGGTTGGCGACTACAAGGGCGTCATCAAGAGCCATGTTGACGCTTTCGCCAAGGAGTACCGCGCCTATTTCGAGACCAATGACGCACTCGACGACGTCAAGCGCACCATGCTCGACCCGATGCCGCGGCTGACGCTGGTGCCGGGGCTCGGCATGTTCGGCCACGGCCGCACGCTGAAGGATGCCAGGATCGCCTCCGATGTCGGCGAGATGTGGATCGAGGCGGTGCGCGGCGCCGAAGCCGTCGGCCGTTTCCATCCGCTGTCCAAGGCCGATTTGTTCCCGCTCGAATACTGGTCGCTCGAACAGGCCAAGCTTGCCTCCAACAAGCCGAAGCCGCTGACCGGCCAGGTGGTGCTGATCACCGGCGGCGCCGGCGCGATCGGGGCTGCGACGGCAAAATTGTTCGCCGACAATGGTGCCCATGCGGTCGTCGTCGATCTCGATGCCGAAAAGGCCGCTGAAGCCGCCAAGAAAGCCGGCAACAATTCGATCGGTGTAGGCGCCGACATCACCGACCCGGTCCAGGTGCGGGCCGCTTTCGACAAAGCGGTCGCAGTCTTCGGCGGCGTCGACATCCTGGTCTCCAATGCGGGCGCGGCCTGGGAAGGCCGGATCGGCGAGCTCGACGATGCGCTGCTGCGCAAGAGTTTCGAACTCAATTTCTTCGCCCATCAGTCGGTGGCGCAGAACGCCGTGCGCATCATGCTCGAACAGGGCACCGGCGGTGTGCTTCTGTTCAACACCTCCAAGCAGGCGGTCAATCCCGGTCCGAAATTCGGCGCCTATGGCGTGCCGAAGGCGGCGACATTGTTCCTGTCCCGGCAATATGCGCTCGACTACGGCACCCATGGCATCCGCTCGAACGCCGTCAACGCCGACCGTATTCGCTCCGGCCTTTTGACCGACGCCATGATCGCCAGCCGCTCCGGCGCGCGCGGAGTGTCGGAGAAGGAATACATGTCCGGCAACCTGCTTGGCCAGGAAGTGACGGCGCAGGATGTGGCGCAGGCCTTCCTGCATCACGCGCTTGCCGAACGCACCACCGCCGACGTGACGACGGTCGACGGCGGCAACATCGCGGCGGCGCTGCGATAGGCTTTCCAGCAGACAACAAAAAGGGCGGCTCGCAGGCCGCCCTTTTCATATGCGCTATGACGCCACCTACTTCGCGTTCGGGTTCGGCATCCAGGCCGGCATGGCGACATCGGCATGGGCGAACTGCGGCAGCTTGGCCGACAGGTCTTCCATGTTCTTGATGTCCTTGTCGATCAGTTCCTTCTGGGTGATCAGCGTCGGCGGCACGATGACGTTGTGGCCGGGATCTTCACCGGCGAGCAGTTGCGCCAGAGCGCGCACCGAGACCTGGCCGACGACGGCCGGGTTGGTCGCCGCGGTCGCCGCCCAGGCGCTATCGGGCTCGCGCATCGCCGATATATCCGATGTCGAGATGTCGGCCGAATAGATCTTGATGCCCTTGTTCAGGCCGGCCTCGTCGACGGCGATCTTCACGCCCTTGGCGAATTCATCATAGGGGGCGAACATCACCTTGATGTCGGGATGGGCCGACAGCACCGAGCGCGCCTGGTTGGCGACGGAGTTGGCGATCGGGTTGTCGAGCGTGCCGAACATCGCGACTTCCTTGATGCCTGCATATTTCTTCTTCACGTCGACCCAGGTCTCGTTGCGGCGGTCGAGCGGCGCGATACCGGCGACGTAGACATAGCCGGCATTCCAGCTATCACCATTGTCCTTCACCGCCTGCTCGAGCGCGAGACGGGCAAGGTCTTTATCCGATTGTTCGATCTGCGGGATCTTGGGGTTTTCGACATTGACATCGAATGCCACCACCTTGATGCCGGCGTCGACCGCGCGCTGGGCCGCATCCTTCATCGATTCCGTCAGGCCGTGCTGAATGATGATACCCTGCACGCCAAGCGCGATGGCCTGGTCGACCATATCGGACTGAAGGGCGGCATCCTGGCGGCTGTCGAGCACGCGCAGGTCGATGCCAAGCGCCTTGGACTGCGCCTCGACGCCCGAGAGATAGGCCTGGAAGAAGTCGCCGGTCGAGAGATAGCGCACCAGCGCGATCTTGACGCCGGGCTTGTCGAACGGCGCCGGCTTGTCCGCGGCAAAAGCCGGGACCTGCATCAGCATGGTTGCGCCGGCCAGCCCGAGCGCCACCTTCCCCAGAAGTCTTCTCGTGATGTTCACCTTGTTTCCTCCACTCTTGTTGAACCCAAAATCCTGTCCGGTCGAGACTACCCCCTGCCCCTGCCCGAAAGGGCAAAGGTGAAGACAAGGGCGACGACCAGAACCACGCCCTTGACAAAATCCTGCGTGTAGTAAGGCGCGTTCATCATCGTCAGGCCTTGCAGCAGGATGCCGACGAACAGCGCGCCGACGGCCGTGCCGAAGGCGTTCGGCTTGGCGGCACCGAGCACCGCGTAGCCGATCAGCGCCGCGGCAACCGCATCGAGCAGCAGATTATTACCCGAGGCGATGTCGCCGCGTCCAAGCCGGGCGGCGAGCAAAATGCCGCCGATCGAGGCAAAAACTCCTGAAATAACGTAGGCCCAGATCTTGTATGCCTTGACAGGCGCACCGGCGAGTTCGGCGGCACGCTCGTTGGAGCCGACCGCGTACATCATGCGGCCGAACCGGGTGTATTCGAGGAAGAACCAGATCAGCAGGGCCAGCACCAGCAGCACCACCACCGACACCGGAATGAGGTTCGGGATGAAGAAGTCGAAGCGGTGGCGGCCGAGCGCCAGGAAAGCGTCGCCGAACTTGCCATTGGCGACCGAACCGTCTGGCATGGTCATGCCGGTGGCGATCGAGCGGCCTTCGGTCGGGATGCGCTGCAGGCCGACCAGCAGGAACATCATGCCGAGCGTCGCCAAAAGATCGGGCACGCGCATATAGACGATCAGCCAGCCGTTGATCAGCCCGACAATAGCACCGATGAGCAGGCAGACAACGACCGCCACGACGGCGTTCTGCTCCAACACCACCATGACATAGGCAGCCGCCATCATGGCCGATGTGGCGACCGAGCCGATCGACAGGTCGAAGCCGCCGACGACCAGCGTGGCGGTGACGCCGAGCGCCAGCACGCCGGTGATGGCGACCGACTGGAAGATGAAGACGGCACTTTGCGGCGAGACAAACCCATCGGCGGCGATCGCGAAATAGGCGACGAGCCCGAACAACAGGACGATAAACCCATAGCGTATGGCGTGGTCGCGCAGCGTCATTCAGCGCACCCGCGCGACGCAGCCATTCCTATCCAACTCGGACGCATAGTCTCTCCATTCCAATTCTAGCCGCTGCCACGCTCAGGCGGCGCTGTGCAGCGGCCCGCCGGCAACCTCGGCCAGCAGGCGATCGAGATCGACTTCGGCGTTGCGGTGTTCGCCGACGATTGTGTGTTCCGACATCACCAGGATGCGGTCGGCCGTCTCCAGCGCCTCGTCGAGTTCGGTGACGAACAAGAGCGTCGCGCGGCCATTGGCGCTTGCTCTCAGCTTGGCGGCAATGTCGCGCCTGGCCGAGATGTCGACGCCCTGAAAGGGCTCGTCGAGGATGAACAGCGCGGCATTCTGCGCCATCCAGCGGGCAACCATGACCTTCTGCTGGTTGCCGCCTGACAATGCCGACATTTCGTCTTTCTCGGAACGGCAGACGATGCTGAGTTCCTCGATCTGCCGGCGCGCGGTGGCGCGTTCGAGGCGGCGCTTGAGCACGCCAAGAGTCGACATGCGCTTGAGGAAAGGCAGGCTGACATTGCGCTCGATGTTGAAGCCGCTGACGATGCCGCTGGTGGCGCGATCCTTGGCGACGAGGAACACGCCGGCGGCGATCGCATCGCCGGCCGATCGCGGCGCATAGGGCTTGCCGTTCATCGTCATGGTGCCGGTCAGCGGCTTGCGCACGCCGAACAGCGTCTCGGCAAGTGCTGTCTTGCCGACGCCGACGAGGCCGGTGATGGCGACGACCTCGCCATCGCCAAGCGTCAGCGAAATCGGCCTGGCGCCTAGCCCGATGCGCAGGCCTTCGACCGTCAGGACCGGCTTGGCCGAACTCCTGGCAACGATCTGGTCGAGATGGATCTTGCGGCCGAGCATGGCATTGACCGCGCCTTCATAGTCGAGCGGTTTGGTGTCGAAGGCACCTGAAATGACGCCGTCGCGCATCGAGACGATGCGGTCGGCAAGCCGCCTGATGTCCGACATGCGGTGTGAGATGTAGAGGATCGCCACGCCTTGCTCGCGCAGCCTGTCGACCAGCGCGAACAGCCGGTCGGCCTCGGCGCTGGAGAGCGAGGAGGTCGGCTCGTCAAGGATCAGCACTTTCGGCTGATGCGCCAAGGCCCGCGCGATCGCCACCATCTGGCGATCGGCCAGCGAAAGGTCGTTGACGCGGGCCTTGAGATCGATAGCCAACCCCATGCGGTCGGCGACGGCCTTGGCCTCGCGGCGCACGCGGGCCGGATTGAACAGCGTCGGCACGCCCTTGCCGCTCAGCCTGTCGAGTGTGAGGTTTGTGGCGACGTCGAGGTCGGCGACCACACCGTCATTGATGTTCTGGTGCACGGTGACAACACCGGCGCGGATCGCCTCCGCCGGCGTGTTCGGCGCAAAATCCTGGTCCGCGAGGGTCATCGTGCCGCCGCCGCGTTCGTAGACGCCGCTGATGATCTTGACGAGGGTGGATTTGCCGGCGCCATTGGCGCCCATCAGCACGGTGACTTGGCCGGAATGCAGCTCGAGCGAGATGCCGCCAAGCACCTCGTTACGGCCAAAGGATTTCCTCAGTCCCTCTACACGGAACACGGCATTGCCGACCATGCGTTCCTCCCTGACCATGACGCTATGGGCTACATCGGCAATTGTCAACACGATTGACAATTGCCAGATCGCTTCCTAGCTTGGCCCCGCCGTCAAGGCTCCCTTATGATCGGAGCGCACAGGCGGGAGGGACACGAATGACCGGAAAATCGCCGTTCGAAGCACTGTCGGTGGAGACGCTTGCAACGCGCCTCGGCACGAACGAGGCGCTGTGCGCCAAGATCGGCAGGGACACGACACAGTGGAAGGTCCGCGAGGTCGGCGACGGCAATCTCAACCTCGTCTTCATCGTCGAGGGCGCCGGCGGCGCGGCGGTGGTCAAGCAGGCCCTGCCCTATGTCCGCCTGGTCGGCGACAGCTGGCCGCTGCCGCTGAAGCGCTCCTTCTTCGAGTATCACGCGCTGACAAGGCAAGAGGCGCGCGCGCCGGGCTCGGTGCCGGCGATCTATCATTTCGATGAAGGCCAGGCGCTGATCATCATGGAGTATCTGGCGCCGCCACACATCATTCTCAGGCGCGCCCTGATCGACGGGCGCCAGTTGCCCAACATCGCCAGGGATATCGGCCTGTTCATGGCCCGTACGCTGTTTCGCGGTTCCGACCTGTCGATGGTGACCAAGGATCGCAAGGCCGATCTCGCGCTGTTCGCCGACAATGTCGAGCTCTGCGACATCACCGAGAACCTGGTGTTTTCCGATCCCTATTTCGACGCCAAGATGAACCGCCATACGTCGCCGCAGCTCGACGGCATCGTCGCCGAACTGCGCGCTGATCGCGACCTCAAGGTCGAGGCGCAGCGGCTGAAGCACATTTTCGCCGCCAATGCCGAGACATTGCTGCATGGCGACCTGCATTCCGGCTCGATCATGGTCACCGACACGGAGACCCGGATGATCGATCCGGAGTTCGCCTTCTACGGACCGATGGCCTTCGATGTCGGCATGCTGCTCGCCAATTTCTGGATGTCGTTCTTCTCGCAACACGGACATGAGGAGAAGGGCAAGCGCGATGCGATGCGCGCCTATCTGCTTGGGGTCACCGCAGAGACATGGGCGGTGTTCCGCGCCGAATTCTCGCATCTGTGGCGCAGCGAGCGCACCGGCATGCTCTACCAAAAAAGCCTGTTCGAGGATCAGGGCGACAGGCTGGGTGCCGAACAGGCGCTCGACCATATGCTGCACCAGATCTGGACCGATCTGCTCGGCTTTGCCGGCATCGAGGTGCACAGGCGCATCCTCGGCCTCGCCCACAATGCCGATTTCGAGACCATTGCCGATGAAGAGCTTCGCGCCAGTTGCGAGGCAAAGGCGCTGAAATTCGGCCGTCACATCGCCGTCAACCGGCGCCAGATACACAGCATCGACGAGGTCAACACCCTGGCCGCGCTGATCGAACAGGAGAGCAGCATTTGAACGTCGGCGACCGCCACTACCGCACCATCTGGCTGAGCGACGACGGCCGTTCGGTCGAGATCATCGACCAGCGCTGGCTGCCACATGATTTCCGCATCGAGACGATCGGCACGGTTGCCGGAATCGCCACCGCCATCCGCGACATGTGGGTGCGCGGCGCGCCGCTGATCGGCGTCACCGCGGCTTACGGCGTCGCCATGCAGATGGCGGATGATCCGTCCGACGCAGCGCTCGATGCCGTGTGGGAGACGCTGCACGAGACGCGTCCGACGGCGATCAATCTGCGCTGGGCGCTGGACGAGATGCGGCGCTTCCTCAAGCCGCTGCCAACGCAACAACGCGCCGCGGCCGCCTATCGGCGCGCCGCCGAGATCGCCGACGAGGATGTCGGACTGAACCGCGCCATCGGCGAGAACGGTCTCGCCATCATCAAGGCGATCGCGGCGCGCAAGCAGCCGGGCGAAACGGTCAATATCCTGACCCACTGCAATGCCGGCTGGCTGGCGACCGTCGATTACGGCACTGCCACCGCGCCGATCTATCTGGCAACGGAAGCCGGCATCCCGGTCCACGTCTATGTCGATGAGACCCGGCCGCGCAACCAAGGCGCCCAGCTCACCGCCTGGGAGATGGCCGGCCACGGCGTTCCGCACACGCTGATCGTCGACAATGCCGGCGGCCATCTGATGCAGCGCGGCGCGATCGACATGGTCATCGTCGGCACCGACCGCACCACCGCCGACGGCGATGTCTGCAACAAGATCGGCACCTATCTGAAAGCGCTCGCCGCCGCCGACAATGACGTGCCGTTCTATGTCGCGCTGCCCTCGCCGACCATCGACTGGACGGTGCATGACGGGCTCGAGGAGATCCCTATCGAGCAGCGCTCGGCCGACGAGGTCTCGCTGGTCTGGGGCAAGACCGCCAGCGGCGAGATCGCCCAGGTACGCATCTCGCCCGAAGCGACGCCGGCCGCCAACCCGGCCTTCGACGTGACCCCTGCACGGCTAGTGACCGGGCTCATCACCGAGCGCGGCATCGCCAAGGCCTCGCGCGAGGGCCTGAAGGCAATGTTCCCCGAACGGGCATAGCGCCGAAACCGGCTAGTACAACGGCTTGCTCATGTGCCCCGGCGTCGGCCATGTGTCGGTGATGCCGGGCTGCACCGGACGCTCGAGATAGGTCGACAGCACCACATAGCTGCGCGTCGAGGTGACGCCGGGCGTTTCGTAGAGGCGAGCAAGCAGGCCTTCCAGCGCCCTCGTATCTTCCGTGCGGACCTTCAACAGCATGCAGGTATCGCCGGCGACGGTGTGGATCTCCTCGACTTCCGGATATTGCGAAACCGCCATCAGCTCCGGGGTCTTGCCCCAGCCCCTGGTGTCGATATGCACGAAGGCGAGCAGCGGCTTCTTCACCGCTTTGGGGTCGATGATCGCTGCCGTGCCGCGAATGGCGCCGCTGCGCCGAAGGCGTTTGACCCGTTCATGCGCGGCTGGCGGCGAAAGCCCGACCCGATCGCCGAGTTCGGCATAGCTGACCGTCGCGTCGTCGACGAGAACACCTAATATTTTTCGGTCAATCGCATCGATATCGCGGGGCGCAGGCCTGTTCTGCAGAACGCCATCTGTTTCTTCATCCATGTCGACAATCCTGATTGCCACGGAATTTAATACGGCCATTATGAGGATATGTCGAACAGCAATCAAGCCACAGTCCTGGCAGCAGACGCCAGGCCGCCGATCCCAGCCCTCGCCTATCTGTTGACCGGCTGCATCGCCGTGATCGGATCGAATTCGCTAGTGCTGGGGCCCATAGCTCCGGCGGTGGCCTTGTCCTTCGAAAGCAGCGTCCCGACCGTCATGGTCGCGGCGGCTGCTTTTGACCTCGGAACCTCGGCGAGCGCCCTGTTCCTTGCCCGCTACATCGACCGGCTCGGCGCCCGCCGGATGCTGCAAGGAGCGTTGCTGTTGCTGGCCATTGCCCTCGTTGCCAGCGCGGCAGCACCGACGGTGATGATGCTTGTCGCGGCGCAACTCATCGCCGGCATCGCCGCCGGCGTCGCCATGCCGGCGATCTATGCGAGTTCAGCGGCGATCGCGCCGCCGGGCCGCGAAAGCGGCACCATCGGCGTCGTGCTGACCGGATGGACGCTCAGCATGGTGGCCGGCGTCTCGCTCTCGGCCGTGCTTGCCGATCTCGTGCATTGGCGCGCCGTCTTCGCCGCCGTCGCGGTGCTGGCAATGCTGGCGCTGGCCAGCCTCACCATGACGTCGCTGAGCGACATCAGGAAGAGCGGCCCGGCACCGACGCCGCTGGCGGCACTCAGCATTCCCGGCATTGTGCCACTTCTCATCGCCTGCGCGGCCTTCATGACCGCGTTCTATGGCGTCTATGGCTATCTCGGCGACCACCTGCACAGCGGACTGGGCAAATCGGTGAGCGCCAATGGCTGGGCCGCGCTCGCCTACGGCATCGGCTTCGGCACGGCTGCCCTCCTCGACGGCGTGATCGATCGCCTGGGCGCCCGTCGCGTCATGCCGTTCGCCTATCTTCTTGTCGCCGCCGTCTATGTCGCCATTGCCGCGACGAGCGACAGTTTCGGCCTGACGCTGGCCATGGTGGCTATCTGGGGGCTTGCCAATCATTTCGGGCTGAATGTCCTGGTGATGCGCCTCTCGGCGCTCGACCCCTCGCGGCGCGGCACGATCATGGGCCTGAACAGCGCGGTGACCTATCTGGCGGTCTTCATCGGTACCACCGGCTTCGGGCCGATCTATTCCAACTTCGGCTTTGCCGTCTGCGCGATGGTTGCGGCGCTGCTGATGCTGGTTGCCGTAGCGGCGGCTGCGTGGCGCACGCGATAGAGCGGTTCTTTTTGCGGAATTGTTCCAGTTGACAGAACGTGATTGGCCACCGGCCCGTCGTTCGGTTGACAGCGGCACCCCTGCCCTTCCATACAAGCCCGTTAATGTTCTCAGGGCGGGGTGAAAATCCCCACCGGCGGTAATGGTTTCGGCCAAGCCCGCGAGCGCTTTCCGAAAAGAAATCGGAAAGGTCAGCAGATCCGGTGTGATTCCGGAGCCGACGGTTACAGTCCGGATGAAAGAGAACGAAACGGAAAACGGACCGCTCCGGCGGGACGAATTCCGTATCGTGCGTCCTGATTCTGGTTCGAAACGGAAGGATGGACCCATGAATCAGCATTCCCACAAAGACTATGAAACTGTTCGCATCGCCGTCATCCGCGCGCGCTGGCACGCCGACATCGTCGATCAGTGCGTCAACGCCTTCGTGGCGGAACTGGCCGACATCGGAGGCGATCGCTTCGCCGTCGATGTCTTCGACGTGCCTGGCGCCTACGAAATCCCGCTGCATGCCAAGACCCTGGCGCAGACCGGCCGCTATGCCGCGATCCTCGGCACGGCCTTCGTCGTCAATGGCGGCATCTACCGGCATGAATTCGTCGCCAGCGCCGTCATCGACGGCATGATGAACGCGCAGCTATCAACCGGCGTTCCGGTGCTTTCGGCGGTGCTGACGCCGCACAATTATCACGACAGCGCCGAGCACCATCGCTTCTTCTTCGAGCACTTCACCGTCAAGGGCAAGGAAGCGGCCAGGGCCTGCGTGGAAATTCTCGCCGCGCGGGAAAAGATCGCGGCATGAAATCTTCCCGGCCGGGTGGAAATCGCGATAACACCCGGTAGTATTTGCGAAATACCGAGTTCGGGGAGGATGCCGGTGCAGACCAAGAAGATCATCAATGACGGCAATCGCGCCGTCGACGAAATGCTTGAAGGGATCCTCGCCGCGCATCCTCGCCACCTCAGGAGCGCTGACGGCAGTCCGCGCTCGATCATCGCCCGCGACGGGCCGCGGCCCGGCAAGGTCGGGCTGGTGATCGGCGGCGGCTCGGGCCATGAGCCGACCTTTCTCGGCTTTGTCGGCAAGGGATTGGCGGATGCGGCGGCCATCGGCAACGTCTTTGCCTCGCCGCCGCCCGATCCGATCCTCGAATGCGCCAAGGCAGTCAGCGGCGGCGCCGGCGTCTTGTTCATGTACGGCAACTATGCCGGCGACGTGATGAATTTCGACATGGCGGCCGAGATGGCAGCGATGGATGACATCGAGGCGCGCACCGTCCTGACCACCGACGACGTCGCCTCGGCGCCGCGCGACCAGCGGCAGAAGCGCCGTGGCGTCGCTGGCAATTTCTTCATCTTCAAGGCGGCCGGTGCGGCCTGCGACCGGATGCTCTCCCTGGACGAGGTGGAGCGCATCGCCCGCAAGGCCAACGACCACACCTTCACCATGGGCGTGGCGCTGTCGGCCTGCTCGCTGCCGCAGACAAGGCGGCCGAATTTCGAGATCGGCGCGGACGAAATGGAGATCGGCATGGGCATCCATGGCGAACCCGGCATCGCCCGCGGCAAGCTCGGGACCGCCGACGCGATCACCGACGAGATGCTGGACAAGATTTTCGCCGAGATGGCGCCCAAGCGCGGCGACAAGGTTGCTGTGCTGGTCAATTCGCTCGGCTCGACGCCACTGATGGAGCTCTACATCATGAACCGGCGGGTCAAGCAGCGGCTCGACGATATCGGTGTTTCCACCCACGCGACCTGGGTCGGCAATTACTGCACGTCACTGGAAATGGCCGGCGCCTCGGTAACGCTTTTTCATCTCGACGAGGAATTGCAGACCATGCTCGATCACCCCTGCGACTGCGCCATGTTCCGTGCCGGCTGACGAAAGAGCAAAACCGTGACCATCGACACCGCTGACCTGAAAAGAATGTTCGATACGATCGCGGTGGCGATCGAGGCCGACAAGGACCGGCTCTGCCAGCTCGACGGCGTCATTGGCGACGCCGATCACGGCATCGCCATGGCGCTCGGCTTCAACGCTGTGCGCGATGCGCTGGCCTCGCTCGACCTTGCGGCGACCGAGCCGACGGCGCTGCTCAACACGGCGGCGAAATCATTCCTCAATGCCGTCGGCGCTTCCTCGGGCCCGCTGTATGCGACGGCCTTCATGCGCGGCGGCGCCGCCGTCAAGGGCAAGGCGACGCTGGCGGACGCGGACTTCATCGCCCTGTTCCAGGCCATGGCACAGGGCATCAAGGATCGCGGCAAGGCCGAACCGGGCGAAAAGACGATGGTCGATGCCTGGCAACCGGCGGCCGAAGCGGCCGCCGCGGCCAGTGCAGCCGGCAAGACCTTGGCTCAGTGTCTCGAGGCGGCCCTGGCAGCCGCCGAGCGTGGGGCGGAAGCAACCAAGGACATGATCGCCGCCAAGGGCCGCTCCTCGCGGCTCGGCGAGCGATCGCTCGGGCATATCGACCCCGGCGGGGCATCGGCCGTCACCGTGATCGGCGCGATACGCAAGAGCCTGAGCTAACGTTTCGCCGCCGCGTCGAGCCTGTTGATCGCCTGGACGTTGCCGGCCGAGGGCCCTTGTTCGTCGAACTCGGAGGCCAGCCACGTATCGACGATCGCCTTGGCCAGTTCCGGGCCGATGACGCGGGCGCCCATGGTGATGATCTGCGCGTTGTTGGATTTCGCCGCGCGCTCGGCCGAATAGGTGTCGTGGGTGAGCGCGGCGCGGATGCCCGGCACCTTGTTGGCCGAGATCGAGACACCGATGCCGGTGCCGCAGAACAGGATGCCGCGATCGTTCTCGCCGTCGATGATGGTCTGGGCGAGTTTTTGCGACAGGTCGGCATAATAGCCGGCCTGGCTGAGATCGCTGACAGTCAGGCCGGATTTGGTGGCAAGGTGCGCGGCGATGACATCGAGCAGCGGCTTGCCGGCGCTGTCGGCTCCAATGGCTATTTTCATGTTTTTCCCTTTCGTGTCCGGATGGTTTCAGATCGCCGCCGAGGCGCGGCCGAGAATGTCGATGTAGCCGTCCGCCTGCCAGGCGGAACGGCCGATGAAGAGGCCGTCTATATTGGGCTGGCCGACCAGCTCGGCGGCATTGCCGGGGTTGACGCTGCCGCCATAAAGCACCGGCGGCACCGACGGCAGCAGGGCGCCGGCCACTGTCTTGATCAATGCCTGCTGCTTGTCGGCATAGTCGGCGCTGGCCGGAATGCCCTTGTCGCCGATCGCCCAGACCGGCTCGTAGGCGAAGAGGATTTTCCCGCCCTTCGCCTCGCCTTCAAGGAATTGCAGCGCGCCCTCGACCTGGGCGCTCAGCACGGCATCGGCCTGCCCGCTTTCGCGCTCGGCCAGCGTCTCGCCGACACAGATCAACGGTATCAGTCCGTGCTTCACGGCGGCCGCCGTTTTCAGGCCAACCGTGCGGTCGGTCTCGCCGAAATGCTCGCGCCGTTCGCTGTGGCCGAGTTCGACCAGATCGAGCCCGCAATCCCTCAACATCAGCGGCGAGATCTCGCCGGTCCAGGCCCCGGCGTCGGCCCAATGCATATTCTGGGCACCGACCTTGATGTGCGTCGACGACAGCGCCTGCTTGACCTCGCGCACCGCCGTGAAGGGCGGGATGACGAAAGGCTGGATGCGGTCATCGAAACCGGGAATGAAACCGGCCAGGCGCTGCGCGAAATCCAGCGCCTCGGCGAGCGTCTTGTTCATCTTCCAGCTTGTACCGACCCAGTAAACCACGCGTACTGCTCCTTAACTTTGCTGATCACGATCCGCCGATTTCCGGCATCATGATCCCTTGTCGATCACCGTCAGCGAAACGCCGGCGGCATCCAGCACCGCGCGCACGCCCGGCTCGGGCGCCCGGCCGGTGAAGACCGCGTCGAATGCGCTGAGATCCGTCAGGAAATGCAGCGCTGTGCGGCCGAACTTGCCGTGGTCGACCAGCAGATATTTGCGGGTCGCCGCCACCATCATCAGCCGCTTGGCCTGCACCACCTCCTGATCCTGGTGGAAGGCGGAAGCGCCATGGATGGCCGAAGACGACAGGAAGGCGACGTCGGCGCGCAGCGATTTGAGCGAGGCCTCGGCCAGCAGGCCGAAGAAGCCGTGGAACTTCTTGCTGTATTGGCCGCCGAGCGCGATCAGGTGGATCCCTCCGGCGCCGGCCAGTTCCTGGATGACGGCCAGATTGTTGGAGATCACCGTCAGCGGCCGCAGGTCGGCGAGATGGCGCGCAATGCCGCCCGCCGTCGAGCCGTCATCGATGATCACCGTCTGGCCAGGTTCGATCATGGCCACGGCAGCCGCGGCCAGACGCTGCTTTTCCTCGGTCGCCTGCTTCTGCCGGTAGCGGAAGTCGCTTTCGAACAGGCTGCTCGGCTGGATCGAAGCACCGCCGCGCACCTTGCGCAGGAAACCGCTTTCCTCGAGCTCGTCGAGGTCGCGATGCACGGTCATCTTCGAGACGCCAAAGCGCAAAGCGAGATCGTCGACGCCGGCCTGACCGGCGTCCATCAGAAACTCCATAATGCCTTGCCGCCTGATGTCGCTTTTCATTGCCGCTGACCGCCCACGCCCGAAGCGCGGCTCCTTGATCGAGCGCAAGATATAACAGCTTCCGCCGCAAAAGTATCAAATATTTTGTGATAATGGGATAAATTCGTGGGATATTCCGTTTGCTCTGATCGCGGCTCTGTAACAAGAATTGCTGCCGCGACGGGCTGTGACGGTTGCGGTTGCGCGGAAATCCGGCCAGAAGCATCGGTGGGCTGGACGATGCGCGGACAGTCCGCAACCACCAGGTTTGAAACCAGATACGGGAGACTATTCGTTGGCTCGCATCACATTGAGACAATTGCTCGATCACGCCGCCGAACACGGCTATGGCGTGCCGGCCTTCAACATGAACAACATGGAACAGGGCCTCGCCATCATGGAGGCGGCGGAAGAGACCAAATCGCCTGTCATCCTGCAGGCAAGCCGCGGTGCGCGTGCCTATGCCAATGACGTGGTGCTGGCCAAGCTGATCGACGCGCTGGTCGAGATCCATCCCGACATCCCGGTCTGCATGCATCTCGACCACGGCAACAACGAAGCCACCTGCGTCACCGCGATCCAGTACGGCTTCACCTCGGTGATGATGGACGGCTCGCTCAAGGAAGACGGCAAGTCGCCGGCCGACTACGCCTACAATTCCGGCATCACCAAGCGCGTCGTCGACATGGCGCATTGGGGTGGCGTGTCTGTCGAAGGCGAGATCGGCGTGCTGGGATCGCTGGAGAGCGGCGGCGGCGAGCAGGAGGACGGCCACGGCGTCGAAGGCGCGATCAGCCACGACCAGTTGCTCACCGACCCGGTGCAGGCCGAACAGTTCGTGCGCGACACCCATGTCGATGCGCTGGCGGTGGCGATGGGCACCAGCCACGGCGCCTACAAATTCTCGCGCAAGCCGGACGGCGCGGTGCTGGCGATGAACGTCATCGAGGAGATCCATCGCCGCCTGCCGAACATGCATCTGGTCATGCACGGTTCGTCCTCGGTGCCGGAGGAATTGCAGGAGATCATCAACAAATATGGCGGCCAGATGAAGCCGACCTGGGGCGTGCCGGTGGAAGAGATCCAGCGCGGCATCAAGCACGGCGTGCGCAAGATCAACATCGATACCGACAACCGCATGGCGCTGACCGGTGCGATCCGCAAGGTGCTGACGGAAAACCCGAGCGAGTTCGATCCGCGCAAATATCTGACGCCGGCAATGGCGGCGATGCGCAAGCTTTGCAAGGAGCGCTTCGAGCAGTTCGGCACCGCCGGCAACGCACCCAAGATCAAGCCGCTGCCGGTCTCGGAAATGGCCAAGCGCTACAAGTCTGGCAGCCTCGATCCGAAATTCGGTTGAATTCTGGCTACTTCAATCTGCTGAGTTCATCGGGCAGGAGCCGCATCGGCCCCTGCCCGTTTCTATTCGGCCTTTGGCAGAAGATCGGACCTGCCTGTCTCGATGAACGGCGCCCAGTAGTCGACGGACTCGCGGATCATGGCGACCACCTGATGGTCGACCGGCTCGCGCTCGCGGAATGACAGTTCGAGGCAGATCTCGTTGTCGGTGCCGCCGCCGCGCCGCACCGTGTCCAGCAGCCTTTCAGGCGTGATGCGGCCATCCCTGTTGTAGGCTGATGTGAACGGCCAATGGCCGCCCTTGTTCATCGACGACTGCTTGATGTGGATGATCGGCGATTTCCTGGGAAAGGCTTCGGCCCAGGCATAGGGATCGATGTCGGCCGGATTGCTTGAGGTGACGTCGCCATGGTCGATGTCGACCATCATCTCCAGCGGAATGGCCATGCCGGCGACGTCGATAGCACCTTGCAGCATCCTGCAATTCTCGATGGTGTGGCCGAATTCGCGGCCAACCGACATCGGTTCCCAGAACAGATAGGTCAGGCCGGCCGCACGGGCATGCTCTGCGACCTCGCGCCAGCAATCCAGCGCGATGTCGAACAACCGCGCGCGGCGCTCGGGGTCGTCAAAGTCGCGATGGGTGAAGATGGCGAATTGCGTGCCCATGCCACTGGCGCCAAGCTCGGCCGAGATGTCGGCAAAGGTCTTGAACCAGTCGACATAGTAGCGGCGCACATCGGCATCGGGATGGCCGAAATGATTGAGCCGGCCGTAAGGACCGGTCATGCCGGACGTGACACGCACGCCGGTGCGGGCGAGCGCGCCGCGAAACAGGCGGACGAATTTGACGATCGTCGCCGCCGGCCAGCCGGGATTGACGAACTCATGCGTGAGCTGCACGTCCCTTATGCCGATGTCATAGGCGATGGTGTCGATCAGGTCGTCAGGATCGGCGAAGCGATTGACCAGCGGATTGGTGTTGAGGGAGAGCGTGAAGGCCAAGGTCGCTATCCCTCCCCGACACAAAGCAAGACACTGGAGCGGAATGCCGTCATTGCAGCGTCGTCCCTTCGCGGTTGAGTTGCTGGCGGTATTTCTCGGCGTCCCAGTTCAGCAGGTCGGCATTCTCCTTCGGGCTGAGATAATTTACGCGCGCAACGCCATCGACGCGCGCGACGACGTCGGCCAGGCAGCGCGCCATCGCTTCGGCGCCGGCATTGGCATCCCGGCGCATCAGCACGCCCTTGCCGGGAAAGAGGATGGATGTCGGCGCGGCTGCATTGCGGGCGACGACCGCCGCCGCGTTCTCGCCAGGGCCGGCGATCACCGAGCCGATACCGAGGAAGATGACATGATCCGGATAGAGGCTGCCGGAGGCGGCGATACGGCAACTGGCGAGGTCGGTCGCAACGGCATGCGCGGCGGTCGAGGCCGGCAGCCGGTAGTCGCTGCCGGAGGCGAGCCTCAGCAGCGCATCGAGATCGGGGGGCGGCGCCGGGCGCGGCGGCCGCGCGAGCAGCCCGGTCACCCGTTGCAGCAGCAAGGCTGCTTCGGCGACCGTATCGGCGGCGACCACCAGGCCGTGATTGCCAAGCACGAGCACGTTGGTCGCGGGCTTCAGCCGCTCGGCGATTGCCTGCGCCAGCGGTAGGCCGGGCCGGCGATAGGGTACGAAGGCCCAGTCGAGGCCGCGCAGGCGCCCTTCCAGCAAGGCTTCGGCATTGGCCTGCACGGCGATCGAGATCGTCTCGACGCAATGGACGTGGACCACGATCTTCTGCGGCAGCAGCGCATGCACCGTCGTCTCGATGGAGGGCCGCAACTGGCGAGGGTTGAGGTCCGCCAGCGTGAACTGCCCCGCGGCCTCCGCCGCCGGGCTGCGATGCGCCACGGCATCGAGCAACGGCGCCAGCGCGACCGGCACCATGATCTCATCGTCGCGCGCGTTCTTCAGCCAGGTGCCCGAGGCCTTTATCCACAGCACGCCGGACTGCTTGATGGAGGTGTTGCCGCCAGCGCCCTGAACCAGCAACGGGTCGGCACCGATGCGGGCGGACAAGGAGCGCAGCATGCGGAATTCACTGGCGCCGGTATCGACGGGATGGACCATCAGCCTGCCCTCGCCAGCCGGTTCGCACACCAATGCTCGAAGGCCGCCCTTTCCTCGGCGGACAGATGCAGGCCGTGCTTGGTGCGACGCTCGAGAATATCGGCTGACGTCACGGCCCATTCCCGGTCGAAGAGATAGGCGGCCTCGCGCTCGAAGAAATCCTTGCCGAAGCAGCGCCCGAGCTCATCGAGCGAACGCGCCGCGCCAACCAAAGCCCGTGTCCTGGTGCCGTAGAGCCGGCCATAATGCTTCAGCAGAGACGCCGGCATCCAGGGATATTCACCTGCGAGGTCGCCGAGAAACTGTTCGAAATCGGCATTGGCGATATCGCCGCCGGGCAGATGCGCTTTCGCGGTCCAGGGCTTGCCCATATGGGGAAAGAACGGCGCGATCCTGTCCAGCGCATGTTCGGCCAGTTTGCGGAAGGTGGTGATCTTGCCGCCGAAGACGGAGAGCAGCGGCGCCTGCGCATCCGGCGCGTGGAGCTCGAAAATATAGTCGCGGGTCACAGCACTTGGGTTGTCGGCATTGTCGTCATAAAGCGGCCTGACGCCGGAGAACGAATAGACGACATCGCCGCGTGCCAGGCCGCGCTTGAAATAGCGGTTGACCACCTTGATCAGGTAGTCGATCTCGCTCTCATCCGCCGTCACGTCCTCGGGGCGGCCCTCATAAGGGATATCTGTGGTGCCGATCAGAGCGAGATCGTTCTGATAGGGGTTGATGAAGATCACGCGCTTGTCGCTGTTCTGGATGAGATAGGCCTGCCGCCCCTCCCAGAATTTCGGCACGACGATGTGACTGCCCTTGACCAGGCGTACGTTGCGCCTGGAGTTCTGGCCGGCAACGCGGTTGACGATGTCGTTGACCCAGGGGCCGGCGGCATTGATCAGCGCACGCGCCCGAACCACCGTCCTGATGCCCGTCCTGCCGTCCTGCATCTCGACAACCCACAGGCCGTTCTCGCGGCGGACGGCGGTGCAGGCGGTGCGGGTGAAAACCCTGGCGCCGCGCTCGGCGGCGTCGAGCGCATTGATGACGACGAGCCGGGCATCGTCGACCCAGCAGTCGGAATATTCGAAGCCGCGCCTGAAGGCATCCTTGATCGGCGCGCCCTCGGGCGCGGTGCGCAGGTTAAGCGTTCTAGTCGCCGGCAGCCGCTTGCGCCCGCCGAGATGGTCGTAGAGGAACAGGCCGAGCCGCACCAGCCAGGCCGGCCGGTCGTCAGGGCTGTGCGGCAGCACGAAGCGCATCGGCCAGATGATGTGCGGCGCCGATTCCAACAGCACCTCACGCTCGATCAGCGCCTCGCGCACCAGGCGGAACTCGTAATATTCGAGGTAGCGCAGGCCGCCATGGACGAGCTTGCCGGAGCGCGAGCTGGTGCCTTCGGCGAGATCGTCCTTTTCGCACAGGATGACGGAAAGGCCGCGGCCCGCTGCGTCGCGCGCGATGCCGGCGCCGTTGACGCCGCCGCCGATGACGAAGAGGTCGACGATTTCAGGGCCGCCGTTCATGTCGCAGTAGCCTCGATGTCGATTTGAAAAGTCATGGCCACCGCCTCAGCACGGATTGACCGGAGGCAGGCCGGCGAGGTAGCGGCGCACCTCTTCGGCGGCCTTTTCGGCGGCATAAGTGACGGTGCGCACCGAAGCGCCGGCGATGTGCGGCGTCAGCGTCACGTTGGGAAGCAGCAGCAAGGGCCAGTCCGACGGCACCGGCTCGACCGCGAAAGTCTCCAGCATGGCGCTGGCGATCTGCCCTGAAACCAGCGCCTCGTAGAGCGCGTCATAGTCGACCAGAGGCCCGCGCGCGGTGTTGATGAGAATCACGCCCGGTTTCATCAGCGCGATGGTGTCCTTGCCGATGAGGCCGCGCGTCTCCTCGGTCACCCGGGGATGCAACGTGACCACGTCGGAGCGGACGAGGAGATTGTCCAGAGCGACGAGTTCGACACCGGCATTGCGGTCGTCGGCACTCAACTGCACATAGGGGTCGCAAACCAGGACGTGGCAGCCGAAGGCGCGCAGCAGTCGAACGACCTTGGTGCCGATGTTGCCATAGCCGATGACGCCGACGGTCATTTCGCTGAGCTCGCGGCCAGTGCGGTCGGCGCGGTAGAGGTCGCCGCGCCATTCGCCCTTGCGCAAGGCCTCGTGGCCGACCCGGATCAGCCGCGTCTCGGCCAGGATAGCGCCGAGGGTGAACTCGGCGACGGCCGTCGCGTTTCGGCCGGGCACGTTGACCACCGTGATGCGATGTGCCCTGGCCGCCACCATGTCGATGTTGATCGGGCCGCCGCGCGAAACCGCGACCAGTCTAAGCGCCGGCAAGCGCCGCATCATGGCCTCCGACAGGGGCGCCAGCTGGGTGACGAGGATCTCGGCATCGCCGATGAAATCAACGATCTCGTCGGGATGGCCGAAATACTCCTTGACCTTGTCGAGGCCGAGCGCCGGATTGCCGAATTCCATCGGTTCATCGGGCCAGGCCGTCTGCAATGTCCTGATATCGAGGTCGCCACGCGAGACTTTCTCGATCTCGGTACGGAAAACCTGCGGAAGCATGAAGTTGTCGCCAATGATCGCTATTTTCTTACGCATACTCGACTTCTCAATTCAATTTGCCTGCGACGCCGCCATTGCGCGCCAGACCGGCCGCAGCGCCTGGTGTGCCAACATGTAGGACGGGGTCATCTTGTCGTAGATCGCGGCGAGGCTGCGGTCGCTCGGCTCGGCCTCGCCAAGCAGCGGTGTCACCCATTCGCCGACACATTCGTCCATGGACGGGTAGAGACCGACGCAGACAGCGGCGATCATTGCCGCGCCCGCGGCGCCCGCCTCCTCGCGCGCGCTGGTGCGAATATCGGCCCCCACCGCCGCACCCAGGATCTTGCGCAGCGCCGGGCTTCTGGCCGCACCGCCGGTCAGGCGGACTTCGCGCGGCAATGGCCCCATGGCGGCGTAGCAGTCGCGTGCCGCGAAGGCCAAGCCCTCGAAGACGGCGCGAACGAGGTCGGCATAGCCGTGCCGTGAGGAAATGCCGACAAAGCCGGCCCTGGCATTGGCATCGACGAACGGCCCCCGCTCACCGGCTTCCGACACATAGGGCTGATAGAGCAGCGAGGCCGGCTGCGCGGCCGCGATCCAGGCATCGACCAGCGCGATCATCTCGCCATTACTGCGCGATATGCCTTGCGAGGCGAGAATGCCCGAGGCGAGCCCAAGCACCCAGTCGATGTTGAGCGTCGCCGCCATGTTGGACTGCATCTGCGCGAACACGCCGGGCGCCGGCATCGCCATCGTATAACCGGTCGCCGCTTCGTTCAGTTGCACGTCCTCAGGGGTTTCGGCCAGCCGCATATGCATGCCGGTGGACCCGATGATCGAGCAGCCGGGCTTGCGCAGGCGGTCGAGCAGGCCGGCGCCGAGCGCGGTGCAGACGACGTCGACATAGCCGAGCACGACCGGCGTGCCGGCCAGCATCCCGGTGGCGTCGGCCGCTGCCTGCGACAGGGCGGTGCTGTGCCTGGTGCCATCGACGATCGGCGGCAGCAGATGCCGGAGATCGGCGACGCCAAGCACGTCGAGCACATCGTCGCTATAGTCGCGGGTGTGGAAATCGCCGAAGGTGAAGGTGCCCTCGGACGGATCGGTGGCGCGTTCACCGGTCAGCTTGAAATAGAGCCAGTCCTTGCAGTGGAAGGCGGTTGCCGCCTTGCCGAGCATTTCGGGCATGGTGCGCTTCATGAAGACGAATTGCGAACCCTGCTGGCAGGCGGCGAGCCCGCTGCCGGTCTTCTCGAAGCGGAGCCGATCCTCGGGCCGCGCGCGGATTTCCTCGACAATGGCCGCGGCGCGCGCGTCGAGCCAGAGCCAGCCCTTGGCGACCGGCTCGCCCTTGGCGTCGATCAGCCAGGTGCCGTCGCCTTGGCCGGTCACGGCGATCGCCACGGTCCGGCTGGCGAGATTGGGCACTTCGTCGGCGAGCTGGCGCAAGGTCGTGGCGGCATCGCTCCATGTGCGCGCCAGATCCTGTTCGGCGCCGCCACCCGGCAGCGTTTCATAATGGTTCGGCAGCGCGGCGGCGGCAATCTGCCGGCCAGACGTGTCGAAGGCGATTGACTTGATGACGGAGGTGCCGGCGTCGATGCCGATCAGTATGTCACGCATCAGGCAAGCTCCATGCCGTGCGAAATCGCCTTGCCGCTCGCCTGATCGAAGACATGAAGATTCTTCGGATCGATGCTGACATTGATCGGCGCACCCAGATCGAGGCGGGTGCGGTCATGCTCGACCAGGACCAGCGAGCCGCCGGCAAAATCGGCGGCTATGTGGGTCTGGTCGCCGAGCCACTGGTTGGCCGAAACCCGGGCGGGAACACCCTCCTTCGAGCGCCGGACCGCGTAAGGCCTGATGCCGATCACCACCCGCTCGCGGCTGAGCAACTGATCGCGAACCGGAGCGCTGAAGGCGACCTTGTCGTAGTCGAGCGACAGGCCGTCGGGAAGCTTGAGATTGATGCGGCCTGCGGCGGTTGCGACATAGGCCTCGAAGACGTTCATCGGCGGCTCGCCGACGAAGGTGCCGGTGAACAGGTTTGCCGGACGTTCCTTGATCCGGTCCGGCGTGTCGAACTGCTGCAGCACGCCGCCTTCCATCACCGCGATGCGGTCGGCAAGCGCATTGGCTTCGGTCTGGTCGTGGGTGACCAGGATCGCGGTCAGGCCGCGCTCCTTGATGAAGTGTTTGATTCGGCCGCGCAGCACGGCGCGCAACTGCGGCTCGAGCTGCCCCATCGGCTCGTCGAGCAGATGCAGATCAGCCTCGCGGATCAGCGCCCGGCCGAGGCTGGCGCGCTGCTGCTGACCGCCGGAGATCGAGCTTGGGTAGCGCTCCAATATGTCCTCGATCTCGAGCAGTTTGGCGATGCTGGCGACTTTGGCGTCGACCTCGCTTTTCGGCAGCCGGGCAGCCTTGAGCGCAAAAGCCATGTTCTCGCGCACGGTCAGCGGGGGATAGAGCGAATAGCCTTCGAAGGCCATCGCCACATTGCGTTTGACCGGCGGTAAGGTGTGCACCTGACGGCCGCCAACCGAGATGGCGCCCCGCGACACCTCCTCGAAACCGGCGATCATGCGCAGCGTCGACGTCTTGCCGCAGCCGGACGAGCCAAGCAGGGCGACGATCTCGCCCTTGCCGATTTCCATCGTCAGGTTCTTGACCGCATGCACGCCCCTGTCGATCGGACCGTAGAACTTGTCAACACCTGATATGGTGAGCGCGCTCTGGCTCATGCCGCTTCTCCATTGCGCAAGGCGACGACGTTCTTGGAACCGATGCGGTCGCCGCTGGCGTGATCGAACAGCAAGGCGCTCTTGCCGTCGACGGCGATATGGGCCTTGCCTTCGCTGCGGCCCGGCGTTCCGGCCGGGCGCGAGACCAGGATTTCGCGGCCGCGCACGGTGCGCACAAGGGTGACGATCTTTTCGTTGAGCGGCGTCTCGGCCTCGACCGTCACCGGAATGGCGCCAGGAATGCCCTCCTCGACGAAACTCAGCGCTTCCGGCCGCAGACCGATGACGCAATCGCGGCCAACCGCCGCGTCGTAAGCGCCGGACAGATGGACCTGGACGTTCGACAGGCCGACATAGATGCCCTTGGCATCGCGCGAAGGCTTGACGTCGAGCAAGTTGATGGTGGGGTCGCCGAACAGCCGCGCGATCTCGATATTGGCCGGTTCGCGATAGATCTGCTCGGGCGTGCCGAGCTGCCGGATGACGCCTTGCGACATCACCGCGATGCGGTCGCCGAGCGCCATGGCTTCCTTGTAGTCCTGGGTGACATAGACGACGGTGGCGCCGCGATCGGCAAGCAAACGCGGCAGTTCGAGCCGCATCTCGAAACGCAGCTTGGCGTCGACATTGCGCAAGGGGTCGTCGAGCAACAGAAGCGGCGGCGAACCGACCAAAGCGCGGGCAAGCGCCGTACGCTGCTTCTGGCCGTTGGAGAGCGCGCGCGGCTTGTGGGAGAGCACATGGGCGATCTTCAACAGCTTGGCGACACTTTCGACGCCGGCCTTGATGGCGCCAGGCGAGGACCGCTTTGCCTCCAGAGGCGTTGCTATGTTGTCGAACGCGCTCATATGCGGAAACAGCGCGAAATTCTGGAACGCCATGCCGACGCCACGAAATTCCGCATCGACATCGGTCATGTCGTCGCCGCCGATGAAGATCTTGCCCTCATCCGGATCGATGACGCCGGCGACCAGGCGCAGCAGTACCGTCTTGCCGGCGCCGGACGGGCCGAACAGCACGAGGGTTTCGCCGTCGGCAACCGTCAGCGACAGATTGTCGAGGACGGTCTGGCTCTTGTAGCGCTTGACGATGTTTTTGAGTTCGAGGCTGGCCATGTCTATCCTTTCACCGCGCCAAGCGAGAGGCCTTCGACGAGATAGCGCTGCGCATAGAGGGCGAGCGCCAGCGTCGGCGTGATCGAGAGCACGATGGCCGCCGAGATCTGGCCGTACTGGATGCCCGAGGAGGTGATGAAGGCAAGCGCGCCGACCGTCACCGGCTGCTTGTCGGCCGAGGCCAGCACCAGGGCGAAGACGAAATTGTTCCAGGCGAAGATGAAGGCGAGCAGGCCGGCGGCGGCGATGCCGGGACCGGCGAGCGGCAGCGCGATCTTGCGGAAGGTGGCGAACCAGGAATGGCCGCCGATGCGGTAGGCATATTCGATGTCGGCCGGAATATCCTCGAAATAGCCGCGCACGATCCAGAGGATCAGCGGCAGGCAGATCAGCTGGTAGACCCAGATCAGGCCGATATAGGTGTTGGCGAGCCCGAGCTTCTGGAAATAGAGGGTGAGCGGCAACAGCACCAGAAGCGCCGGCGCGAATTTGAACGACAGCAGCGTGAAGGCGATGTCCTCCGAGCCGCGGAATTTGTGGCGCGCGAAGGCGTAGGCCGCCGGCACACCGAGCAGCAACGAGACCGCCACTGAGGTCACCGACAGGAACACCGAATTCCCGAGGTTGCGCATGAAGGCGATGTCGAGCGTGCCGGCGGCGGTCATCAGCTTGCCGGTGATCAGCGCGGTGTAATTGGCGAGCGTCGGCTCGAAGATCAGCTGCGGCGGGATGCGCAGGATCGTCTCGTTGGTCTGGAACGACATCATGAAAATCCAGACGATCGGGAACATGAAGAAGATCACGACCAGCGTCAGGGCTATGCCACGCAGGATGCGCTCGAGAAGCGAGGTATGTTCCATCCCGGCCTCCTATGCCTGGCCACGGGCGCGTTCGCGCAGCCGCAGCCAGTTCTTGATGAAAATGTTGGAGAGGAAGTAGGTGATCGCCCACAGGATGATCATCAGTGCCGCCGAACGGCCGACATTGGTCGACTGGAAGAAGTTGAGATAGGCCTCGACCTGGAAGACGGTCAGCGTGTCGCCCGGCCCCCCTTGTGTCATGGCATAGATGATATCGAACTGCTGGATGGAATCGAGCAGCCGAAACAGCGTCGCCGTCAGGATGTAGGGCGTCAGCATCGGCAGCGTGATGCGGAAGAAGACGAAGCTTCGCGGCACGCCATCGAGCGCCGCCGCTTCGAAGGGCTGCGTCGGCAGGCTGCGCAGGCCGGCGAGCAGCAGGATCATGATGAAGGGCGTGTAGACCCAGATATCGACGAGCACCACCGTGAACAGCGCCGTCGACGGCGACGACGCCCAGCGGAAATCCTGCAGGCCAATGAGGCTGGCGAGATAGCTCAAGACGCCGAAGCCGGGATTGGTCATCAGCTTCCACATCAGCGCGGCAAGTGCGGGCGCCGTCATCAGCGGCATCAACAGCATGATCGAGATGAAATTGTTCAGCGTCGAGCGCTTCTGTAGCAGCAAGGCGATGGCGAGGCCGAGAAGCAGTTCCAGCACGACGGTGGTGCCGGCATAGAGCAGCGACACCTTGAGCGTGTTCCAGAATTTCGGATCGGTGAAGAAGGAGATGTAGTTGTCGCCCCAGTTGAACTGCCGCGCCCAAGGCTGGCTGAGCCGGTAGCGCTGGAAGGAATAGACCACCGAGGTCAGGAACGGGATCAGGATGCCGATGCAGACGAGCAAGGCCGGCAGGCTGAGCACATAGGGCAGCACCTTCTTGCTGATCCTGAAGCCGGATGGCTTGGGCCTTTGCGATACCACCGCAGTCATCGAGCTGCTCCGTTGTTGCTGTCGCTTCGCCCTGCCGGCCGCCCAAGGGAGCAAGGCGACCGGTCGGGCGAAATAGCGGTCACCTTCCGGCACCGCATCGCAAGCTTGAAAAGGTGTGACGAGGGCCAGCCCGCCAGGCAGGCCGGCCCTCGTTGCGACTTAGCCGAGGCCGGCTTCCTTGAGCTGGCCATTGATGCTTTCGGCGAGCTTGTCGAGGCCTTCGTCGACCGGCACCTCCTTGGCCACCATCTTCTGCAGCGTCGCCGCCCATTCGGTGGTGAGATCGAAGAACAGCGGCTGCGCGGTGAACTTGATCGAGGCGCCGGGCGCGGAGGCGTCGAACATCTCGACATAGCCGGGATAGCTCTTGTTCAGCTTCTCGCGGAACATCTCGTCCTTCCAGACCGACTGGCGGACGGGATTGACGAAGTCCATCTTGGTCGCGCCGAACAGCCCATGCTCCGGCCCGGAGGCCCATTGCATGAAATACCAGGTGGCGTCCTTGTCCTTCGAGAAATTGGACATTGCCAGCGACCAGATCCAGATGTTGGGTGTCGCCGCCTTGGCTGCCGGGTTGGCCTTGAAGCTTGCGAAGGCGAGCTTGCCGGCCATCTTGTTGTCGCCGCCATTCATGAAGTAACCGAGGATATCGGCGTCGAAGATCATCGCCGAGGCGCCGGCGCCGAGATCGGTGCCGACCTGATACCAGGTGTAGGTCGACCAGTCCTTGGGGCCGCTCTCCTGGATCATCTGAACCCACTGCTTGTGGAAAGCCTTGGACTGGGCGGTGTTCATCGCGGCCGACAATTTGCCGTCTGCCGAAACGTTGAGGTCCTTCTGGTCAAAATTGGCGTAGGCCGACAGGAAGCCGGGATGGATCGTCGCCCAGGAACGCGAGCCACGCACGCCGATGCCATAGACGCCGCCACCGACATCCTTGGTGAGCTTGGCCGCCGCGGCGACCATCTCGTCCATGTTGCCGGGAATGGTGACGCCGGCCTTGTCGAACATCGCCTTGTTGTAGGTGATGTTGTTCTGTTCGAAGCCCCACGGAATGCACCACTGCTTGGCATCATCCGAACCCAGCGCGCCGCCGGGCTTGCCATTCCAGGCACAGGAATTCTTGACGCCGGGCAGGAAGTCGTCCCAGGCATAGTTCGGGTTGGTCTTGGCCGGATCCTTGATCCATTCGTTGAGGTCGGTGATCCAGCCGGCAGGGCCATAGGTCCAGGTCATGTAGGCGCCGGTCATGAAGGCATCATATTCGGGCGAGCTTGCCGAAAGGGCTGCCGTGACCTTGTCGAAATAGACGTCTTCCGGGAACACGTCATAGACGACGTTCATGCCGGTCAGCTTCTTGAAGTTCTCGAGATCGGCGATCATCGCATCGGCATAGGGATGCTTGTTGAGCAGGAGCTTGATGGTCTTGCCCTTGTGCGCCTGCCAGTCGAAGTCGGCGGCGAGCGCGCGTGTCTGCCCCAGATTGAGCAGCGTGCCGGCGGTGCCGGCGGCAAGGCCCATGGCACCCAGGCCCTTGATCAGCCCGCGACGGTCGACTTGTCCGCGCAGGAAGGCATCAATCAGGTCTTTCTCTTTCTCATGCATTTCGTCTTCTCCTCCACAGGGTAGTTTCAACTGAACCGTTGCCGGCTACCCGACCGGCGTCTCTTCCACGAGCGATCGCGCCGTCCGCTCGTCTGTTATCAGGCCCTTGAGATAGCGGCCTTCGAGCACCGACTTGATGGCGCGAACCTTGATCTTGCCGCCGGCGACGGCGACGATCCGGCGGCTGGCAATGTCCTCGCGCGTCAAGGCCAGCGCCCGGTTGGAAACGGTCGTCGCCACCGCCTTGCCGGCCTTGTCGAAGAAATGGCCAAGCAATTCGCCGACGCCGCCATTGCGGCGGATCTCCTCCATCTCGCCCTTTTCGATCATGCCGGTGGCAACCAGCGACGCCTCGCGCTCAGCGGTGCCAATGCCGGCGAACAACAGGTCGGCGGAGCGCGCGAGATCGAAGACCTCGCTGATGCCCTTCTGCCCGAGCAGGACGGTGCGGTCCTCGGCCGTGTTGGCGAACATCGGCACCGGCATGACATAGGCTTCGGCGCCGGTGCGTTCGGCCAGGCGGTGAATGACGTCATGCGGATTGGCCGAGAATTTACGCGTCAGGCCGCCCAGCAGCGAGACGAAGCGGATCTTGTCGGTCGAGGTGCGCGGCAGATATTCGACGCAAGCGGCAAGCGTGCGGCCATGGCCGACGCCGATCAGCGCTTCCTCGCCGCGCTCGATCTCGCGCTTGAGGAACTGCGCGCCGGCAATGCCGAGCGCCTTGAGCGGCAGATCCTCGGAATCGAAGTCCGGAACCACCTCGCAATAATCGAGGCCGTAGCGGCGGGACAGTTCATCCTCGAGCTCGACGCATTCCGACACTTCGCCGTCGATATAGACCTTCACCAACCCTTCCTGGTTGGCCTTGGTGATGAGGCGATGGGCCTTGAGGCTGGTCAGCCCCAGCCGCTTGGCGACCTCGGACTGGGTCAGGCCGCCGGCATAGTGAAGCCACGCGGCACGCGTCGCCATGCTGGTTTCGTCGTCGCGCAGGAGGCCGTTGCCGAACCCTACCATTTCCACCCTATGATATTTTTATCAGTTGATGCAAAATTTTTCACAACGAGCGGTCGGAGTCAAGCGACCCCTTTTGCGAAATCGCGGCATGGCGATCGAAACGAGCTTTGGCCTTCTGTCTGGCGATGCCGATGAATGGCGATACGAGCGGCCCTATCCGGCGTGCAGGTCAGCACCGCCAGCTGTTCAAGCCAGGTTCTGGATTGCCGTTTTTTGATTGCGCCAGGTCGAGCGCGTGCTTACGCGTTGGCCGCCGGACTCTCGTCCTCGGCGCGGACCAGCTTGATGTCGGCGCCTGCCGCCCATACGCCGACATCTTCCCGTCGCAAGGCCGCCGCCATCATGTCGGGAAACAGATCAGGCGTGCAGGCGAAGACCGGGATGCCCAGTGCCGCCACCGAGCCTGCCATCTTCGGGTCATAGCCCGGCCTGCCCTGATCGGTTAGCGCCAGAAGCACCACGACATTGACGCCGGAGCGAACGAGTGACGCCAGCCGCTGCAGCAATTCCTGGCCGTTGCCGCCCTCATAAAGGTCGGTGATCAGCACCATATGCGACTTGGTCGGCCGCTCGATACGGTCGGCGCAATAGGCGACGGCCTGGTTGATGTCGGTGCCGCCGCCAAGCTGCACGCCGAACAGGACCTCGACGGGATCGCTGAGTTCCTCGGTCAGGTCGACGATCGCCGTATCGAAGCAGACGAGCTTGGTCCGCACCACAGGCAAGGAAGCCATCACGGCGGCGAATATCGAGGCGTAGATCACCGAACTTGCCATCGAGCCGGACTGGTCGACGCACAGCACCACCTCGTCCAGGTCGACCAGTCTACGCTGCTTTCGCATGAAGCCGACCAGCTTCTCCGGCACGATTGTCTTGTGCTCGGCCTGGTAATGGCGAAGGTTTGCCGAGATGGTGCGCGGCCAGTCGATGTCGCGCTGGCGTGGACGATTGGTGCGTTGCGACCGGTCGAGCGCGCCGCGGATCGCCTCGGCGGTCTTCTGTTCCAGCCGCCGCATCAGCTTGGCGACGATATCGGCGATGATGGTGCGCGCTATATCCTTGGTCTTGGCCGGCATGACCGAACGCAGCGAAATCAGGTCGGCGACGAGATTGACGTCGGCCTCGATCGCCTTGAGGAATTCCGGCTCCATCAGCATCTGCTTCAGATTGAGCCGCTCGAACGCATCCTTCTGGACGATCTGCACGACCTGCGCGGGAAAGAACGACCTGATATCGCCCATCCACTGCGCCACCCGGGGCGCCGAGCGGCCGAGCCCGCCGCGCCGCTTGCGCGGATCGGCCACCGTATCGCCGGCGCCATCGCCGTAGAGCGCATCGAGCGCCGCCGACAGTCGCTTGTCGCTGTCTGACAACGCCGACGATTTCTCATCGTCGGCACCGATCGCCAGGCGCCAGCGGCGCTCCCGGCCGTCGCCCGCGGGCTCCGTTTCGCCCATGTCGACTTCCTCATCCATTGCCGTTCCCGCTCATCAGCAAAGGTCCAAGTCGTTCCAGATGCCGGCGCCAGGCCTCATCGCCGTTTGGCGTCGGCGTCAGCCCTACCGGCAGGCGTCTGATACGACCGAGCACCGCTTCGATCAGCCGCCGCCGCTCCATCGAATCCAGATGCGAAAACACCCGGCGCAGCAGCGGCAGATGCGCGATGAAGGCGTCTTCGTCGAGGGATTTGAGCCAGGCATCGACCGCGCCGCGCAGGCTTTCATCATAGATCAACCTCTGACCAGCAGTGCTGAAAAAACCCTCGAAGAAGCCCGCGGCCTCGGTGACCGGCGTGCCCGGAGAGAGGCGCCGCTCGATCAGGCCGGCCGCGGCTTCGGCGGACAGATGGCCGGCTTCGTAAAGCAGGTGCGCGGCACACCCCGCGACCAGCGCCGTCGATCGAGATCCGTCGAGCACGGTCGCCAGTCCGTTGCGCCAGGCGTTCAGAACGTCCTGTGCCGGTTCGACGAGCTTGATCGCCTCATCAGCCTTGCGCATGGCGCCGACCAGGGCCGTCGAAGCCTGGGCATCGAGGTCGCGCGCGGCGTAGGCGAGCGCGATGCCGCCTTCGACGATCAGCCGTTCCAAAAGGCCGGACAAGCGTGCTGTTTCTGTCTTGCGGGCTTCACCATAGCGGATGATGTCGGCGAGCGGCGGCATCGACGCCAGGATTTCCAGGCATTCGCTGCTGCGCGCCGCGCGTTCCTCCAGTGCCGCCAGGCCGGCGGTCGAAGCCTCCGATAAATTGGCCGTAATGGCGCCCTGAACCAGCGCCGCCAGCGCGTCGAGCGATGTCGTGGCGCCGATCATCTGAACTAACCGGCCGTTGGCGGCCTTTTCGATGGTCGGTCCATGGACGAGGTTCTCGACCAGGCGAACGGCATATTCCGGCTCCCATGACATGGTCCAGCGCTCGCGAAACGTGCCGCGGCTGCGGCCGCTGTCGGTGAGTTTGCCCCAGTGCACGCCAAGCACGTTCAAGCGATGCAGCAAGGTCGACCGGAACAGCCCGCTGTCGCTGCGCAGGTCGACCGACAATTCGCGCTCCAGCGCCTCCGGCTTCAGCCGCGCCGCCTTCTGGTTGCGCTGCAGATCCTCGATCAGCGGCGCCAGCGGGGTGTCGGGTGGAATTTCACCGACATCGGCGCCCAGAAGCAGCTCGGCTTCGACCAGCGCCCACAGCACCGCTTCGCCGTTGAACAAAGCGGCGATCGCGGCGTCACGCAATTCCTCGAAGCCGGGCTTTGGCCGCTCGCGGATCGCAGCCAGCGTGCGTGCCAGCCTTTCGGCTTCGATCAGCGAGGCGGTGGAGACCATATGCCCCTTCGCCCGCAGCACCGCCGCGATCATGGCGAGCCACAGCGTCGCCGCGTCATGCCGGCCGCGCGTCTGCCACAGATGCTTGCACCAACCGGGCGCGACGACACCGGCCCCGTAACCGAAACCGAGCGCCAGGCGCGGGCCTGTCCATGGCGCCCAGGTCATCGTGCTCTTGCGCCGGGCCAGCCCCTTGAGCAGGGCCTGGTCCTCCTTCTGCGGTCGCGTCGCCTGCAGTGCCGGCACATGGAAAGCGCCGCAGACGACAGCGATCGGCCCGTCGAATTCCTTGCGCGCGGCGGCGATTTCAAGCCGCATATGGGCTTCGCGTTTCGCCTCGAATTCGGCAAGCGGACCTTCGCCCTCGCGTAGCGTCGTCATCGCATCGGCGATTGCCGCGAAGATCGGACCGGGCTCAGGGTTCTGCTCGATGATGTCGGCCCACCAGCTTTCGCCATCCTCATAACCGGCGGCCTGCGCCAGCGTGCCGATCGGATCGCGCAAATGCGGCGCCGTCTCGACCTGGACGGTGACTTCCGTTCCATCGGTTTTTTCCGCAGCTTCGACCGATGCGACCCGCGCCGAGGACGGCAGGTCGATGAAGCGCGCTGCCGCCTTGTTGGCGACGGCCCACAGCGTCGCCTGATACTCCGGCGAGAACTCGGCGAAGGGCCAGAAGCTGGTCGCGGCGGGATCGTCCTCGGGATAGCACAGCAGCGCCACGGGCGGTTGCATTTCGGGGCGGGCGAGCAATGGCAGCAGCGCCGATGCGTCGGCCGGCCCCTCGATCAGCACGGCGGCCGGTTTCAACTCCTGCAATGCCTGCAGCAGGCTGGCGGCGGAGCCGGGCCCGTGATGGCGTATGCCGAAATAGGAAACGTCGCCTGATGCCATGACGTCAAATCGCGGCGTTCAAGGCGGCGTAATAGCCGGCGTAGTCGGGCCGCTTCTTGAGCACGGTTTCGAGATATTCCTCCAGAACCAGTTTGTCCTGCACCGGGTCCTTCACGATCGCGCCGACAAGGCTGGCGGCCAGGCCTTCAGCGCCGAGCTTGCCGCTGTCGAACCAGGCCGCCTGGCTCAGCCCGCCAACCATGGTGGCGATCGCCTCGGCCGTGGACAGCGACCCGGACGGCGTCTTCAGCGTCACCTTGCCATCCGATGTCGCGCCGGAGCGCAACTCGCGAAAAATGGTCAGCACGCGGGCAATCTCCTCGCCGACATTCTTCGGCACCGGCAGGTCGAGACCGCCGGCCATCTCGCCGACGCGCTTGGAGACGATCGCCACCTCCTCCGCCATGTCTTCGGGCAAGGGCAGCACGACGACGTTGAAGCGGCGCTTCAGCGCCGAGGACAATTCGTTGACGCCCTTGTCGCGGTTGTTGGCGGTGGCGATGATGTTGAAGCCGCGCTGCGCGTAGATCGAGGTGTTGAGTTCAGGGATCGGCATCATTTTTTCGGACAGCACGGTGATCAGCGTGTCCTGCACATCCGAACCCATGCGCGTCAGTTCCTCGAGGCGGCAGAGCTTGCCGTCCTGCATGGCGCGGTAGAGCGGCGTCGGCACCAGCGCCTCCTGGCTCGGGCCCTTGGCCAGAAGCTGCGCATAATTCCAGCCATAGCGGATCTGGTTTTCGTCTGTGCCGGCCGTGCACTGAACGATCAGCGTCGAGTCACCCATGATGGCAGCGGCGAGATGCTCCGACACCCAGGATTTGGCGGTGCCGGGAACGCCGAGCAGCAACAACGCGCGGTCGGTGGCAAGCGTCGCCACGGCGGTTTCCATCAACCGGCGGCGGCCGACATATTTTGGCGTTATCAGCGTGCCGTCGTCAGCCTTTCCGCCAAGCAGGTAAGTCAGCACCGCCTTTGGCGACAGGCTCCAGCCGGCGGGCCTTTGCCGGTCGTCGTTGCGCGCGAGCGCCTGCAATTCGGCGGCGTAGGCCTGCTCGACCGGAAGACGGATGGCTGCGTTCATTTGCTGTTCTCCGGATTGATCATGTGTCGGTTGAAGGCCCTGCCAGGGATGCGTTGAGGCGCAGAAGACCAAGAGAAGGTGCTGCCGGCGCCATGCCGGCCGTGACGACATCGCCGATCAATCTTTCCGACGCCGCGGCGGTGGCGAGAAAGCCCAGCGTTTCCAGAAGCTGGTCGGCGCCGCGCTTTGCGGCCTCATCGTTTCCCGCGACGGCAGCGCACAGTGCCGGCAGCGTCTTGCCGTTGGTCAGGTCGGCCCAGTCCAGCCAGCCTGCCTCGACGCCCTCGGCCAGGCTGAGCGCACCGAGATAATACGTGTCCTTCAAGATCAGCCTGATCAGGTCCCGCTGCCTGCGACTGTCCAGGCGCGGCATCAAATGCAGGGCGAAAAGCGCCGGCTTGCCGCCCTCGGCGGCAAGCGTGTCGGCCATGTGCGCGACCGCAGCGTCGCTGCCCGACGCGGCGACCATGCGGGAGACTAGGATATCGACATTGTTGTCGGCGCCGAACTGCCACGCGCCTATGAAGTCGGCTTCGGTGACGCCGAAGCGCGCTGCGAGGTCGATCAGGTTCCAGGTCTCGAACAGTTCGGCGCGGCGCCGCTCCTGCGCCGGGGATTTCAGCTTCGCCGGCGCGTAGGTGGTGCGGCGGCGGATGAAGCCGGATTTGCCTTCCGTGATGAAGGCGGCGAGTTCGGCTGTTGGATCTCCCGGCCCGCCATCGCCTGGCTGGCCATGCTCGCCCAACCGCGCCAGCATCCGGCCGGCCAATTCGCGCACCTTGCCGGAGCGGTCGGCGGACAGGCTTTTCAGGAACGGCACGTCACCGGCGCCCAGGCCGAAATGCATGAGCGCAATGAGCACAAGCCTGATCTCGGCTGGTTCGCTTGATCCCTTGGTCTCGATCAGTTGCCGGGCCACAGCGGGTGCTGTGCGGCGCATGTCGGCCAGCGCACTGCGGCGCGCGGCGGGATAGAATTCGTCCCAATTCTCAGCCGTCAGTTGCTCCCGGCTCGTGCGTTTTTCGCCGTCGACGCCCGCCTGCCAGTCGATCCAGGGTGCATAGACATCCGGACTGGTCTGATCCGACGCGGCCGGCATCCAGTCCATCGGATGCAGCACGAAGCCGCGGCTGGCGACGAGGGCCACCACGCGCGACTTGCCCCTTGCGTCGTCGGCGTGTTTCAGCGCCGCCCGCAACAGCGGCCGCAGCCGCCCCGGCAGCATCGGCAAGGCGAGTTCAGGCAGCGGCGGGCGACGCTTCAGCGTCTTCGGCGCGGCCGGCCGCAAGGCGATTTCGAGGGCTTGTGCGGCGATCGCCAGCAATCGGCGCTCACGCTCGTCGGGGCTGGCACCGGCGACGAACTCCTTCCAAGTGGCCGGAGCCAGCTCAAAGCTCGTTCCGCCGGTGATCCAGCAATCGCGCATGGTCGCAAGGCCTGTCTGCTCGATCTCGTTCACGACAGATCAAGCCTCCCGAAGCCGCTTTGCGCCGCCAGAAGATGAAGCCGGCCGCCGCTCCAAACCGCTGCCGTTGCCGCTAGGTCGAGACCAAGCAGCGTGGGACTGATGGTATCGGCGATCGGCAAGGCGATGCCGTGCGGATCGTCAGTGGATTGCCACCAGGCGTCCCCCCGATCGTCCAGCAGGATCGCGCCGGGGGGCAACAGGACAGGGCAATCGGTGAGCCAGGGGGCCGTGTCCTGGTGAGCGACATGGGCCGCGAGCGGATCGGCTGCGCCCAAGCCGAAATCCGGCCATTGCCCTGACGTGACGTCGCCCCTGCGCTCCGCAACCAGCGCCCGCAAGGGCTGGCGCGCGGGATAAAAGACGAGCGTTGCATCGAAGCGATCGCCCGGCGTGAAGGCGTTAGACCGGCGACCGGCCGAGGCCGGGAAATAGTCGAGCAGGAGAGCAAATCGCGGGGCGGCGCTCTTCAGGTCGAGCAGCCAGGTCGAATGACTGACAAGGCCGTCACGGCGCGTCTCGATCTTTTCGCCGAGCACCTCCCAGAGGCTTTCGACCTGGATCGCGTCGGGATTGGCGAGCACCTGCTCGCGGCTTTCGGAAGTGGACACCAGCCGCCTCAGTTCGGCGTCGTCAGGTGCCTGTCGCCAGGCCTTGGCCAGCAGCACGAGCTTGCCGAGTTCGCGGATTGCGGCGTCTGGCCGTTCCTCGCTGCGCAGACCCATCAGCCGGGACGGAATCTCATCGATGCGGCCAGCAAGCGCCGTCGCCTTCATGTCGACCAGCCGCGCCGCAATGCGGCGGCACCGATCACTGCTGTTGTCGACAAAGCCTACAAGACCAAGCCGTAGCTGATCCGATATCCATTGATCGAGTTCGTCCAAAGCCGCCGAGACCGAGGACCGCGTATCCTCGGCGCGCTTGCGCTGCGCCGTCTCCCGGCGTTCGATCGCGGCTGCGTCCTCGACAGCGGCGCCTTCGTCGTTAAGCGAGGCCTCGCCGATGCTCTTGCCTGCCGCGCCGGGCGTCGGTGCAACCGGCGGCGATGTGGTCTTCCTGCGACGGCCGAGCCAATCGTTCACCCATTCCGGCGTCGAGCCGGCGGCGGCGAAACTCGCTGGCGCGGTGGCGGCGATCCACATCAGCGCCAAAGTGTGCTTGCAGGGAAATTTCCGCGACGGACAGGTGCATTTGTAGCCGTGGTCGCTGGTGTCGACGACGACGCGATAGGGGTTGGAGCCGGAGCCCTGGCATTCGCCCCAGATAAGCGCCAGTTCTTCGTTCTTTTCGAGCCGTGGCCAGTTCGATTGCTTGGTCAACTTGGACGCCGCGCTCAACGACGCCTGGTCGGGCGCGAGCGCTTCGATGGTTTTCAAGTCAAATTCCAAGCCGCGCCTCTCGTCGCTCGAACGAATTCCGGTCGCCAGTATAGATGGCCCGATATGACGGATTCTTGTAGCAGCAGAGGGATAGAGGTCGATACAGCGGGCTGCAAGCACTCAACTGGCGTTGCGCAGAAACTCTATCACCATTGCCGCCGTCCAGGTGAAGCGGCCGCCGCCGAGCGGCTCGCCGGTGAGAGGGTCGTAATATTCGGCAAAACCGCTTTCCCGGATCAGATCCAGGCTGGACTGGGTGATGCGTTGCGCGACCTTACCGTGGCCGGCGGCGGCTAGGCCATCTGATATCATGTAGTTGACCACCAGCCAGACCGGGCCGCGCCAATAGCGCTTGGCGTCGAAGAGCGGATCGCCGGGATCATGCGACGGCACGACATAGCGTGCCTTGCCGGCAAGGCGTTCGACGGTTGCGGCGATTGCGGCGGCACGAGGCTTGGGGATGGCCGCGAAGGCCGGCAGGAGGCCGCCCACCGACGCGCTATCGATCAAATCGCCGGTGACGCGGTCGAGGCAGACGTATTGGCCACGCGCCTCGCTCCACAGCCGCTCCATGGCCGCCAGGCCCTTTTGCGCGCGGGCGCGGTTGGCCGCGGCAATTTCGGTTTCGCCCAGTTCCTCGGCGAGATCGGCAAGATCGGCCGCGGCGCGGATCAGGATGGCGTTGAAGCCGGGATCGACGACCTGGAAGGGCGAGGCGTCATGCAGCCTGGCATTGTCCCAACCGAGTCCGCGAAAATGCTGAACCAGCCAGATGTAGCGGTCATACTGCTCGCGCGTTGGCCGATGCGCCGGATCGGCGTGCAAGGTGTCGCGGCGGGTGTAGGGCTCGACGCCTTCGGTCGGCACGCGCTCGAAGGCATCGTCCCAGTCGATGGAATTGTCGCGGCCGGACTCCCAGGGATGGATGATAGCGACCAGCCCCTCTCCCTTGGGATCGCGGTTCTCATAGAACCAGCGGTGCCAGGCATCGATTTTCGGCAGCAATGCGCGAGCTCGCTCCGCAGCCAGTTTCTTGTCGTTCGCCCGGTCGAACAGGCGGCGCGCGGCAAAGCCGGCGACTGCCGGCTGGGTGATGCCGGACGTCGCCGTCGGACGGCCAGTCCGCCAGACCTCGGGGCCAGGAAAATAGCCGTCGTTCCAGACATGGAAGACGATGTGCGGCACCATGCCGTCCGGCCACTGATGCGCGAACAAGGTCTCCATTTCGGTCCAGGCGCGCGCCTCGTCGTAGTGGGCAAGGCCGAGCGCGGTCAGGCAGGAATCCCAGTTCCACTGGAAGGGGTAGAGACCCTTTGTCGGGACGGTGTAGGCGCCCTGGTCGTTCTCTTTCAGCACCTCGACGGCGCGGGCGATGATGTCACTGGTGGCGGAAGCAGTCATGGATGCTCGTGGGCTTTCGATGTCAAAGGGCATTGGTGGTTGCAGGATCGAACCAGCGGATGCGGTCGGGTTTGGGCGCCAGGCGCAGGTGATCGCCGACCTGGACGCTGGCGTTGGAGTCCAGGATGGCGCGGAACAGGCCGCCCTCGACATCGCAGGTGACCAGCGTGTGCGGCCCGAGCGGCTCGATGACGCGCACGGTGGCGTGCAAGCCCTCGCCGCCCGCGTCGACATCCTCGGGACGGATGGCGAATTCGAGCTTCTGCTTGCCTGATCTGGGACCTGGCAGCGTCAGCCCGGCAACGGTCCAACTGCCGTTCGCGGCCTTGGTCGCCGGGATAAAATTCATCGGCGGATTGCCGATGAAGGAACCGACGAAACGCGCGGCCGGATTGCGGTATACCTCGACCGGTGAGGCCGCCTGGACGATGCGGCCCTGATGCATGACGGCGATGCGGTCGGCAAGGCTCATCGCCTCGACCTGGTCGTGGGTGACATAGATGGTGGTGGTCTTCGACGCGGCGAGCACGCCCTTGAGCTCGGCGCGCATTTCCAGCCGCAGCAGCGCGTCTAGGTTCGACAGCGGCTCGTCCATCAGGATGACGTCGGGCTCCATGGCGAGCGCGCGTGCGACCGCGACACGCTGGCGCTGGCCGCCGGACAATTGGCCGGAATAGCGCTTCAGCAACTGCTCGATATGCATGAGCTCGGCGGTGCGGTTGACGCGGCGCTCGACCTCCTGCTGCGGCAATTTCTTCATGCGCAGGCCGAAGGCGATGTTCTCGAACACGGTCAGATGCGGAAAGACGGCATAGCTCTGGAACACCATGGCGATGCCGCGCTCGCGCGGCGGCAGATGGTCGACACGGCGGCCGCCGATCCAGACCTCGCCCTGGCTCGACCTCTCCAGCCCGGCGACGATCCTCAGCAGCGTGGTCTTGCCGCAGCCCGAGGCGCCGAGCAGCACCACGAATTCCTGGTCTGATATTGTGAGGTCGACCTGATGCAGCGCTGTGAAGCCGCCGAAGCGCTTGGCCACGCCCTTGATTGCGATTTCAGCCATGGGCCGTCTCCGTATAACGCGTCATCGGTTGGCGATCCCCCACATGGCGAAAAGGTATTTGCGGACGGCGAAGATGAAGATCAGCGCCGGCACGACCAGCGCCGCGCCGCCGGCGAATTTGAGATAGACCGGCGATTCACCAAGGCTCTGCAAAAGGAAGGCGGTCAGCGTGCGGTTCTCGATGGTCAGCACGGCGGCGGCAAACACCTCGTTCCAGGAGATGGTGAAGGCAAACACCGCCGAGGCGGCGATGCCGGGCAGCGCCAGCGGCAGGATCACCTTGCGGAACGCCTGCCAGCGCGTGCAGCCGAGCGTCCAGGCCGCCTCCTCGAGCTCGACGGGAATGCCGGAAAACAGCGAGAAGGTGATCAGTACGGCGAACGGCAGCGCCAGCGTGGTGTGCACCAGCGCCAGCCCGATGGCGGTGTCGTCGAGGCCAGTGCGGATGAACATCACCGCGAGCGGCAGCGCCAGAAGCGGCAGCGGGAAGGCGCGGGTCATCAGCACCAGGAAGCGGAACGCGCTCTTTCCCGGAAAATCGAAGCGCGACAGCGCATAACCAGCCGGCGCGCCGAAGCCGATGGCCAGGATCATCGTCAGCGTGGCGACGAGCACCGAGTTCCACAGCGCCCGGGCGACGCCGGCGAAATTGATGAAGAACGAGAGGCTGCCGAGATCGAAGGACGGGAAGAAGCGCTTCGGGAAAGCCGTCACCTGGTCGGGCGACGACAGCGCGTTGACGATCAAGAGATAGATCGGCAGCAGCACCCAGACGCAAAGCAGGATGGCGGTGGCGACCAGCAGCCAGTCGCCGGCCTTGCGTGCGTCGGCTGTCGCCGCAACCGGCGATTCGGTGATGGCGTTCATATCCGTGCTTCCTTGGGCACACGCAGCACCCTGAGGAAAAACAGCGTGAAGCCGATCGAGATGGCGAGGATGAGCAGCGCCGAGGCGGCGGCGACATTGCGGTCCTGCAGCGTGAATTGCCAGTTGTAGGTCTCGCCCATCAGCACCGGCAGATTGGTGCCGCCAAGGGCTGCGACGACGGCGAAAACCTCGAAGGCGAGGATGACGCGCAGTATGATCGCCGTCTGCAGGCTGGGGCGCAGCAATGGCAGCGTGATACGCCGGAAACGCTGCCACGGGCTTGCCCCGAACACCTCGGCCGCCTCGTAATATTCCTTGGGGATCAGGCCCATGCCGGCAACAAGGATGACCATCATGATTGCCGTGGCCCGCCAGATCTCGGCCAGCGCCACGGCGATGAAGATGGTCAGCTTGCTCTGGTAGCCGAGGAACATGACCGGCCTGTCGACGACGCCCAGGCTGGAAAGCAGCGTGTTGAGGAAGCCGGACTGATCGAAGATGGCGAGCCAGATCAGGCCGGCGGCGAGATCGGAAATGCCGAGCGGAATTGCAAAGACATAGAGGGCCGCGCTGCGCCCGGTCTCCAGCCGCGACACCACGCTCGCCATCAGCAACGCCATGACCAGCTGGATCGGCACGACGATGGCCGCCAGCAGCAGCGTATTGCGGACGGTGACCGGGAATTTCCAGCTGCCGGCCATGGTGCGGAAATTGTCGAGGGTGAAGGCGCCGTCGCGGCTCACCGCCTCGAAGGCGACCAGCGCGAACGGGTAGAGGAAGAAGATGCACAGGAACAAGGTCGCCGGCATCAGCAGCAGATAGGGCAGAGCCTTGCCGTGCATGGTGGTGTCCTTCGCGTGCTGCGGTCGAGTGCTGCAGTCTGGGCGCCCGGAGTGCAACAAACTCCGGGCGCCCCCTCGGGAGGATTCCTACTTTTGTTTGACCATGATCTTTTCCGAAAACCGGTTTCCACTTTTCGGGATCATGGTCTAATCGACCGGGCAAGCGCCGGCGGATGGCTTGTCGGGCGCCCAGCACGGCGCCTTCGACTGGTCGATGATCGCCTTGAGCGCCGCTGCTTCTTCGCCGAGCACGCCATGGACATCTTCGCCGCCGAGTACGATGCGCTCGAAGCTGTCGGTGTAGACCTGGTTGAACTTGCCGCCGAGGTCCCCGAGCCCCATCGGCAGCAGCGCCGGCAGCGCGTCGGGTGCAGCGGTCATGGTGGCGATCGCCGGGCCGAACGCCTTCACCGAGGCCGGCATGTCGTCGGGCAGCTTGACGTCGACGACCGGAAAGAAATTGGTCGCCTTGAGCGTGGCGATCTGGGTTTCAGGCTTCAGCATATAGGCAACCAGCGCCTTGGCCTTGTCCATGTCCGGCGAGGTCTTCGGAATGGCGACGCCGGCCACGACCGGCATGAAGCCGCGACCGGCAGGCCCGGCCGGCGCCGGGAAGGCGACGAAGTCGTCGGGCTTCTTGTTGAAGGCGTCGGCGAGCCGCGCGACATGGTCGAACGCCACCCAGACTTCGCCCGAGAGCAGCGGCTCCTGCATGAAGGCGTAATTGGTCGAGTTCGGGTTGGTGTACTGCCACAATTCCTTGAACTTGTTCCACGCCGTCTCGGCCTCGGCCGAACGGAATTTCGTGACCATCGAACCGGTGTAGGACGGATAGAGAAAGCCCTCGAAGAAGCGATGCTTCAGCCCCTTGGGGCCGGCCGGAAAGCCGAATTTCGGCGACCCGGTCTTTTCGGCGATATTCTTCGACCATTCGATCAGCTGGTCATAGGTGATGGTGTTGAGATCGGTGCCCGCCGGCAGATATTGCAGCGCCTGCTTGTTGGCGGCCATCAGATAGGTGGCCTGCATCCAGGGCATATATTTCTGTTCGCCGGTGCCGAGCATGCCGAGTTTCTTGTAGGCCTCGTTGACCTTGACCCCGCCGACATCGACAGCCGACAGGTCGACAAGGTTGGCGCCGACGGTGGAGAAATCGCCGTGCAGGCCGCCAAGCAGGCCGATGGTGCCGGAGCCGGCCTGCAATTCCGCCTGCAGGCGGGTGAGCCAGGGACCGTCCTCGGCGACCTGATAGTCGACGGGACCGTCGAAACCCTTCAGCACCTCGTCGCGCATCTTCTGGGTTTCCTCGACCGGCCGCGCCTGCGTCGACCAGAACAGCACCTGCTGGGCTTGCGCGCCGCCCGAAGCGATCGATAACGCCAGCGCGGCGCCGGTCAGTGTCTTCAACGCTTTCATCATGGTCTTCCTCCCTGGATATGCGCCGTCAGGCGGCGTCAGCTTCTTGTCTGCGGTGCGGGTCCATGGCTTGCCCGCGCAACCAGCGTCGGCCGGATCAGCCGCGTCAGCGGCTTGCCGGGTTTTCCGGCGATGACAGTGAGCAGCATGTCGGCGATCTCGCGCGCGCATTGCCGGATCGACGCGTCGAAAGTGGTCAGGCCCGGCGGCGCATAGGCCGACGCCGCAATGTTGTCGAAGCCGATGACGGAGAGCTCGCGCGGCACGCTGAAACCAGCGCGGGCAGCCTCCTCCATCACGGTCAACGCCAGTTCGTCGAACAGAGCGACGATGGCCGTCGGCCTGTCGGGGCCCCGCAACATCCGGTTGACGGCCTCGATGCGCGCCTGCTGGTCGAAGCGCGGCGCCGTGACCACGTCGAGCCGCACCGAGGGGTCGCCCCGCCGGGCGATGGCCGCGGCGAGGCCATCCTGCCTGAGATGGCGAAAGGTCATCGCCTCCGAGATCGTCACCAGGCCGAAGTGGCGATGGCCGAGCTCATAGAGCATGTCGAAGGCTTCGCCGAAGGCGTGCGCGCCATCCGTGTCGAGCCAGTTGTAGTCAAAGTCGCTGTCGAGCAGCCGGCCGTGCGCGACGAACGGAAAGCCACGCTCGCGCAGATAGGCAAGGCGCTCGTCGGTCTCGGCGATGCGGGTCACGACGACGCCATCGGCGCGCCCGGATTCAACGACGTGGCGCAGCACCGACAGCTCGGAATGGCCAAGCGCTGCCGTGGCCAGGATCAGGTCGGCGCCGTGCGACACCAGCCCTTCGCCGAGCCCGGTGACGAATTCGCCGAGGAATGAATCGACGAGATTGGGGCCGCGTATCGGCAGGACGAGGCCGACGAAGCCGCTGCGGCCCGAGACAAGCGTGCGCGCTGCGGTGTTGGGCACATAGCCGGCCTGGCGCGCCGCCTGCGCGACGCGCTCACGCGTCTTCAGCGCAATCTGCTCATGGCCGGCAAGCGCCCGCGAAACCGTCGTGATCGACAGGTCGAGGCTTGCCGCAAGCTCCTTCAGCGTGATGACGCGGGTGGTCATCGATCCTCCCTCAGGCGAGTTTGAAACGTTTGTAATTGCCTTTTGCAAAAATGCAAACGTTTTAAAATTCGGTCAGGAATGGCCGTTTTGTCCAAAGTGGGGAGCGCAAGCGAATGCAGCGCGCCTGCGTCATTCCGCAGGCCGCCTGCCCGAGGCTCCCTTAAATTCGAAGAGAAAAAGCTACTGCAAGATCCTTGCGGCGGACGGCATGGAATGGTCATGCGCGATGCCGGCATCGGCGTCGCCCACGCCGAGCGCACGGTCGAGACCCGTCGCCACCACCGAGACCCTGAAGCGGCCTTCCATGCTCTTGTCGAAGATAGCGCCGACGATGATGTCGGCATCCTCGTAGACCTCCTCGCGGATGCGGGTGGCGGCCTCGTCGACCTCGAACAGGGTCATGTCGCGGCCGCCCGATATCGAGACCAGCACGCCCTTGGCGCCCTTCATCGACACTTCGTCGAGCAGCGGGTTGGCGATCGCGGCTTCAGCCGCTTTCATCGCCCGGCTTTCGCCCGACGCCTCGCCGGTTCCCATCATGGCGCGGCCCATGCCGCGCATGACCGATTTGACGTCGGCAAAATCGAGATTGATTAGACCTTCCTTGACGATGAGATCGGTGATGCAGCTGACGCCGGAATAAAGCACCCGGTCGGCGATGACGAACGCGTCGGCGAAGGTGGTCTTGGCATCGGCGATGCGGAACAGGTTCTGGTTCGGGATGACGATCACCGTGTCGGCGGCTTCGCGCAGCCGCTCGATGCCCTCCTCGGCCATCTGCATGCGGCGCCGGCCCTCGAAGGTGAAGGGCTTGGTAACGACACCCACCGTCAGTATGCCGGCCTTGCGTGCCGCCTGGGCAATGACCGGGGCAGCGCCGGTTCCGGTGCCGCCGCCCATGCCGGCGGTGACGAAGCACATATGCGTGCCGGCCAGATGATCCATGATCTCGTCGAGCGATTCCTCGGCGGCGGCACGGCCGATCTCAGGCAGCGATCCGGCACCAAGGCCTTCGGTGACGTGCGCGCCAAGCTGGATCAGCCGCGTCGCCTTCGACATGGTCAGCGCCTGGGCATCGGTGTTGGCGGCAATGAATTCGGTTCCCTGAAGCTGCTCCGCGATCATGTTGTTGATGGCGTTGCCGCCGCCGCCGCCGACACCGATAACGGTGATCTTGGGCCTCATCTCGGAGATTTCCGGCTTCTTGAACTCGGCCATGCCTGCTTCTCCTTCGCCAATTGCGCGCGCTTCACGACCCACGAGCAGACTGTCTGCAAGACATTGCAATCGAGCGGCATGACGCGAATCAGTCCGTTCGGATGGGTGCCCCAAAAAGCCAGAGAGCGGCCGGACGTGCAAGTGCGCGCAAGGTCAAGATTTGTGATCGCGATATTGCAAACCGCTACGCGGCTACCGCGTGCGCCGGAATCGTGCCGCGCGACCTGCCCTTGGCCGCATTGCTAACGGCTTGCCGCGTAACGATTGAGGCGTCTATCATGCGCCGATATATCGCTGACTTCGGCGCCCGCCGTGCTCGGCCCAATCAGGATCACCTGCGGCTGCCGTCGTCAGGCCAGATTTCAGAACGAATGAAGTAGCGCCCCCGCCAATGGCCGACAGAACACAATTCGGGTTGAGCGCCATCGACAGCGTACCCCTGCATGAGAAGGTCTATCTGGAGCTTGTGCGGGCGCTGATGTCCGGCCAGTTCACGCCGGGCCAGAAGCTGACATCACGCAGGCTCGCCAAGGAACTCGGCACCAGCGACATGCCGGTGCGCAGCGCTTTCATGCGGCTGCAGGCATTGCGGGCGCTGAGCCCGATGCCGAACGGCAGTGTCGAGGTGCCGGTCATTTCGGCCGAACGGTTCTCGCAATTGACCGCCGTGCGCACGATCCTCGAAGGCTCGGCGACCGAACTCGCGACAAAACGCATCAACGGCAACAATCTGCGGGCGATCCGGCGCCACAGCAGCGAATTGACCCTGGCGGCGCGCGAGGGCGATATCGACGATTATCTCAGGAAGAATTACGCCTTCAAATTCTCGATCTATCGCCATTGCGGCAACGAGCAGATGATCTTCCTGATCGAGACCGTCTGGATGCAGGTCGGCCCCTTCCTCAGGAACCTCGCCATGGGCTTCGAGGACGATCTCGCCTCAATCCTCGACATCGACTATCACGAGGAAGTCGTCGCCGCGATCGAGGCGCAGGACGCGGCACGCGCTCGCGCGGCCATCGTTCGCGACATCGAAGAAGGCGCGGCGCACATCCTGCGCCAGGCCAGATTTCCGGGCGCCGGGCGCTAGGATCGCCGGGTGATAGTCGCTCGACCCAAAGGCCGATCAGGCCTGCCCGGCGGCAAAGCCGGCATGCCGAATACCCCTTGGCTTTCCGCCTCCTAGCCTCTATGTTGCGATCGCAGATCGCGCAATTGGTTTTGAAATGCCTCCCGACATCCCAGCTAGTGACTTGAAAAAATAAGGAAAAATATCCGGCAGTGGCTGGATAGGCTTTCCGAAAACTCACAAGCATTTTACCAGGGATAGCGCAGCCGGCAGGGCTTGGGCACCTTCGAAAACCAGAGGTTTTAAAATTGAGCGATGCAATTGCGGACGTTCTGAGCTGGCTTGAAAGCAGAAGCGACATACAGAGCCTGAGGGCGGCGGTGTGCGACCTCAACGGCGTCATGCGAGGAAAACGCATCCCCGTGGAGCAGGCCCGCAAGGCGCTGGAAGGCAAGCTGCGCATGCCCTATTCGCTGATCGGGCTCGACATCTGGGGCGAGGACATCGAAGGCAACAGTCTGGTTTTCTCGACCGGCGATGCCGATGGCCTCTGCCAATGGACGGGACGCGGCATTCTGCCGGTGGACTGGACGGCGCATCCGACGGCACTTGTCCCGCTCTGGCTCGCCGATGAAAGCGGCGCGCCCTATCTCGGCGATCCCCGGCGGGCGCTGGCCCGCATCCTCGACCGCTACAAGGCGCTCGGCCTGACCCCGGTCGCGGCAACCGAACTCGAATTCTATCTGGTCGATCCGCAATCGCAGCGGCCGGTCGGGCCGGTGTCACCGGTCACCGGGCGGCGTCTCGATTCCGACGCAGCGCTGTCGATCGATGAGATCGACGATTTCGAAGCCTTTATTCATGACGTCTACGAAGCCTGCCGGGCGCAAGGCATTCCGGTCGACACGGCCATTGCCGAAAATGGCGTCGGCCAGTTCGAGATCAATCTGAACCATGTCGCCGACGCGCTGCGGGCGGCCGACGACGCGGTGCTGTTCAAGCGCACGGTGAAGGGCATTGCCCGCAAGCACGGCTTTGCCGCCTGCTTCATGGCCAAGCCCTATGGCGACCGCGCCGGCAACGGCTTTCACGTCCATTTCAGCCTGGTGGACGCCGAAGGGCGCAATGTGTTCGACGACGGCACCGATCAGGGCTCGGAAACGATGCGCCACGCGGTCGGCGGGCTGCTGGCGGCGATGGCCGAGAGCACGCTGGTGTTCGCGCCGCACTTCAATTCCTACCGCAGGCTCCGCCCCCGCTCCTACGCGCCGACCGCGGTCGCCTGGGGTTACGAGAACCGCATGGTCGCGATCCGCATTCCCGGCGGCCCGACCGGGGCGCGCCGCATCGAGCATCGCGTGTCGGGCGCGGATGCCAATCCCTATCTGGTGCTTGCCGCCATATTGGGCGCGGCCCTGATCGGCATCGAAAGGCAGATGTCGCCGGGCGAGCCGACCGGGAGCGACGGCCAAGGCGCGGCACCAGCCAAACTGCCGCCGGACTGGGCCTCGGCGATCGCCACCTTCGAAAGCGGGACACATGTGGCGGAGATTTTCCCGGCGATCCTGCGCGACTCCTTCGTCGCCTGCAAACGCCAGGAGTTGAATACGTTTGCTCTCAACGTCAGCGATTTCGAGATCGAGACCTATCTCGAAAGCGTCTGAGACCTTACGAGGACCGCTCGGCCTTCAGCACCGAGACCGCCGCTTCGCTGTTGTGGACATAGTCGTTGGCGTCGGGCTGCTTCTGCAGCAAAAGGATGAACAGCAGATCGGTCAGCGTCAGCTGCGCATCGCGCGCGGTGATGGAGGAGGAGCGCGCGCGCTCCTCGTCGGCGATGGTGTAGAGGCGGATGTCGGCGACCCGGCTCAGCGGATTGTCGTGCAGGCCGGTGACGGCGATCACCGTCGTCCCGCGCTTGGCGGCGAGTTCGGCGATGCGCAAGGTTTCGATGCTGGCGCCGGAATAGGAGAGCGCGAACAAAACGTCGCCAGGCCCGAGCGTCGCGGCATTGGCCATCTGGATGTGGCTGTCGCTGTCATGCAGCACGTTGCGGCCGAGCTTCATCAGCTTGTAGGAGAAATCGCGCGCCACCAGCGACGAGGCGCCGACGCCGACCAGATGAATGCGGCGCGCGCCATCCAGCAGTTCCAGCGTCCGGGAAATGATGCGCTCGCTGTTGGCGGCGACGGTCTGCTGCATCGACAGAAGTTTGCTGCCGATCAGTTTCTTGAGGATGACCGGATAGGTGTCGCCGACCTCGATCGAGCCATGGATGACGCCGGCCGGCACCTGCCAGTCCTGCGCCTTGGCCTCGCTGACGGCGAGCTTGAGCTCCTGGTAGCTGGCATAGCCGAGCTTCTGGCTGAACTTGACGACGCTCGACTGACTGCGCCCGATCTCGGCGGCAAGCGCTGCCGTCGACAGGCGCAGCATCTGGTCGGGATTGTCGACGATGTACTGGCCGATCTCGCGATCGCCTGGCGCCATGCCGTCGAGCTTCGCATTGATCTTCTTGAGAACGGACATGGACCCTCTGCAGCGCTTCGGTGCTCGGAGGAATAAAATATTCCAATTTCGATTGACAGCCAAGAACGCAGAATTAATTCTCGAACCGGCCAGGTTCGGGAATCGAATGGCTCTTCCGGAGCGACCGGACCGCCGCCCGGCTTTCGCCATACGAGGGTTCAGCCATGGACAGATTGCGGATCGTCGGCGGACGAAGACTGGAAGGCGCGGTCACCATTTCCGGCGCCAAGAACGCTGCCTTGCCGCAGATCGCGGCCGCCCTGCTCAGCCCCTACCCGCTCGAACTGACCAATTTGCCTGATGTGACCGATGTCGAGAACATGCTGGGCGTTGTGCGGCTTCACGGCGCCGACGTGACGCGATCGGCCCATGCCGCGACGATCGACACCAATGCCGCCGTTTCGAAGGAAACGTCCTATGACACGGTGCGCAAAATGCGCGCGACGGTGCTCGTTCTGGCGCCGCTGCTCGCCCGGTTCGGCCACGCCCGGGTTTCGCTGCCGGGCGGCTGCGCCATCGGTGCGCGGCCGGTGGACATGCATGTCGCCGCACTCGCGGCACTCGGCGCCAAGATCGCCGTCGAGAACGGCCTGATCGTCGCCTCGGCGCCGAACGGGCTGACCGGAACGCGCATCGTGCTCAGCTCGCCGTCCGTCGGGGCAACGGAAACCGCCATGATGGCGGCAACCACCGCCAAGGGCGAAACCGAGATCCTCAACGCGGCGCGCGAACCCGAGGTGGCCGATCTCGCCGCTTGCCTCAACGCCATGGGCGCACGCATCGAAGGCGCCGGCACGCACCGCATCCTGATCGCCGGCGACACCGGTTGGCACGCGGCCCGGCACGATATCATTCCGGACCGCATCGAGGCCGGCACCTATGCGATCGCCGCGGCGATCACCGGCGGCCAGCTTGAGCTCACACACGCCCGGCTCGAGCACATGGCCTCGGTGGTGCAATTGCTGGAAGCCACCGGCGTCAGCGTCTGGCCCGGCGATCGCGGGCTCATCGTGTCGCGCGAGCGGTCGCTCAAGGCCACCGATCTCACGACGGAACCCTATCCGGGCTTTCCGACCGACCTGCAGGCGCAGTTCATGGCGCTGATGTGCTGCGCCGAGGGTGCGTCGCTGCTGCGTGAAACCATCTTCGAGAACCGCTTCATGCATGTGCCCGAACTGATGCGGCTCGGCGCCAACATCAAGTTGCAAGGCACAATGGCTTTGGTGCGCGGCGGCGAGAAGCTGCATGGCGCGCAGGTGATGGCCACCGACCTGCGCGCTTCGGTGTCGCTGGTGCTGGCGGCATTGGTGAGCGAAGGCGAGACGATCATCAATCGCGTCTATCATCTCGACCGTGGCTATGAGCAACTCGACCGCAAGCTCCGCCTTTGCGGCGCCGACATCGAGCGGCTGAGCGCATGAGCGGCGCTGACTATCTTCTCGGCGTCGATGGCGGCGGCACCGGCTGCCGGGCTCGTATCGAAGACGCGGACGGCAACGTGCTGGGACAGGGCTTGTCCGGCCCGGCGACGACGCGGCTTGGCATTGACGCGGCCTGGGCCTCGATTGCCAAAGCGTTTGGCGCGGCGATCGAGGAGGCTGGCTTTGGACCGACCGAAATCGCTCGGACCCACGCCGGCATCGGGCTTGCCGGCATTGGCCGCAAGGGCGCGCTGGAGGCGTTGCGGGCGATCGCGCATCCCTTCGCCAGCATCGATTTCGTCAGCGACGGCGTCGGCGCCTGCCTGGGCGCGCACTCCGGTCAGGACGGCGCCATCGTCATTGCCGGCACCGGTTCGATCGGCCTCGGCTTTGTCGAGGGGCGTGACCTGCGCGTCGGCGGTTACGGCTTTCCGATCTCCGACGAAGGCAGCGGCGCCCATCTTGGGCTGAAAGCCGTGCAAATGGCGTTGCGCGGTCATGACGGCCGGCACGAGCGGACGGCGCTGCTGGCGGAGGTGATGCAACGTTTCGAGGGTGACCCGATGGCGGCGGTCGCCTGGATGGATCGCGCCAGCGCCACGGATTACGCCGCTCTGGCGCCGATGGTCATGCGCCATGCCGACCAGGGCGATCCAGCCGGGCGGCGCATCGTGCAAAATGCCGCCGAGCAGATCGACACGCTGGTGCGGGTGCTGTTCGAAAAAGGCGCGCCTCGCGTGACCTTGCTGGGTGGCCTCGCCAGCCCGCTCGAACCGTGGCTTTCGCCCGATGTAAGGCGCCGCCTGAAGCCCGCCGACGGCGACGCCGTATCCGGCGCGATCATCCTTGCCAAGAGATCGCCCCGCTTATTGTAGGCTTAGCAAAGAGATAGGAATAAAATATTCCAATCTCCTGTTGACGATACGAATATAAAATTCTAGAAAGTTAACAAAGAAAGACTGTGATGACGGATCAGACGTCCGTGTGCCCTGGCGCCCGTTGAGCCATGCCGGACGCCGGCAGCAGAATTTTTGAAAGCGCTGGAATGACCGAGCAAGGTTTGATGTCTGAGCTGGACCTGCTGGTTTCCGAAGGCCGCAACCCGCGGACAATGGATATCGACCTGCTGCCGACCATCGACGTGCTGCGCAAGATCAATGATGAGGACAGGCTTGTCCCGGCTGCTGTTGAAAAGGTGCTGCCGGAAATCGCCGCGGCCGTCGACCGGATCGTTCTTGCCTTCCAGAAGGGCGCACGACTGATCTATATCGGCGCCGGCACCAGTGGCCGGCTCGGCGTTCTCGACGCTTCGGAATGTCCGCCCACTTTCGGCGTGCCCGAGGGCATGGTGATCGGCCTGATCGCCGGCGGTCCGGACGCCTTGGTGCGGTCGACGGAAGGCGCCGAGGATGATCCGAAAATGGGCGCGAAGGTGCTGCAGGAGATCGGACTAGTACGGAACGACGTGGTGGTCGGCATCGCGGTCAGCGGGCGCACGCCTTACGTTATCGGCGGACTGAACTATGCCAAGCAGGTCGGCGCAACCACGGTTGCCCTGTCGTGCAATCCGGCATCGACCATTGCCGGCATCGCCGACATCGCCATCTCGCCGGTCGTCGGCCCGGAAGTGCTCACCGGATCGACGCGGCTGAAGTCGGGAACCGCGCAGAAGCTGGTGCTCAACATGCTGACCACCGCCTCGATGATCCGCATCGGCAAGAGCTATGAAAATCTGATGGTGGACCTCAACCCGTCCAACAAGAAGCTGGTGGCGCGGGCAACCAGGATCGTCATGCAGACCGCCGGGTGTTCGGCGCAGCAGGCCAAACAAGCACTCCATCTGACAAACAATGACGTGAAGCTGGCGATACTGGTGACGATCACCGGCCTTGATGTCGAGGCGGCGCGAACTGCCCTCGGCAAGGCCGGAGGCTTCCTGCGAAAGGCAATCGGCGATGGGACGGCATGAAGCCGCCCGGGACAAGACGACAACAAGCCGCTTTAGACAAGACGGCGTGAAGCCGCATAGACTGGGCCGATACTCCGAAGCATGTGTGTCTTGGAAGCGGTCGGCGGAAACTGCAAGGCATCAAGTCAAATCATAATGGGAGACGGAAATGACAAGGCATCTCACAAGAACATTGCTGTCGGGCATCACGGTTGCCGCGATGCTCGGCATGGCTGTGGTTTCGACGCAGGCCGCGACGCTGCACATGGCGTGGTCGCAGGACGCCACCGGGCTTGATCCGCACAAGCAAACGGCCTTCTCGTCGCTGCGGCTCCTGGAACTGATCTATGAGCCGCTGGTGCGCGTCGATGCCAGCCTGCAGATCATTCCGGCAATCGCCACTTCCTGGGAATTCTCGAAGGACGGCAAGGAACTGACCTTCAAGCTCGATCCCAAGGCGAAATTTCAGGACGGCAAGGCCGTCACCTCCGCTGACGTCAAAGCCTCGTTCGAGCGCATCCTCGACGAGAAGACGGGCGCGGCCGCCCGCGCCAATTTCCTGTCGATCGCCAGCATCGACACACCTGATGCGGCCACCGTCGTATTCCATCTGTCGCAGCCCGACGTGCCGATCCTGACGGCGATGAGCGACGTCAACGCGGCCATCGTTCCCGCAGCCGAGATAAAGGCCGGCTCGATCGGCACCAAGGCGGTCGGCTCGGGCCCGTTCAAGCTCGACAAATGGGACCCCAACGCCAAGGAAGTCTTGAGCGCCAACAAGGATTGGGCGGGGGGTGCTACCGGTGTCGACGGCATCGAGATCAGCGTGCTGCCCGACGAAGCGGCGATCCTGGCCGCCATGCGCACCAAGCAGATCGATTTCGCCCTGCTCAACGACCCGCTGGTCGCGACGCTGGTGCCGAAGGAGGCCAGCCTGCAGCTGAATCGCGTACCGGTGCTTGCCTATCACGTGCTGCAGCTCAACCCGTCGCGCAAGCCGATGACCGAGCTCAAGGTGCGCCAGGCGATCTCCTGCGCCATCGACCGGCAAGAGGTGCTGGACACCGCATCGCTCGGCGAAGGCAAGGTCACCGGACCGCTGACCATCCCGGCGCTCGCCACCGATCCGACCCAGCTGTTCTGCTACAAGCGCGATGTCGAAAAGGCCAAGAAGCTGATGGCCGAGGCCGGCTTTGCCGACGGCTTTTCGGCAACAGTGATCGGCGCCACCGGCGAGCCGCCGACGGCGGCTGCGGAGGCCCAGGTCATCCAGTCACAGCTCGCCGAAATCGGCGTCAAGCTCGACATCAAGATGATGGAGCTCAACGTCTATGTCGACGCCTGGCTGAAGGGCGATTTCGACATGGCGATCGCGCTCAACGGCGGCCGCGCCGACCCCTACACCATGTACAACCGCTACTGGACCAAGGCCGGCAATCTGCAGAAGGTAGCCAACTACATCGACGACACGCTGGACAGCCAGCTGCAGCAGGGGCGCGCCGAGACCGACCCGGCCAAACGCAAGGCGATCTTCGCTGCATTCGAGAAGCACCTCGCCGAGATGTCGCCGTGGATCTGGCTCTACACCTCCTATAGCTACACGGCCCAGCAGAAGAACATCGCCGGCTTCGTGCCGACGCCGACGGGCACTCTGTTCAGCCTGAGCAAGGTTACCATCCAGCAGTAGCCTCGGCAGGCATTGGACGAGAGGACTTCTTCGCGTGAATTATCTGATGCGACGACTGGCGACGTTTCCTCTCGTCCTGCTTGGCGTGTCCATCCTGGTCTTCGTTGCGATCCGGATGGTACCGGGCGATTCGATCACGGCGATGCTGGGCACCGAAGCCGGGCTGCTGACGCCGGCACAGCGGGATTCGCTCGCCGCCTATTTCGGCATCGACCAGCCCTGGTTCGTCCAGTACTGGCGCTGGATCGGCGGCATCCTGTACGGCAATTTCGGCATTTCGGTCACCTATGGCAGGCCGGTGCTCGACGTCATCCTCGAACGCTTTCCGCTGACACTGGAGCTGGCTCTGCTGTCGATGATCATCGCGCTTGCCGTTGGCATGCCGGCCGGCATCTACGCCGCCACGCATAGCGAAAAACCGTCCGATCTTGGGGTGCGCATCGTTGCCATGATCGGCCAGTCGACGCCGAGCTTCGTGCTCGGCCTCTTGATCATCTACACGCTGTCGGCCGGCTTCGGCGTGCTGCCGGCGATGGGCGAATTCGCGCCGCTCTGGCAGGATCCCTTGCGCAATCTCAGCCAGCTGATCCTGCCTGCGATCACGCTCGGCTTTGCCTTCGCCGCGTCGGTCACGCGCATATCGCGTTCGGCCATGCTCGACGTTTTGAGCGACGACTATGTGCGCACCGCGCGCAGTAAGGGCGCTTCGGCGCGCAGCGTCATCTGGCGGCACGCGCTCCCCAATGCGCTGATCCCAGTGGTGACGCTGAGTGGCATTGAATTCGGCTATCTCCTCGGCGGCGCCGTCATCGTCGAGCAGATCTATGCCTTGCCCGGCCTCGGACGCATGGTGCTCGACGCCATCCTGCAGCGCGACTACGCGCTGGTGCAAGGCGCTGTGCTGTTCATCGCCTTCAACTTCATGATCGTCAATCTCCTGGTCGACCTCGCCTATGTCGGGCTCGATCCGCGCATCCGGCTGGGAGAACAGTGATGCGCACCCTGCGCGCTATCTTCGGCCATGGCAGCGGCCGTATCGGCGGCGTCATCGTCAGCGTCTATTTGCTGATCGCCATCCTTGGCCTGTTCGGGCTGACGCCGCACAATCCGATCACGCAGTTCCGCGTCGACCGGCTGCACGCACCCAATGGCGCCTACTGGATGGGCACCGACCTGTTCGGCCGCGACGTGGCCAGCCGGCTGATGGCCGGCATCGGCCAATCCTTCACGGTCGCCTTCTTCTCGGTGGCCTTCGCGACTTTTGCCGGCACCGTGCTGGGGCTGGCGGCAGCCTGGCTCGGACGCCGCTGGGACGGCGTGGTGATGCGCATCATGGATGTGCTTTTGGCCTTCCCAGCGATCCTTCTGGCATTGCTCATTGTCACCGTCGCCGGGCCAGGCACCTGGACCAGCGTCGTTGCCATCGGCATCGTCTACATGCCGATCTTCACGCGCGTGGTGCGCGGCCCTGCCCTTTCGCTCAAGGCCCGCGAATTCGTCGATGCCGCGCGCACCTTCGGCAGCAGTTCGAGCTACATCGTCACGCGCCATCTGTTGCTCAATCTGGTGGCGCCGCTGACCGTGCAAGTGACGCTGGCGCTGGCCTGGGCGCTGCTCACCGAAGCCGGCCTGAGCTTCCTCGGGCTGGGCACGCAGCCGCCCGCCGCCTCGCTCGGCCTGATGCTGAGCGACAGCCGCAATCTGATGGAGACCGCGCCCTGGCTGATGATCTTTCCAGGACTGACCATCATGATCAGCATTCTCGGCTTCAACCTGCTGGGTGACGCCTTGCGCGATATCCTCGACCCCAGGATGCGGAGGGCGCCGGCATGACGCCGCTGTTGTCGGTTCGCGATCTGCACGTCGGCTTCGGCCGCGATCCGCAAGACAATGAAGTGGTGCGCGGCATCAGCTTCGACCTTGCCGATGGCGAAACACTGGCCATTGTCGGCGAAAGCGGCTCCGGCAAATCCGTCACCGCGCTGTCGATCAACCGGCTGATCGATTTCGGCGGCGGCCGCATCACCGGCGGCGCGATGAAGCTGAAGCGGGCCGACGGCAGTCTCTTCGACCTGACGAGCGCCGCCGAACCGCAGCTACGCGGCATTCGCGGCGCCGAAATCGGCATGATCTTCCAGGAGCCGATGACCTCGCTCAACCCGGTGCTGACCATCGGTTCGCAGATCGAGGAATCGTTCCGGCTGCACCGCGGACTGACCGGCCGGCAAGCCACGGCGGCGGCCAAAGATGCGCTCGACCGCGTGCGCATTCCCGATGCCGCAAGGCGGCTGAAATACACGCCAAACCAGCTATCGGGCGGCATGCTGCAAAGGGTGATGATCGCCATTGCGCTCGCCTGCAATCCGCGCCTGCTGATCGCCGACGAGCCGACCACCGCGCTCGACGTCACCGTGCAGGCGCAGATCATGGCGCTGCTGGCCGAGTTGAAGCGCGAGACAGGCATGTCTGTGATCTTCATCACCCACGATATCGGCCTGGTTGCCGGCATCGCCGACAAGGTCGTGGTGATGCAGAACGGGCAGGCCGTGGAGCAAGGCGAGCTGAACCAGATCCTCGACAGGCCGCGGCACCCCTACACCCAGCATCTGCTGCAGGACGTGCCGCATTTTGCGAGGGGAGGCGCGACCCGCGCGGACGGACAACGCGACAAGGATCCACACGCAGAACCGGCCTTGAAGGTCGACGGACTGGTGGTGCGGTTTCCCCTCAAGAGCAATTTCTTCAGCCGCGCCACCGGCGCGGTGCATGCCGTCGATGGCGTCGACTTCGACCTGATGCCGGGCGAGACTTTGGCCATCGTCGGCGAGAGCGGTTCGGGCAAATCGACCACCGCGAAGGCGGTGCTTGGGCTGGTGCGCTCGACGCGCGGCAGCTTCTCGGTCGGCACTCGAAAGGCTTCTGCCGAGCACAGCGCCAAGCCCGTGCAGATGGTGTTCCAGAATCCCTATGCCTCGCTCAATCCGAGGCTGGCCATCGAGAGCATCCTGGCAGAACCGGTGATCGCGAACGGTGGTCGTGTGGACACCGAGACACGCGCCAAAATGGCGAGCCTGCTGGAACGCGTCGGCTTGCCCAGGAATAGTCTGGAGCGCTATCCGCATGAATTCTCCGGCGGCCAGCGGCAGAGGCTGTGCATCGCGCGTGCGCTGATGCTCAACCCGTCCGTGGTCGTTCTCGATGAGGCCGTGTCAGCGCTCGATGTCTCGGTGCAGGCCAAGGTGCTGGAGCTGCTGGTCGAGCTTCAGCGCGAATTTGGGCTGGCTTATCTCTTCATCTCGCACGATATGGCAGTGGTCGAGCGGATCGCGCACCGCATCGCTGTCATCTATGCCGGCCAGATCGTCGAGATCGGCGATGCGGCCTCGGTGCTGTCGAAGCCGAAGCACTCCTATACGAAGAAACTGATCGCAGCGGTTCCGACCATCGACCGGCGGCGCGAGCATTTCGAGATCGACACACGCCAGGTTCCCTCGCTCGTGCGCCCGCAGGGTTTCGAGCCGGCGCCGGCGCTGTGGGAGCGGTTCGGGAGCGACCATATGGCGAGGGTTGAGGCGTGACTTCAGTTCTTTCGGCCGATCTTCAACAGCTCTTCGACCACGCGTTCGCACCGTTGGAAGCCGCAGTGGCCTCCAAGCGCATTCCCGGCGGCGTGCTCGGCATTGTCGACAAGAACGGCCACCGCATCGTCAGGGCGATCGGCTCGGCGCAACTCGTGCCCAAGCAGCGTCCAATGACCGTCGAAACCTGGTTCGACCTGGCATCGCTGACCAAGGTCATCTTCACCACGCCGCGCATCTTGGCGCTGGCGGAGGACGGCGTCATCGATCTCGACGCGCCGCTAATCTCGGTGCTGCCCGACCTTCGCCAGTACGATCAATCGGCGGGGGAGCGGAAGGTGACGTTTCGCCAGTGCCTCGGCCATCAGACGCCGTTTCCGGCCGTCGAACCGATCTACACCTACGGGCGGGATCCCGAATTGCTGCGCGCCTTCATCCTGCAGCGCGAATGGCGAGCCCGTGACCCCGTTTACTCTGACATCAACTTCATCCTGCTCGGTTTCGCGCTCGAGCGGCTGTCGGGCAAGACCATCCGCGACATGGATCCCGGCCCCGGATTTGCCTGGTCCACCGAGCCGGATATCGCCGCGGCGACCGAGGACTGCACCTGGCGTCATCGCGTGCTGTCCGGCGAGGTGCACGACGACAATTGCTCGGCGCTGCAAGGCGCCGGTCATGCCGGGCTGTTCGGCACGGCAGCTTCGGTGCTGGATTTCGCACAAGGGCTGCTGGACGGCAGCGGTGCTTCCGCACGGTCGATCGCGCTGATGCGCACACCCCTTTCCGCTACCCGCACCCATGGATGGGAGCGCCCCTATGACGGCTGGTCCGGCGGGAAGTTGTGCAGGCTGGGAACGATCGGCCACACCGGCTTTACCGGCACCGGACTGTGGATCGATTTCGACAGCGGCAAGGCCTGGACCTTGCTCACCAACCGGATCCATCCGACACGTCATTTCGACAGCGGAATCATCCCGCTGCGGCAGACGGTCGGCGATCTCGTCAACGGACTTTAGGAGCTAGATGATGGAACCAATCTGGGCCGTCGGCCTGATGACGGGCACGGTGCTTGACGGCAATATCGACGTCGCGCTGATCAAGACCGATGGCGAGCGCATCGACGACTTCGGCACCTACCGGCTGATGCCCTATCCCCCGTCGATCCGCTCGCTGCTGGAAGAGACGCTGACGGCGGCGCGGGCCTGGAATTTTGTCGGGCCGGAACCGGCGATCTTCCGCAAGGCCGAGGAAGCGCTGACGCGTGCCCAGTCGGCGGCGGTGAAGGAATTGGTCGAGGGCTACGGCATGACGATGGCCGATATCGGCGTCGTCGGCTTTCACGGCCAGACGGTGCTGCATCGCGCGCCGCAGGTGGGACGACTCGGCCAGACGCGGCAATTGGGTGACGGCGAGCTGATGCATGCCCTGTTGGGCACCAAGGTCGCCTATGACTTTCGCTCGGCCGACATGCGCGCCGGCGGGCAAGGCGCGCCCCTGGCCGCCGCCTATCACACCGCGCTGATGCGCAGCGCCGGCGCCAGCGGCGAAGTGGCCGTGCTCAATCTCGGCGGCGTCGCCAACGTCACCTGGTGGGACGGCGCCGACAATGTCGTCGCCTTCGACACCGGACCGGCCAATGCACCGCTCAACGATTTCATCAAATCGAAGGGGCTCGGCGACATGGACCGCGATGGCGCGCTTGGCCGTGCGGGAACGGTCGATGAGGCCCGGCTCGCCAAGCTGTTGCAGCATCCTTATCTCAGCAAGCCCTACCCCAAATCGCTGGACCGTTTCGATTTCGGCGCCGCCATGGCCGACGGCCTCAATGCCGAGGACGGTGCCGCCCTGCTCACCGCGTTCACCGCCGGCGCCGTCGGCAAGGCGCTTGATCTCTTGCCAAGCCGGCCCAGGAAACTGGTGGTCAGCGGCGGTGGCCGGCACAATCCGACGATGATGGCGATGCTCGCCAGCCGCGCCGGCGTCGAGGTGGTGCAGGCGGAAAGCCTAGGCTGGAGCGGCGACGCGGTGGAGGCCGAGTGTTTTGCCTTCCTGGCGGTGCGCGTGCTGCGCGGCCTGCCGATCAGCTTTCCAAGCACCACTGGCGCGCCGCAGCCGATGCGCGGCGGAAAGCTGGCCGGTTAAGCCAGTTTCTTCTGCAGGAAGATCCGGCTGCGTCCGACCGGGAAATCGGCCAGCGTGCCGAAGGGCTGATAGCCCTGGCGCTGGTAGACCTTGGCGGCGTTCGGATTGAAGGTGTCGATCCAGGCGTTGTTGCAGCCGCGCGCCAAGGCTTCCTGCTCGGCCGCGTCCAGCATCCGGCCGGCCATGTGCTGACCGCGCAGCCTTTCATCAACCCACAGCCATTGCACGTAGAGCCAGCCCCAGGCGGTGTAGCCCGAAATGCCGGCGACGACTGCGCCATCCTCGTCGCGCACGAACACAGCGAGCGCCTTTTTTTCGGACGGGCCGACATCGCCGTCATTGAAAGCCGTCAGCCGTTCGGCAAGAAAGGCAAGGTCCTCCGGCAAGGGGTTTGCCGTTGTTTCGAGTGTCGTGTGCATGGCTCTTTCCGGAAAGCTCGGCTGGATGGGATGAAGGGTTACGGAGCAGGAGGCTCTTGCGCAATTTCTATGTCTGCTCCCGAACAGGGTGCGGATCGCCGCCGTTGCGGAATTCGGATGCGGCAATGCCGTAGCGCTTGAGCTTGTCGTAAAAAGTCTTGCGCGGCACGCCGAGCGCGTCGATGGCGCTGCGCACATCGCCGCCATGGTCGCGCAACGCGTCACGGATGAGCTGCGCCTCGTAGTGGCCCACGCGTTCGGGCAACGAGGCGGCTGGCTCCGCCGACTGCGGGGAAACAGCTTTCGTCTCGTCATCAGGCCCAAGACCGAGTGTGACGCGATCAGCGAAATGCGCAAGTTCGCGGACATTGCCCGGCCAGGCATGCGACTGGAGATGATCGCTGACCGCGGCATTCACCTTGGCGACAGGACGGCCGAACCGTTCCGCTGCCTTGCCGAGGAAATGGCCGAACAGCATTGGAATGTCGCCGCGCCGCTCGCGCAGCGGCGGAATGCGCAGCGTCACCACGTTGAGGCGGAAATAGAGGTCCTCGCGGAAATCGCCACGCTGGTCCTGCCGGCCGAGATCGACCTTGGTTGCCGCGACGACCCGTAAATCGATGCGCCTTGTCTCGTTCGAGCCGAGCGGGGTGAGGCTGCGTGTTTCCAGCACCCGCAGCAGCTTGACCTGCAGGGCAGGCGGCATGGATTCGATCTCGTCGAGAAACAGCGTGCCGCCGCTGGAATGCTCGACGCGGCCGATCCGCCGCCGCTGCGCGCCGGTGAACGCGCCGGCCTCGTGGCCGAACAGTTCGCTTTCGATGACGGTCTCCGGCAAGGCGCCGCAATTCAGCGCCACGAAGGGTTTGGAACGACGCCGGCCCCACCGGTGCAGGAGGTCGGCCACCACCTCCTTGCCGGTTCCCGTCTCCCCCTCCACCAGAACGTCGACATCCATGTCGGCGATCTGGCGCAAGGTCTCGCGCAACCGCCGAATGGCCGGCGCCTCGCCGATCAGCGGCAGGCCGTCGGCCGCAAGCGCGGCGGCCTCGCGCAGCCGGCGGTTCTCCATCACCAACCGCCGCTTCTCCGAGGCCCTTCTCAGCGCCTCGACGAGGCGATCGCCGGCATAGGGTTTTGGAATGAAATCGTAGACACCGTCCTTGAGCGCGGCGACAGCAAGATCGACATCACCATGCCCGGTGACCAGGATCACCGGTATATCAGGGTCGATCGCCTTGATACGATCGAACAGCTGCAGCCCGTTCATTCCCGGCATGCGGATGTCACTAACCACCACGCCGTCGAAGTCCCTGTCGACGACCGCAAGCGCGGCCTCGGCGGCATCGCGCGCCACCACGGTGAAGCCGGCAAGTTCGAGCAATTGCGTGGTGGCATGAAGCAGGTCCGCATCGTCGTCGACGAGCGCCACCCGCCCTGATCCCTCGTTCATTCAATTCGCCTCAAATCGATGGTGAAGGACGCGCCTTTGGCGCTGTCGGGATCGAGCCGCAAAGTGCCGCCCAATTCCTGGGCAATCTCCTGCGAGATCACCAGCCCGAGGCCGAGCCCCTTCTCCTTGGTGGTCTGGAACGGCATGAACAGATTGCCGGCCGCTTCCGGCCCGAGGCCGGGGCCGTTGTCGCGCACCGAAATCAGCACTCTGTCGCCACGTTCGGCGAGGTCGATGTCGATGCGGGGATCGGGCTGGTCCTTCGTGGCGTCGAGCGCGTTCTGCAAGAGGTTGACGAGGATCTGCTCCAGCCGGATGCGGCTTGCCATCACCATCGGTGATGGGTCGCCTTGCGGCTTGACGATGGTGACGCCGGAATCGCGGATGCGGCCGGAGAGCAGCGACAGCGCGCCGTCGATCGCCTCGCGCACCGGCAGCGGCGAAGCGGCGACACCGGGCCGGCGGGCGAAGGTGCGCAGCGTGTTGGTGATGGCGCCGATGCGTTCGGTCATCGAGACGATCGAGCTCAGATTGCCGCTCGCCGGTTCGGTCTTGCCGGTTTCGAGGAAGCGGCCGGCATTCTCGGCATAGGTGCGGATCGCGGCGACCGGCTGGTTGATCTCATGCGCCACGCCGGCGGCGATCTGGCCGAGAATGGAGAGCCGGTTGGCCTGAGCGAGATCGTCGCGCAGCCGGCGGACCTTGGCCTCGGCATTTTCGCGCTCGGCGATTTCGCCGGCAAGCGCGGTGTTGGAGCGGGTCAGCTCGGCCGTGCGTGTGCTGACCCGGCTTTCAAGCTCGGCATTCATGCGCGCCAGCGCCTCCTGCCGCAGACGGCGTGTGCGGCGGCGCCTTATGAATACGTAGGCTAGCAGGCCGGTCAGCAGCAGCCCGAGCAGCGTCGTCAGCCGCGCCGTGTTGGCGGCGGACGAGAGAGCCGCATCCGCCGGCGTCAGCAGCCAAAGGCGCCAGCCGGGAACCGCACCGGGCAGATCCTGCACCACCTCGACAAACTGGCGCGGTTTGCCGGGGCCGTCGACAGTCGCCAGGCCGTCGCCGGCACCTCGCCGTATCGGCAGAGGTTCGAAACCGGCGTCCGGCAATTGCAGCTGCTCATGGGCAGCGGCGGCGTCCTCCGCCGAAAGCGGCGCAAGGGCATGAAACCGCCACTCGGGCTGGCTGGTGGCCAGTACGACGCCGCGTTCGTCGGTGACGAAAACGAGAAACCCGCTGGAGCGCCAATTGGCCTCGACGCCGTCAAGCTCGACCTTCAGCACTGCGACGCCCAGCGGCTTGCCGTTGTCGTCGACGCGGCTCGAAAGATAGAGTCCCGGCCGGCCGCTGATCGTGCCGAGCCCATACTGGCTGGCCGAACCCTTTGCCATCGCCTCGTTGAAATAGTGGCGGAAATTATAGTCGATGCCGACAAAGCTGGTCGGCTCGCCGGCATTGCTGGCCGATATCGCGATGCCCGCCGTGTCGATGACATAGATGGCGGACGCCGAGGCGTCGCCTGATATCGCCTTGAGCTTGTCGTTGAGGGCCGCTTCCTGCATCGTCCCGGCCCGGCGCAGCGCCCCGCGCACAGCATCGTCGCGCGCCAGCACCAAGGGAACCAGGCGCTGTTTTTCGATTTCGCCGGTCAGCGTTCCCGCCGCCAGCGGCAAGGCGGCAAGTGCGCCATCGCGCAGGTCAGTGGTCGCCTGGCCGGTGGCGATGCGCCCCGCGACGGCGATCGCGCCTGCCAGGATCGCGAGGGCGACGACGACGACAAGCCAGCGGCCATCGCGCAGCCGCGCCACCGCCTCGCGCAGCATTTCACGACCGGCTGCGGAGCCGCTATCGGTGCCTGTCTGCGGCGTCTGCCCTCTCCTTTTCCTAGCACCCGCCACTCTAATGCGAAATTCCGCCCAGGCAAATGCCACCTGTGCGGAAATCCGCACACGCTTCCCCCGCAGGACGCCGAACAAAGCCCGGAATCCCGGCATTCCGGGCTTCCCCCGATCTGGCACAGCGCTTGCAAAACTCCTTGCCAGCGGCGGGCGACCGGAACGCCGCGATGGGAGAAGTCACGCAGGGCGGGTTCCGTCCATCCGGCCAGGGAGAGTTCGATGCACATCGCAGACCAATCGGGCGCGGCTGCCGCGCAGCGCAAGCCCCTCTATGCCCAACTCTACGTGCAGGTGCTGGTGGCGATCACCGTCGGCATCCTGCTCGGCCACTATTATCCGTCGATCGGCGAAAGCATGAAGCCGCTCGGCGACGCCTTCATCAAGCTGGTCAAGATGATCATCGCCCCGGTGATCTTCCTGACGGTGGCGACGGGCATTGCCGGCATGAGTGACCTGCAGAAGGTCGGCCGTGTCGCCGGCAAGGCGATGCTCTACTTCCTCACCTTCTCGACGCTGGCACTGATCATCGGCCTCATCGTCGCCAATGTCGTGCAGCCGGGCGCCGGGTTCAACATCGACCCGGCGACGCTGGACGCCTCGACCGTCAACACCTATGCCGCCAAGGCGCATGACCAGTCGGTCACCGGCTTCCTGATGAACATCATCCCAGGCACGATCGTCGGCGCCTTCGCCGATGGCGACATATTGCAGGTGCTGTTCTTCTCGGTGCTGTTCGGCATCGCGCTGGCGCTGGTCGGCGACAAGGGCGCACCGGTGTTCAACTTCCTGCAGGCGCTGATGGCGCCGATGTTCAAGCTGGTCAGCGTGCTGATGAAGGCCGCCCCCATCGGCGCCTTCGGCGCCATGGCCTTCACCATCGGCAAATACGGCATCGGTTCGGTCATCAACCTCGCCATGCTGGTCGGCACCTTCTACGCGACGTCGTTGCTGTTCGTCTTCGTCGTGCTCGGCGCGGTCTGCCGCTACAACGGCTTTTCCATTCTGGCGCTGCTGCGCTACATCAAGGAAGAGCTGCTCTTGGTGCTGGGCACGTCCTCGTCGGAAGCGGCCCTGCCCTCGCTGATGGAGAAGATGGAAAAGGCCGGCGCCAAGCGCTCGGTGGTCGGCCTGGTCATCCCGACCGGCTATTCCTTCAACCTCGACGGCACCAACATCTACATGACGCTGGCCGCGTTGTTTATCGCGCAGGCGACAAACATCCATCTGTCGATGGGCGACCAGATCCTGCTGCTGCTGGTGGCGATGCTGTCCTCGAAAGGTGCCGCCGGCATCACCGGCGCCGGCTTCATCACCCTTGCCGCGACGCTTTCGGTCGTGCCTTCGGTGCCGGTCGCCGGCATGGCGCTGATCCTCGGCGTCGACCGTTTCATGTCGGAATGCCGGGCGCTGACCAACTTCATCGGCAATGCCGTCGCCACGCTGGTTGTCGCCCGCTGGGAAGGTGAACTCGACGAGGCAAAGCTGGCGAGAGCCCTGGCCGGCACGGCCGACGACAGCCTGCCGGCTGATATTGTTCCCGCCGAATAGTTGGCGCAGCGAATGGCATGAAAAAGGCCGGAGGCGGTGATGCCTCCGGCCGCTTTTCTAACGTGACATGTCAGCCATTGAAATCCCTCCGCGCTTCCGGGAACGTGCTTGGACCGACGGGCATGCGGGCTGCCAGGCTGCCATCGTCGAACAGGACAAGGCTGGCGGCGCCGACCAGCCCGGCGTGGCGGCCAAGCTGGGCCTGCACCACCGGCACGTCGCGATAGGCGCGCATGGCGCGCTGCCGGATGGTCGCCTCGATAACGGGGTGCATCAGGTCGAGCCCATTGGCGATGCCGCCGCCAACGACCAGGACGTCGGGCGAGTAAAGGTGCAAGAGATTGGTGAAGCCGACGCCCAGCCAGCGTGCCTCTTCCTCGAGCAGGGCCAGAGCGAGGTCGTCTTGCAGCCGCGCCGCCTCAACCACGTGGCGGCCGGTGACCTCGGCATTGGCCGAGAGGCGGCGCAACGTCGAGCCGTCAAAGGCCGATGTCGCGGCGTTGGCGCGACGGCCAAGTGCCGTGCCCGAGGCGATGGCCTCGAAGCAGCCGACGACGCCGCACACGCAGCGCTCGCCCTCGTTGGTGATGGTCATATGGCCGATCTCGGCGGCCAGCCCACGGCGGCCGTGCAAGATGCGCCCGTCGGCAACGACACCGCCGCCGATGCCGGTCGAAACCGTAACGAAGACCAGCGAGCGGGCGCCATGGCCGGCACCGAAGCGCCATTCGCCGAGTGCGGCCGCGTTGGCATCGTTTTCCAGCCGCACCGGCAGGCCGAGCCGGCGCTCGAGGATGTCGGCCAGCGGCACATCCTGCCAGCCGGCAAGTGTCGGCGGTCCGACGGCGATGCCGGCCAGCGGGTCGAGCGGTCCCGGCGCGCCGACGCCGACGCCGACAATGGCGAGGCCCGGCGCCTCGGCATGCACGGTCGCGGCCAGCGCCTCGATCTGGCCGATCACCACGTCAGGTCCGGCCTGAGCCTGCGTCGGCACGGCGGCGAAGGCCAGGATCTTGCCGTCACGATCGACCAGCGCGGCACGAAGCTCGGTGCCACCAAGATCGATCGCGAGGGCGGCTTCAGTGCTCATGCCGCGACCTTCAGCCCATGCAGCCAGCCGATGCGGCCGGCGAGATCCTTGTCGCCGAAGGCGAGCGAACCGAGAACCACGGTCTGCGCACCGGCGGCACGCAGCAACGGCACGGTCTCGTGGCGGATGCCGCCATCGGCGGCAAGCACCACTTCTGCCTCACGGCCGGCTCCTCGCAGGATAGCGCGGGCAGCCCCCAGCCTGTCGCATGCCTTGTCCGACAGGCTCTGGCCCTTCACGCCGATCGCGGTTCCCAGCAGCGTGACGAAGGCGACCTCGGAGACGAAAGGCTTCACTGCCTCGACCGGCGTCTCAAGCCGCAACACGACGCCCGCTTCGGCGCCGAGTTCGCGCGCCAGCCGCACGGCGCGCAATCCTGCCTCGCCGTTCTCGGCATGGACGCTGATCATGTCGGCGCCGGCCTCGATGAACTGGCGCGTCTGTGCCTCGACGATTGCGGCATCGACCATCAAATGGACATGGATGGGTTTGGCCGTCAGTCCGGCGATGCGGGCGACGAGATCGGGGAAGAACAGGAAGGACGGCGCGAAATGGCCGTCCGCCACATCGATGTGATGCAGATCGACATGGGGTTCGATGCGCCTGAGGTCGCTCTCGAAATTGGCGAGATTGGCCGACCAGAGCGAGAATTCGGCGATCAAGCGATCGCGCGGCAATGCGGCTATTGCCGCCGGGCCTGACGGGGGCTTTGAAGTCATGATTGGTCCTGATTGTTGAAATGTCTGTCGAGAAAGCCGCCGATAGCGGCGCGGATTTCGGCGAAATGGCGATCCTTGTCAGCCGCTTTCGGCGTCACCTGGACGAAGGCGGCATCGGGGATGGTCTCGCCGAGTTCGCGGGCGGTCGCCAGGGGATGGACGAGATCGATGCCGCTGCCGATGACCAGCGAGGGAATTGCGAGGCGAGCGGCTGCCGCCTGCGTCACGCCAGGCCCATCATTGGCGATCTCCTGCATCACCTCGGCGAAGGTCGTCGCGTTTTCACGCGCAAAGAAGCCGAGCAGCGAAGCAAGATTGTCCGGCGCTTCCGCGCGAAAGCGGGCTGATGTCGCGGAGGACGCGAAGGCGTCGTGGGCCTCCGCGAGGGGGAGCCGTCGGATAAGTTCCGCCACTTCGACATAGGGGCGCATGTTGCACGGTGCCGCATCGAAGGCCCAGGCAGGTCGCACCAGCACCAGGCCAAGCACGCGGTCCGGATGGCGAGCAGCAAGCCGCAGCGCAATAGCCGCGCCCATGGAAATGCCGCCGGCTACGAAACGGTCGAGGCCGGCCGCATCGGCGGCGGCCAGCACATCGTCGGCGAACATGGTGATCGAGAACGGACGCCTGCTGCCGGCGCTGGAGGCGCCCTGCGCGCGGCATTCGACGGTCAGCCGGCGGTATGATGGTTGGTCAGGAAAGTTCTGCGCCACCTGATTGGCGTCGCCGCCGAGGCCATGCTGGAAGACGACGGGAAGCCTGCCCTGCCCCGTGTCGAAGACACGAAGCGCGGCGTCGTCGCGCAGCAGGATCGTCGGCGCGGCGCTCATCAGAGCAACCCCCGCAGGAAGGCGGCGACTTCAGGGGCCTCATCAGCGGACAGCCCGTGCGTGACGAGCGCACCGCCAAAACCCACGGCCTTCAGCCGCGCGACGAAATCCGGGAAATCGACGATGCCTTGTCCAGCCGTGGCGAAGCGGGCATCACCATGCCGATCCTTGGCGTGCGCCATGGCGATGTGCCCGGCGGCCTCGCCGACCGCGGCAGCGACGATAGTACGCGCTTCGTCTGGCGTGGCGTACTCGAACAGATTGGCCGGATCGAGCACGATCTTCAGTCGCTTCGAGCGCATGTCGGCGATCAGGCGCGTCGCGTCGCTCGCCGAAGTGACGATGTTGGCCTGCTCGGGCTCAATGCCGAGATCGATGCCGGCATCCTCGGCCAGCGCCAGCGCCTTGCCCATTTCGGCAGCCATGTCGCACCAGGCGGAGGGGGTGGCATTTTCGGGATGATAGGCCCATTGATCGGCGATATTGCGCGAGCCGGTGCAGAGCGTGACCAGCGGGATGCCGAGGGATGCAGCCGTCTTGATGACCACACCAAGACGGCGAAGGCCATCGTCGCGCACCGATCTGTCGGGATGCGCCATGTTGTAGGTGCCCGAGAGGGCTGCAAGCGAGACGCCTGATGATTGCACTGCAGCACCGATGGACTCGATGGCATCCGCCGGGACGGCATCCGGCATTGACGGCAGGCCGGCGCAGGCGAGATTGAACTGCGTCGTCTCATATCCGGCCTGCTTCACCGCGGGCAACACGGCGCTCGGGTCGGTGCCGGGAAAAGTCTTGGCGAAAATGCCGAGGCGCATCAGACCGCACCCGAAACCGAGGCGAGTTCGACCCGCTCGCCTGTCTCGACAGAACGGGCAATCGCCACCATGGAGCGGATCGAGGCGATGCCGTCCTCGACATTGGCGCCGCGCATCGGCGCGCCGGTCAGCACCGTATCGGCAAGACCCTCCAACTGACGGCGGAAGAAATGGCCGTCGGCGCCGAGCGGCTTGCGCGAGGTCGCATCCTTTTCATGGAAGATATCGACCTCGCTGGCGCGGAAGTACCAGGGGTTGAATGTTTTCGCGATAACGGAACCGTTCTCGCCATAAAGCTGGAAGCCTTCATGCCAGTCCATGCGCACGGCGACGGTGAGGTCGAGATGGCCGAGCGCGCCGCTTGCGAATTCGGTTTCGACGAACCAGCAATAGGCGCCGAAGCGTTCATTGAGACGGGCGCGCACGGCGGTGATCTCGCCGCACAGGAAGCGCGCCGTGTCGACCAGATGCGAGCCATGCGCCAGCATGAAATATTGCCGCAGGTCCGCCTTCGGGTTGCCCGAAGGTTTCCTCGCCAGCTTGCTGGTGACCGGCAGCGGCTGCACGGCATCGGTGTTGGTGTAGCGATGGGTGGAATCGCAATACCAGGCCTTCAGCGCCAGCACCTCGCCCATCTCGTCACGGACGAAGTCGCGCGCGGCCTCCAGCGCCGGATCGAAGCGCTTCATGTGCCCGACCTGCAGCACCTTGCCCGAACGCTTCACCGCCGCCGCCAGCGCCTCGCCCTCCTCGACCGAAGTGCCGATCGGCTTTTCGCACAGCACATGCTTTCCGGCGTCGAGCGCCTTGATCGACATCGGCACGTGATAGGCATCCGAGGTGGCGACGACCACCGCCTCCAGCTCAGGATCGGCGAGCATGGCGTCATAGTCGGCATACATTCTTTGCGGCTCGTAGGTGGCGCCCATGCGGGCGAGCAGGTCGGGAGCCGCATCGCAGATGGCGTAGAGATCGGCATTGCCGGCCTTGGCGCAGGATTCCAGGTGCGCGAACTGTGCGATCGGGCCGCAGCCGAGCACACCGACCCTGAGGCGTCTGTCTTGTTTCTTGATCATCGTTTCGTTCTTCAGGCGCCGTAGCTGCGCATCGTCTGGCGGTTGGTCTTGACCGCGCCGGCGGGATCGGCGGCGGCCGTTTCGGATTCCTCTTCCAGCACCAGCCAGCCATTGAAACGCGGCGCGGTGCCGGCAATCTCGATAACTGCAGGGGTATCGCAGACCCCCTTGCCCAGCATCGCCCAGGTGCCGTTGGCGTCGACGTCCTTCAAGTGGATGTAGCGGATGCGGTCGCTATAGGTGCGCAGCGTGTCGGCCATGTCCTTGTGGCCGCGCAAAATATGACCGGTGTCCGGCACCCAGCCGACCAGATCGCGGTCGAGCAAGGCGAAGATCCTGTCGTAGTCGGCGCGGTCGAACAGCAGCGTGTTGTGGTGCGAACTCGGATGCACCGCCACCTGGACACCGGCCTTGCGGCCGAGTTCGCCGGCCCTGTTGTAAACCTCGGCGGCGATGGCGAACTTGCCGTCGCGCGGCCCGTCGGACACCACGGTTGCCGAACCCATGGAGACCAGCGCGCCGGGAAAGGCGGCGGCGAAATCGATCCAGCGCTGCGCCGCCTCGAGGTCGGCGCCAATCTCCTCCTTCAGCGTAAAGCCGCTGTTCGAGCCGAAGGCAAAGGAGACCAGCGTCAGGCCGGACGACTTCAGCGCGGCGGCGAATTCCGACGGCCGGTCGGCGTAGCGGCCGATCATGGTGTCGGTGATCTCGATGCCGGAATAGCCGCCGTCGGCAATGGCCTTCAACAGATCGTCGGGGCCGCCGGCAAAACGGTCGCCGAGCATTTCCCAGGTAAAGGTCTGGCAGCCGACTTTAAGGTCCTTCACGTTCATCCTTTCAATCCTTGATACCGCTTATAGTTGATGCCGCCGTGGCATGGACATCCTACTTGACCGAGCCCGCGGTCATCCCGGCGAGGAAGTACCTCTGGGCAACGAGGTAGATGAGCAAGAGCGGCAGCGAGCCGAGCACGCTCATCGCCATCATCTGGTTCCATTCGAAGGCGTGCTGCCCCATCAACAGCTGGATGCCGATCGGGACGGTGCGCATGGACGTTGACTTCGTCAGCGTCAGCGCAAAGAGAAATTCGTTCCAGCACAACAGGAAGGTGTAGACCGACGTCGCCACGATACCAGGCAGCGAAATCGGGACGATCACCCGCCAAAGCGCTGTCCAGCTGGTGCCGCCATCGACAGCCACGGCTTCATCGAGATCGCGGGGCAAGGTGTTCAGATATCCCGTCATCAGCAGGATCGCGTACGGCAGGGTGAACACCAGGTAAGTCAGGATCAGTGCGACATAGGTATCGAAGATACCGTATGAGACGACAAGCCCGAAGAACGGGATCAAAAGTGTGATCGGCGGAATCGTCTGCGTGCTGATGATGAGTGTGTTCAGGCTGCCCTTGCCGCGGAAGTTGAAGCGGCTGAACCCGTAGGCCGCCAGCAAGGCGATCAGCACCGTCAGCACGGTTACCGTTCCCGCCACGAAATAGCTGTTGAAGAAGAAGCGCAGCTTTACCGGGTCGCCGAGGATGGCTGCATACGCTTCCAGCGTGAAGGCCTTTGGCAGGATGGTTGGCGGCAGGGCAAAGATTTCGGTATTCGATTTGAACGAACTGCTCAGCATCCAGTAGATCGGGAATGCCGCGAAGAAGAGTCCCGCTGCAAGCGCTACATGGAGCGCGACGGTGATCAGCCTGTCTTTTGGCGTATGCCTTTTCCTCATGGTGACTACCGAGCCTTTTGATAGCGAATATAGAACAGCGTCAGGCCGAGAGAGATCAACAAGATGACCACAGCGCTCGCCGAAGCCTGCGACAGGTTGTAGCTCGAAAACGCCAGCTTATAGGTGTAGGTACTGAGGACCTCGGTCGAGTAGATCGGACCACCGCCCGTCGTTATCCAGATTAACGGGAAGACCTGCATGGTCCAGATGAAGTCGAGCAGCGAGATGCTGATGATGATCGGCATCAGCTGCGGGATAGTGATGAAGATCAGCTTCTGGTAGGCTTTCGCCCCGTCGATGTCGGCGGCCTCGTAGAAATCCTTGGGAATGCCCTGCAAACCCGCGAGCAGGCTGACCATGAAGAGCGGATAACCCGCCCAGATGTTGGCGAAGGTGACGGCGTGCAGCGCGGTCTCAGGCGAGGAAAACCATTCGACCTTGGAACCGATAATGCCGATTTGCATGAGAATGCTGTTCACCACGCCGTTCGGTTCGAGCAGCAGGCGCCAGATCACCGCGATGATCACCGCGGTGAACAGCCAGGGCAGTATGTAGAGCACGCGCAGAATATTGCGCAGGGTCGGATTGATGCGGTCGCTGTTCAGCATGAGCGCGAAGACCATGCCGATGGTCATGTGGAAAATGACACTCATGCAAGTGAAGTAGAGCGTGTGCCACAGCGATGCCCAGAACACCGGATCGTCGAAGATCGCCTGGTAGTGTTTCAGTCCGGCAAAGGTTGGGTCACGACGCAGCACCGCGCTGTTCTGGAACGAGTAGGCAATCACCGTCACCATCGGCAGCAGCATCAGAAGCCCGATTATGAGCAGCGAGGGCGACAGATAGAGGTAGGGTGCGACCGCTTGTTTCAGCTTGTGGTGGGAGCGCTTTTGCCGGGTCATGTGCCAACCTTGGGATACGCCTTCAAGAGAAGGTAAACTTCGGAAACTGAGCCATCTCAAATTGCCGATCCGTTGTTGCCGGGTGGCCCGAAGTCAGGCCACCCGGCAGAAGATAGCAAACCGGAACGGGCCGATCAGAATTTCGCCATCCAGCCCTTCTGAGCGGCGGTTGCGGCTTGCTCCGGAGACTGCTCCCCGGCGAGCATCTTCTGGGCCTGCACGTCGAACTGGGTCATCAGGTCTTCAGCCACCGGCAGGCCCGTGAACTCATTGGCGAGATAACCGGTCTTGAATATCTCAAAAGCCTTGGCGAAAGCCTTGTCCGAGGTCACGAAATCGGGCTTGGCGTTGACGTTGCCCGGGAAGGCGTTCGCAAGCGACACGAGCTTGGCGTTCACCTTTTCACTCATCAGATACTGGACGAGTTTCCAGGCCTCTTCTTGATGTTTCGAGGCGGCAGAGATGCCGATGCCCCAGGAGGCATAGGGAAGGCCGCGCTTGCCGGTATAGTTTTCCACGACCGGGACCGGAATGAGGTCGAAGTTCAGCTTGGGATTGCGCTTGCGGATGAGGTTCACATGGGCGAGCGAGTCGATCATCATCCCGACGCGGTCGTTGACGAATTCCTCGACCTTTTCCTGCTCGGTCTTGGTGGCGATGCCGGGCGAGATGGTGCCGGCGTCGTTGAGTGATTTGACGAAGGTGAGCATGTCCACCACCGGTTTGCCCTCAAGGGCTGGCTTGCCGTTCGCCATCATCGACTGACCCGAAGCCCAAACCCATGACATCATGTCGTTCTGGACGCCGGATGGCGTCTGCAGCGACAGGGGCAGCACCCAGCCATACTGGTTCTTGTCGGCATGGGTCATCTTCTTGGCGGCTTCGAGAAACTCCGCACGGGTCGACGGCAGCTTGGTCACGCCCGCCTGGGCGGCGAGGTCCAGATTGACGAAGACCGGATAGACGAAGGAAGCGACGGGAAACATCACCGCCTTGCCGTCCACCTTGATGATGTCCGCGACTTGGGCTTTATCGAACTTGCTCGCATCCATCATCGGGTTCATGTCAGCAAGCGCACCCTGCGCGTTCAGATTGTTCACCCAGGCGCCGTCGAGACCGACGACGTCGCTGAGCGTTCCGGTTGCAGCGCCAACCGAGATCTGGTCTCGCGTGGTCGCATAGGGACCGCTGACCAGCGTCACCTTGATGCCGGGATTCGCGGCCTCGAAATCGTCCATGATTTTCCGCAAAGAGCCCGCGGGCAGCTCCGGCTCCCACCACTGGGTGAATTCCAGCGTGGTGTCCGCCATTGCCGCTGTTGCGCCAAGCAACCATGCTGCCGCGGCTATTTTCAGCATCGCGGGCTTTATCCGAAACGTCATTTTTTCTCCTCCTTCTTTGGGATCGACCGCACAATGCAGCCGATCGTCTGCTTCATTCAGAAGTCTTCTTACGTGTACTTCGCAGGCACCTCGCCCTCGCCCGCGGGCTCTGCCACAATTCTTCAGATCACCAGATGCGTCTCGGGATCGAAGAAATGGAGCTTGGTATCATCCAGGGCCAACCGGATTTCCGAACCGGAACGGACTGTGCTGTCCGGTTCGAATCTCGCCACCGCATTCGACGTCAGGCCGAAATCCTGCACCGCGTCGGGGTCGCCGGAGTCCACCCGGACCGCGTCGATGTTGAGATGGACGATATGTTCCGACCCGAGTTCTTCGATCGAGGTCACCCTTGCCGGTATCGTCTGATACTTGCGGCCGGATTCGAGGCTGCTGTCATAGAGATCCTCCGGTCGTATCCCGAACACGACCTTGCGCCCCGCATACGACTTCAAACCCGGCCTGCGCACGAAGGCCGCATCCTGCAGCCGAATGGCAAAGGCCCCGGGCATCAGTTCGCCGCCCGTCAGGGTCGCTTCGAAAAGGTTCATCGAGGGAGAGCCGATAAAGCCGGCAACGAAGGCGTTCACCGGCGATTCGTAGAGCCTCTTGGGCGTGTCGACCTGTTGCAGCACGCCGCCCTTCAGCACGGCGACCCGGTCCCCCATTGTCATCGCTTCGGTCTGGTCGTGGGTCACGTATATGGTCGTTACGCCGAGCTGCTTTTGCAGGCGGGTGATTTCGGCGCGCATTTGCACGCGCAGTTTGGCGTCCAGATTCGAAAGGGGTTCGTCCATGAGAAAGGCGGCCGGCTCGCGCACCATGGCGCGGCCCATGGCAACCCTTTGACGCTGTCCGCCGGAAAGGTTGGCGGGTTTGCTGTCCAGCAAAGACGTCAGCTGAAGGGTCTTGGCGATCTCGTCGACGCGCTTCTTGCGTTCGGCCTTTGGCTTGCCTGCCAGCCGCATCGAAAAGGCGATGTTTTCGAACACAGTCATATGCGGGTAAAGCGCGTAGCTCTGGAAGACCATCGCGATGTCGCGGTCCTTGGGCGGCATGTCGACGACGTCGGTACCGCCGATCCGAAGACTACCGCTGGTGATGTCCTCCAATCCCGCGATCATCCGCAACGCGGTGGATTTTCCACAGCCCGACGGCCCGACGAGAATCAAAAACTCGCCGTCCTCGACCGACAGGTTCAATTGGTCGATTGCGCGAAAATTGTTCCCGTATGTCTTGCATATATTCTCAAGAACGACTTCTGCCATATTCCTCCCTCCACAAGTCTAAGCCGCTGGTTTTTATTATTCTTCTTGGCCCTTTCGCCTGTGAGATGCTTCCTCGGATGGTTGCAGTCTATGTTCCTGTATCGAGCTGCGCATATTTCAGTTCGACCGCCGACGGCGCGTTCGCCGATGCCAGCAGTTCCGTTACCTGGTCTTCGGTCGGAAGCGCCTCGCGCCCGCCACGCCCCGTTATCGAAAGGGCTGCCGCCGCGGCAGCGAATGCCACTCGGCCTGCGGTGTCGGCGCCGCGCGTCAATGCATGGGCGTAGGCGCCGTGAAAGCAGTCACCGGCGCCGGTCGAGTCGACAACGGCAACCCGGTGCGGCGGAAGTTGCCAGAGCGGTGTCTCTTCACGCCCGCGATAATATACGCCCCTGCCGCCATCGGTCAGAACCACGGCGGATCGCGACGGCGACCACAATGCTTCGAGCATCTCGGCGGGCAATTGGCAGCCCGTAGCAGCCCGCGCAAAGCCAAGAGGAAGAATGAGGTGGTCGCAGAGCCCGATCAGCCTCTCCGTGGCTGGGCCACCGCTCCATTCGATATCGCCGAGGATCGCAAGGCCGTGATCGCGAGCCCGAGCCACGACATCCACCGACCGGATCGCGTAACTGTCGACGATCAGGACGGCCGCTCGGCTGAGGACCTCGTCTGAGAAATCCGGCGTGGTGCCCAGCATCGCGTCGTCGTCATATGCGATGAACCGCTCCCCGTCCGAGCCGACCGTGATGCGTGAGCGCACCGGGCGCGCGTCGGCGTGGCGCGGCGCGAATGCGGTTTCAACACCGCTCTCGATGAGATCGCACAGTACCGGGTCGTCCGCGGCATCGCCCAGCCATCCGACGAACCCGGCGCTTCCGCCGAGCCGCGCGACGGCGGCAAGGGCCGTCGCGACATTTCCCCCGAAAGCCCGGGCACTTTGCCGAACCCTCCCCTTGCCTGCCGACAACGGCTGATCGACATAGACGATGTCGTCGATCGCAATAGCGCCGAAGCCGAGGATCGAGGGGACGGCGGGCATCGCTCAGGCCCCCGCTTTCGCCAAGGCGTCTTGCGCCGAAAGGCCGTCGTGGATGACGCCCCGAAAGGCAAGCGCTGCCTTCTGAGGATCGCCATGCCCCCAGAGATTACGGCCGACCACGGCACCGCGCGCGCCGGCACGGATGGCGTCCGCCGTCTGCTGAAGGGCGCCAAGCAGCGTATCGGTCTTCGGACCACCGGCGATCACAACCGGCACCGGGCAGGTCCGAACGGTCTCTCGGAACGACTCGAAATCGCCCGTGTAACCGATCTTGATCACATCGACACCGGACTCGTAGCCTATGCGCGCCGCATAGGCGATCTCGTCGGGGGTGAAGACGATCTTAGCTCCGTCGGTAAAATCGCGAGGGTAGATATGCGCCACCACCGGCATGCCGTAGCGGGCCGCGGCATTCACCGAATCGGTCAGCCAGCGAATGTATTTGCCCTCGGTCGCGCCGCGCACCGGAATGGCCACCGCCAACGCATCGGCGCCAGCGCGCACCGCATCCTCGGGCGTTGCAATCAGTTCGCTGATGCGATCGTCCGGGGTGAAGCAGCCGGCCTGGATCACCAGGGAAGCCTTGCCCGCATATTGCGGCCACAGATGGCGCGCGGTGCCAGGCTGGATGCTGACATAGTCGGGTTTGCCCGCCATGACGCGTGCAAGCGCGCCCGGCAGGTCGGCAAGACCTCCTCTGCGCACGTCGCCATAGCCGACAAAGTGGTCGACCGCGCCGCCAAAAAGATTCCCCGATGGATGTGAGAAGAGGCGCGCCAGGCGCACCTTGGTTCCGAGGCTCATGAGTCCAAAACTCTCCAATCGATTGATTTCAAAATCCTGGACATAGTGTTTTCGAAAGAAAGGTTAAATGCAATCTTTCGAAACCTTTCGAATTCGCATATTTTTGGTAGAGTGAACCGAGGCCAGGGCGATCGCCTGGCGCATGGAGGCAAGGACAGGGCAATGTTGTCAGAGCAGAGACGCCAATCGATCCTGGGTGAAGTGCAACGAAGCGGACAGGTTCGCATCAAGGATCTGTCAGACAATTTTGGCGTGTCGGAAGTCACGGTGCGCTCCGATCTCGAGATACTGGACCGCAAGGGACTGCTGACCAAGACGCGTGGAGGGGCGGTGACCCGGACCACGGATTCGACCACGGCCGCTTTCGCCCGGCGGATGCAAACGAACCTCGACGCAAAGAAGCGCATCGCCCGGGCAGCGGTGGAACTGTTCGAGGACAACCAATCAGTCATCTTCGACGGCGGCTCGACTTTGATGCAGGTTGCCATGCTGTTACCGCCGCTCAGCAATGTCGTGGTCGCGGCCACGGCGATGAATATCGTTCAGCATCTGATGCATCGGCCCGGGCTCGACGTTCACATGATCGGCGGCCGGGTCTATCCGGACACGGTGAGCACGCTGATCACCGATGCCGACACGGCTCTCGGCGGCTTGGTAGCGCATCAGGTCTTTGTTGGAGCGCATGCGATTGACTCGTCACTGGATGTGGTCGACGTGAACGAAGACATGGCGCGAACGAAACGAAACCTCGTGCGCATGGCCCGCCGCGTTGTCCTTCTTGCGGATTCGAGCAAATGGGGCGTCAGCGGGACCTCCAAGGCATTTTCGCTGTCGAGCGTCGATGTTGTGATCACCGACGATGGCCTGTCCGGCCCGATACGCAGCCAACTCGATAGGACCGGGGCCAAGGTGATCTATGCCTGACCCTGTCGCGGTCCCTGGCCGCGACGGAAATATCCAATGCGCGCATGACCCACGGGATTCGCATCGGCGGTCGGCCGTTTCTCGATGTCTGTCATTTTCTCCTCCCAGGGCTGGCGGCCTCCCGATATTGCGCCGCCATTTCCGCATGGTCTATAAAAATTTTACGCGCGTCAAGATTTAAAATGTTGTATAGGGCTCTTCCACCACGATCCGTTGCCGGCGCAGCGGATCAAGCAGAGCATGACCCTATTGGGAGGACCGATCAGAAATGCAGGCAAAATCAAAGGAAAAGCTCGCAATCGGCGTCATCGGGTGTGGCAACATTTCGATGACCTACCTGCGCAATGCCGCCCTCTTCGGTGGAATCGAATTACGCGCCTGCGCCGACATCTCCGCCGACATGGCGGCGGTGCGAGCCAAGGAATATGGCATCCAGGCGCTCGGCGTCGACGCGCTACTGGCCGACCCCGAGATCGATCTGGTCCTGAACCTGACCATTCCCGCCGCGCATTTCGACATTTCGTTTTCAGCCCTTTCAGCGGGAAAACACGTCTTCACTGAAAAGCCGCTTGCGACGTCGGCCAGCGACGGGCACAGGCTGGTAGCGGAGGCCGCCAAGCGCGGCCTGCTGCTCGGCTCGGCGCCCGACACCTTCCTCGGCGCCGCCGGGCGCCGCGCGCGCCGCCTGATGGATGAGGGCGCCATTGGCCGCCCGGTCACCGGCACGGCCTTCATGATGGGGCGCGGCATGGAGCACTGGCACCCCAACCCGCAATTCTACTATCAGCCGGGCGGCGGCCCGGTGTTCGACATGGGCCCCTATTACTTGACCATGCTGGTCAATCTGCTTGGCCCGGTCGCGCGCGTCATGGCTATGGCGACACGCGGCCAGGAGGAACGCCTGATCACTGCCGAAGGGCCGTTCAAGAACACGACATTCAAGGTCGGGACGCCGACCAACGTGCTGTCCCTGCTCGAATTCCGCTCGGGCGCCACCGTTACCTTCGGCGCCTCATGGGACGTCTTCAGGCATTCCAATCATCCGATTGAGCTGCACGGCACGGAAGGCTCGCTGCGCCTGCCCGATCCCGACACGTTCGGCGGCACTGTCTCGCTGTCCGAGCGCGGCGCGGAGTGGAAGGATTTCGCCAGCGAAGGCGAGCTCTACGGCGCCCGCAACTGGCCGTATGCGGCGCCTGACCGCGCCAATTACCGCATGCTCGGCGTCGCCGATCTGGTGCGCTCGCTGAAGACAGGCGCCGCACCCCGTGCGTCCGGCAATCTGGCGCTGCATGTGCTGGAAATCATGGAGGCGATCCTGCATTCCGGCGAAACGAAAGGCTCGGTCGCCATCACCGGTGACGTGGTCCAGCCGGCGCTGTTGACCGAGGACGAGGCAAGCACCCTCCTTGCCTAGAACGGTTCGCCGTTTCGCGGAAACGGCGAACCGCCCTATCTCTTGTTTCACGCAATTCCCACGGGAAAGCGCGCTACGCGCTTTTCCCGGGAAAACCGCTGTACACTTTTCCTGGAATTGCTTTCGATGGAGATGGCAATGACGCTCGACCCTGATGCTTTGCGCGCCCTTGAAATCGGCCGTGCGGCCGGCGGCGAGCCTTTCGAAAACGGCAGCGTGGCGGCGGCTCGAGCTGCCTACAACGCTTCGTTCCCGACACAGCAGGGCGACCACGAGCCGGTGGCGGCGACCTTGCAACAAGTGATCGATGGGCCGAACGGCCCGGTCACGATCCGCATCCATCGCGGCATCGGCGCGCCGCGCACCGGGGCGCGCGCCGTGCTCTATCTGCATGGCGGCGGCTGGGTCATAGGCAATCTCTCGTCGCATGACGAGATCTGCCGATGGCTCGCCAATCTGGGCAACGCCGTCGTGGTCTGCCCCGATTACCGGCTGGCGCCGGAGCATAAATTTCCCGCCGGGCTCGAGGACTGCGCGGCAGCGCTCCGCTTCATGGCGCAGAATACCGGCGAACTGGGCATCGACCCCGCTCGCATCAGCGTTGCCGGCGACAGCGCAGGCGGCAACCTTGCCGCCGTTCTGGCATTGCTCGCCCGTGACGGGCTGATACCCCGGCTTGCCGCGCAGGTCCTGATCTATCCCAACACCGATGCCCGCCAGACGGCGGACAGCTACCGGCGCTTCGGCGACGGCTTCGGGCTCACCGCCGCCACCATGGCCTGGTTCCGCGACCACTATGTGCGAACGCCGGACGACATCACGGACTGGCGCGTCTCGCCGCTGCTGGCATCGAGCCTTGCCGGCGCGGCACCTGCATTCGTCGTGATCGCCGGCCATGACATTCTTGCCGACGAAGGCACGGCCTATGCCGAGCGCCTGCGGATCGAAGGCGTGCCTCTGGTGCTGCGGCCCTGGCTGGGTCAGATCCACGGCTTCGTCTCGATGGGCCGTCATATACTGGCCGCGCGGCAAGCGGCGAGCGAGGCGGCGGCCTGGCTGCAATTGCAGACGCGTGTTCAGGCCGACTGACGCATCACGAGCGTCGCACCGAGCTTCACGTTGCGCGCCAGACCCTGGCCGGGTGGATCGGCCTCATCCAGCAAGGCCAGCAGGATCTCGACGCTGCGGCCGGCCATGGCAGCGAAATCCTGCGCCATGGTGGTCAGCGCCGGACAGGTGTAGCGGCTCAGCGGATGATCGTCATGGGCGGCGACACGGAAATCGCAATCGGCCCGGCGGCCGATCTTCAGTCCGCGCGAAAAGGCCGCCGCCATGACGCCGAAAGCGAGGCGGTCATTGGCGCACAGCAGCGTGCGCGCCGGCAGGCCGCCGTTCTCGAGTGTCCTGTCCATCCATTCATGGCCGATGCGCTCGAAATCCCAGCTGTAGTCGCCTGCCGCCTTGAGCACGACGGGTTCCATGCCGGCGGCCCGCATCGTGTCGATATAGCTCTGCAGGCGTTCGCCGGAATTGTGATTGACGTGCGGAATGTCGACATAGGCCGGCGGTTCGCCGGACCGGCAGAGATAGTCGACGATGGTCGACGTGCTCTGGTGGTTGTCGTTGCCGACGAAAGGCGTGTCGCCTTCGATATAGGTGTCGAAATAGACAATCGGAATGTCCTCGCTCATCCGCTCGAAGACGCCGGGTTCGGAGACCAACCCCAGCGGAGCGACGATGGCGCCCGCGACCTTCAGCGACATCAGCGTCCTGACGGATTCCGCCTCCAGTTTCGGCGAGCCGTGCGAGGAGATGACGATCGGCCAGAAACCTTCGTCGCGGCAGCGCAGTTCGATGCGGCTGACCATTTCGGCATAGAACGGATCGGTGAGCGCCGGCACGACAATGCCGACATTGCGGGTGCGCTTGCGGTTGAGATTACGCGCGAAAACGTTCGGCTGATAGTCCGAGGATCGCAGCGCCGCTTCGATGCGCGCCCGCGTCGCCGGCTTAACACTGGCCGGATCATCGAAATACTTCGACAGGGTCGGTCGCGACACGCCTGACGCCCTGGCGAAATCATCCATCGTGCGGTGGGTCTTCTCCGCCATCGATATGTCCAGCCCCTTTGCTCGCGCCCGTCAACCTTCCCGGTCGGGCCAGAATCAGTCTTGCGGCCGTTGCCGCGAGGCAGCATTGCTTGACCGAATTTGTTCAGTCAAATTTTTGCGTTTCCAGTACAACGCAAAAGAGTTGCGCGCGTCAAATTATTTATTGACGCTCCAAAAGCTGCGACTTAGGTTTTGAACCCGCACGGACATGACGAAAGGCGCTCGGCAACCGGCCGCCAACCATCCGGCAATGGTGAGGACATGAAGAAACTGGTTTGTGCCGGCGAGATCCTGGTCGAGATCATGGCCGAGCGGATCGGCCAGAGTTTCCTTGCCCCCGGCCCGCTGATCGGCCCGTTTCCATCGGGCGCGCCGGCGATCTTCATCGACCAGGCGGCACGGCTCGGCCAGCCGGCTGGCCTGATCGCGGCCGTCGGCGACGATGATTTCGGCCATTTGAACATCGAGCGCCTGCGCGCCGACGGGGCCGACATCTCGGCCATCAAGGTTCACCGGGGCGCCGCCACGGGCACAGCTTTCGTGACCTATGAAACCGATGGCAGCCGGCACTTCGTCTACAACATCAAGCAAAGTGCGGCCGGCCTGATCGAGATCGGTGTCGAGGCACGCGCGCTGCTCGCCGGGGCCGACCATTTTCACGTCATGGGCACCTCGCTGTTCTCGCCAGAGGTGATCGAGGTGGCGCGTATCGGGATCGAGACTGTCAAGGCGCGCGGCGGCACGGTGTCCTTCGACCCCAACATCCGCAAGGAGATGCTTGATCTGCCGGGCCTGCGCGATGCACTGCACTTCGTGCTGTCGAAGACCGACGTTTTCCTGCCGAGCGGACCGGAACTGTTCATCTTCGCCGGGGCGACCGACGAGGAGAGCGCGGTGCGCGAAATGCTGGACCGCGGCATCTCCGCCGTGGTCATCAAGAAAGGCGCCCAAGGTGCCGTTCACTACGACAAGACCGGACGCACCGCGTCACCTGGCTTCGTCGTCGACGAAATCGATCCGACCGGCGCCGGCGACTGCTTTGCGGCGGCCTTCGTCTCATTCTGGCTGCGTGGAGAAGTACCTGAAAAAGCACTGCGCATCGCCAATGGCTGCGGCGCGCTGGCGGTGACCAGGAAGGGCCCGATGGAGGGCATCGCCTCGCTTGCCGCCGTCGAGGCCTTCCTCGCGACCGCCCGAACCGGAACGCCGGCATGAGCCAGGCGACGGACAGGCTGGCGATAATCGCGACGCGCCGTGCGGCCGGCGAACGCAGCGGCATCGCCTCGATCTGCTCGGCCCATCCGCTGGTCATCGAGGCGGCGCTGCGCCATGGCAAGGCGCGCGACGCCGACGTGCTGATCGAGGCCACCTGCAACCAGGTGAACCACGAAGGCGGTTATACCGGCATGACACCAGCGGATTTCCGACGCTTCGTCGAGACGATCGCTGGCAAGATCGGATTTTCCCTCGACAGGCTAGTGCTCGGCGGCGATCATCTCGGCCCCAATCCGTGGAAGCATCTGCCAGCGCGCGAGGCCATGGCCAAGGCTTCGCGCATGGTCGACGCCTATGCCGAGGCCGGTTTCACCAAGATCCATCTCGATGCCAGCATGGGCTGCGCCGGCGAAGGTGCCGCACCGTCCGATGCGACGATCGCCGCGCGCGCCGCCGAACTGGCCGAGGTGGCGGAGGCCGCCACCGAACGAACGGGCGGCACAAAGCCTGTCTATGTCATCGGCACCGAAGTGCCGGTGCAGGGCGGCGCTCTGGAAGCGATGGACCATCTGGCGGTGACGACGCCCGAAGCGGCACGAGAGACGGTGCGTCTCCATCGCGATGCCTTCAGCCGGCGAGGCCTCGACCAGGCCTTTTCGCGCGCGCTCGGCGTCGTCGTGCAGCCGGGCGTCGAATTCGGCAATGCCGAGGTGATCACCTATAAACCGGAACGCGCCCGAGCATTGGCCGGCACGTTGCGGGATCTGCCGCAATTCGTCTTCGAGGCGCATTCGACCGATTACCAGCCGGTCTCGGCTCTGACCGCGCTGGTCGATGACGGCTTCGCCATTCTCAAGGTCGGGCCATGGCTGACCTTCGCGCTGCGCGAAGCATTTTATGGCCTGAGCCATATCGCCGACATTCTGGCTCCCGACCCGGCGCGCGAAAGCCTGCCGGCGGCGATGGAGCGCGTGATGCTGGCAGCGCCGGGCAATTGGAAGAATTACTACCACGGCTCCGAGCCAGAGCAGCGGATCGAACGCCACTTCTCCTACAGCGACCGCATCCGCTACTATTGGCCGGCGCCGGCGGCACAGCACGCGACGGAAGCGCTGATGCACGCGCTCGGCGACCGCGACATCCCCCTGCCCCTCATCAGCCAGTATCTCGGCCATCTCGACGGCGCGGTGGCGAACGGGTCCGCGGCGCCAAAGGCCGGGGAGTTGCTGATCGCCAGCGTGACAGAAGTTCTCGACATCTACGCCAGCGCAACCGGCTGATCCGCCGGTTACGGCTTCGATACAAGGCCAGCGCCGCCCAGCCCTGCGCCCCTATTCCAGATCGCGGTGCGCGTCGGGGAGGCATCGCCTCCCCAATCTCGGAATATCACTCCCCGCGCATTGTCGCCTGGAAGGTCGGCAGGTGCTTCTTCTGCGCTTCCAGCATGCGTTCGCGGTAGACGCCGTAGATGACGTCGGTGTCGTGCAGCGTCACGCCCGCAATCGTCGGCGAGGCGAAGACCGGCAGTTCGATGCCGCGCTTGGCGAGCTGCTCGGCGGTGCGCGCGATCAGTTCGTGCGCCAGGATCATGGCGAGCACCGTCGACGAGCCGGAAACCGGACGGCTCCAGCCTTCGACCGGCACGATGGCGTCCTCGATCGGCGAGCACGTGTCGATGACGAGGTCCGCCGCATCCGCCAACCGCTTGCCGGAGGAGTGCGTCGCCGGCTTGTCCAAATTGTTCTTGCTGGTCACCGCGACGACGAAAATGCCGCGCTTCTTGGCATAGAGCGCGGTGTCGATGCCGGAGGAGTTGCGGCCGCTATGGCCGAAGATGATGATCGAGTCGCCCTTGTTGAGCGGCTGGTGGTCGAGGAATTTCTCGGCGTATTTCTCCGTCCGCTCCAGCCACAAGAGCTCGCGCACGCCGCCGGCGCCGAGCACGTTGTGCCACATGACACGCGGGTCGGTCAGCGGGTTGAAGCCGACATAGCTGCCGTAGCGCGGGAACACTTCCTGAACCGGCAGCACCGAATGGCCCGAACCGTAGAGATGGACCAGCCCGCCGCCTTCAAGCGAGTCGGCAAAGCGGCTGGCGGCCTGGCCGAAGGCCTCTTCATTGGCTTCTGCCGCCTGATCGATAAGGGCGGTGAGACGGTGGATGTAGAGATCGGACACTTGGGTACTCCTGTTGATATCTAGGCTTGGAAAGGATCAGCTTCTGGGGGTTGACGGGACGCGGCCGGCGCGCAGCGTCGAACGGATTTCATAGCGGTCGCCCCGCATGATCGAGACGGTGAATTCGAACGGGCCGCGCTCGTCGGTGGTGATGCGCTCGACGACGAAAGCGGGGCTGCCGGCCGGGAGATCGAGCAGTTCGGCATCCGCCGCGCCGACGGCACCGACGCGGTAATTCTCGCGCGCGGCCACCGGTACGATGCCGTAATGGCGCTCCAGCGCCTCGTAGAGCGAGCCCTGCAGCAGGCCGGCGTCGAGGAAGCCCGGCACGCGCACGGCCGACAGCTGCGCCGTCTGGATACCGATCGGCTCATTGTTGCCCAGTCTCAGCCGCCGGATGCGCACCACCGGATCACCCTCCTCGATCTCCAGCGCGCCGGCGGCGGCGGCATTGGCGGTGGTGAGGCTGCAATCGAGAAGGCGCGAGCCGGCGACCACGCCCATATTGCCCATCTCTTGGGTGAAGCTGGTCAGCTCGCGGGTGCCGGCGACCAGCGTGGTCGAGCGCACGAAGGTGCCGCGGCCATGTTCGCGGCGCAGCAGCCCGGCCTCCTCGAGATTGCGCAAGGCATGGCGCAAAGTGATGCGGCTCACGCCGAACAAGGCGCACAGTCTGTCTTCGGCCGGGATCTGGTCGCCCGTTGCCCATTCGCCGCTCTTGACGATGGCGCGGATCGCCTCCTCGACCTGATACCAGAGCGGCTCCGGCCTTCTGCGGTCCGGCTGCTGAAAGCTCGCTTCGCTCATCGCACCTGCCTCCACCCTTCCCCCACACGGCCGGCCAGCGCCGCGCCGACAAGTCCCGCATCCGGGCCGAAATGGCCGGGCTGGATCTCGATGCCGCGCAAATGCGAGGGCAACTGACGGCGCAGTGCCGCGAGCAGCGGCGGGCGCATCACGTCCAGCGCCTCGGCCAGCCCGCCTGAAATCAGCACCGCCTGCGGGTCGAGCAGCGCCACCGCGCCGGCAAGCGCCGTGCCGATCTGGCGTGCCGGCACTTCAAGCAAGGTCTGCGCGGCGAGCTCGCCGGCGCGGGCAGCGGCGATCAGCTGGCGGCTGTCGGCGAGCCCGATCTGGCCGGCAAGCGCATCGAGCGCCCTGCCGGAAGCGGCACGCTCCAGCCAGCCGCTGCGCTCCGCGCCATGGTCCCTGATGTCGGCGCACGCCCAGCCGAACGAACAGGCGCCGCCATGCGCGCCGGCAGCGATACGGCCATTGGCCAGCACCGCCGAGCCGATGCCGGTGCCGATCGCCAGCAGGATCGCGTCCGACATGCCTTTCGCGCTGCCTTCGACGGCTTCGGCCAGCAGCGCGATCTGCGCGTCATTGCCAAGCGCGATGCGCAGGCCCGGAAACAGCGCCTGGAGGTCGACGCCGTCGAGGAATGGCAGGTTCGGAATCCAGCGGCAGGCCGAGCCCTCGACCAGCCCCGGCACCGCAATGCCAAGCGCCTCGACCGAGCCGGCTTCCGCGCACAGTGCGTTGATGCGGGCGACAAGGGCATCGAGGCTTGCCGGCGCCAGCTCACGGCTCAGCACCTTCAACGCGCTGATGTCGCCGGTCGAGATGGCGGCGCGCAGATTGGTGCCGCCGAGATCGATGGCCAGAACCCGCGTCATCGGCCCGACCCTTTGCCGAACGGTGGCGAGAACAGGCCGCTGCCGGCATTCCAGGAATGCGATGCCGCCGCGAAAGCCTGGGCATGGCGCGTGCCGCGCAGGCAGCCGCGCAGGCGGTAGAGCGCGCTGTAATAGTCGACATAGGGAAAGCTGCTCAAGCCTCGCGCCAGCTCATATTCCTTGACCGCCCCGGTCCAGGCCTCGAAGCCGTCACTGACATCGACAAGATGCTCCGGGCGAAAACCGTCATCGTCCTCCCAGTTCTCACCGAACAGCAGCAATTGCGGCGTGTGCGCCGCATGGTCGCTGGCAATGGTCGGCAGGGCGGCGAAGAAGATGCCGGTCTGCGTGAGATGCGCTGCGGCACGATGGTCCTTGTGCCAGCTGCCGTGCCAATGGGTGATGACGATCTCAGGTTTCAGCTCGCGAATGACCTCGCACACCTTCAGCGCCGTCTCGTCGTTGGAAGGCAGGAAGGCATCGCGCAGCCCAAGACTGCGCAGCGTGACCCCAAGGCGCGCGGCCGCCCTGCCCGCTTCTTCTTGCTTCTGCACGCAATAATGCTCGGGGATCAAACAGGGATGGCCCTGTTCGCCCATGGTCAGGTGCAGAAAGGTTACCGCGACACCACGCTTCACGGCGGCCGCAGCCAGCGGCCCGGCGATCACCTCGGCATCGAAGGCATGCGCGCCGACCACCAGGATGGAGTGCGCGGCGTAGATCCTGTCCTCGATCATTTCATGCCTCCCCCGGCGCCGACGCCCTCGCGAATCTGGCGCGCCAGCAAACAATACATGATCAGGATAGGCGCCATGGAGATCGCCAGCGACGCGAACACCAGGCCCCAGTCGGTGCGGAACTGGCCGACGAAGACGCTGATCGCCAGCGGCACCGTCTTGTAGCGATCGTCGAAGATGAAGATCAGCGGGAAGAAGAAATCGTTCCACACCGCGATCGCAGTGAAGATGGCGACGATTGACACCGCCGGCCTCACCATCGGCAGGATGATCTGGAACAGGATGCGGACTTCGCCGGCGCCATCCATGCGCGCCGCCTCGTCGAGCTCGGAGGGCAGTACGCGCATGAAATTGGCGAAAATGAAGACGGCGAAGGGAATGCGGATCGCCGAATAGACGAGGATCAATCCGGTCAGCGAATCCAGGAGGCCGAGATTGCGCATCAGCGTGAACAGTTCGACCGAGGCCAGCCGGATCGGCAGCATGATGCCGGACAGGAACAGGCCGAGCATGACAGCATTCCAGCCAAGCCGATAGCGGCTGAGCGGATAGGCGGCCATGGCCGAGACGACGATGGTGAGCACCACCGCGCCGCCGGTGACGATCAGGCTGTTGATGAAATTGTGGCCGAGATCGGCGCGCGTCCAGGCGTTGACGAAATTGTCGAGAGCCCAGCTTTGCGGCAGGCCAAGCCGGTTGGCGTAGATCTCGGCTGTGGTCTTGAAGCAGGAGACGACGAGGATGTAGAGCGGCAACAGCACAGCCGCCGTCCACACGGCCAACACCGTCCAGGCGGGCAGCCGCGCCAGCTGCCGAGAGATCGCCGCCCTGTCTGAAATCGCCAGCGCGCTCATAGCTGCACCGTGTGGCGGTCGAAGAACCGCAGCATCATCAGCGTGCCGACGCTGAGGATCAGGAACAGCATGGTGCCAAGTGCCAAAGCGAGGCCGATATCGGTGATGCCGACAGCCCCCTCCGCGCCGAAGGCCAGCCGGTAGAAATAGGTCACCAGCGTGTCGGTCGAATAGCTCGGATTGCCCTGCACGCCCTGCATGACATAGACGATGTCGAATTGGTTGAAGGTATTGATGAAGGACAAGATCGTCAGCGTGCCCAGCGCCGGCATCAGCAGCGGCAGCGCGATCGAGAACAGCATACGCGCATTGCCGGCGCCGTCGAGTTTCGCCGCCTCGAAGATCTGGCCGGAATTCTGCCGCAGACCGGCCGTGTAGATCAGCACCGGCAGGCCCATCCAGTTCCAGGCATCGACGGCGATCAGCATGCCAAGCGCGGTGTGGCTGTTGCCGAGCACGGTGAGGCTGCCCTGGTGCAGGCCAAGCCCGTTCAGGGCCCACTCGACGACGCCTCCCGGCGCCAAAAGCAGCCGCCACAGGGCACCGACAATGACCGGGCTCAGCACCGCCGGGAAGAAGAAGACCGACTGGAAGAAGGCGGCACCTTTGTCGCGCAGGAACAGCAGCCAAGCAAACAAAAGCCCGATGCCGTTCTGGAAGACCATGATGCCGAAGAACCAGGCGGTGTTGTGCCAGAGCGCGCCATAGAGCCGCGCGCCACTCGGGAAAACAAACAGCCGCGAGAAATTCGAAAGGCCGGCGAACTCGACCATGCGCAGCCCCTTCCAGGTGAAGACGCTGCCCCACAGCGACATCGCCAGCGGATAGAGGACGAACAGGGCATAAACCGCCAGCGCCGGCAGGATGAACAGCACGGCCATGCGCTGCTGCGTGCGCTTCAGGCTGCTTGTGCGGCGAAAGGTGGTCATGCGCTGTTTGTGTCCGGACGAGAGGCCGGCCGCGATGCGGCCGACCGGCTCCCTACTGCTTCGGCTTGAACCAGGTGGCGACGGCGGCCTGCATGTCGGCCGCCAGTTTCTCCGGCGCGATGTTGCCTTCGACCATGTCGATGATCTCCGACTGCAGCACCGAAGACGCCGTCGGCGACTGCCAGCGGAAGCCGACCAGCGTCAGATAGGGCGTCGAATTCTTCGATATCGCCATCATCTCAGCCAGCACCGGGTCCTTCACGGTGACATCGGTGCGGGCCGGCGGCCAGCCGAGCTCGTCGGCGAACATCTGCGCGAATTCGGCCGAAGCCATGAAGCCCAGCACCTTGGTCGCTGCCTCCTTGTTGGCGCTTTCGGAGACGAGACCGTAGGAGCCGTCGGAGAAGGCGGAAGTGTAGAGCTTTGCTCCGGCATCGTCGGCCGGGAACGGGAAGATCGAGAATTTCAGCTTCGGGTTCTGCGCCTTGAAGCTGCCGTTCTCGAACGAGCCGCCGAGGAACATCGCCGCCTTGCCGCCAATGAACTGTTGGGTGGCGGTGGTGTAATCGATGCCGGCGAAGCCATCGGGGAAATAAGGTTTCAGCTCGGCGAAGCGCTTGAGCGCCGCGACATAGCGCGGATCCTCGAAGGTTGCCTTGCCGGTCATCATCTCGTCGTAGAAGCCCGGACCGTAGACGGTCGGGCCGATGACGCCGACGCCGATCTCCAGCTCCCAGGCCGAACCGTTGGCGCCGCCGAAGGCGACCGGCGTGATGCCGGCCGCCTTCAACTTCTCGCAAGCGGCGACGAAATCCTTGTAGGTCTTGGGGATCTCGATGCCCTGGGCGGCGAAAATATCCTGGTTGTAGAAGACGCCCATCATCGGCACCGAATAGGGCACGCCATAGAGCTTGCCGTCGGCGCGGCCGCGCGCGCCGCCCAGCGCGGCGTCCGCCATGTTCTTCAATTCGGGCACGCTGTCGTCGAGCGCGTCGAGATAGCCGGCGTCGACGAAGGGCTGCAATTCACCATAGGCCTTGAGCTGGGCGATGTCGGGGCCCCGGCCGCCGCGCAGGGCGGTGCTCAGACGGTTCTGGTAATCGGCGTCCGGCGTAAACTGGATGTCGACCTTGATGCCAGGGTTCTTCGCCTCGAAGGCATCGAAGATGCGGCGCATCGCGGCCTCGTCCTCGGTGCGCCAGCTCCACAGTGTCACCGTGCTGTCGGCCCTCGCCGGCAAGGCAGTGAAGACGCCGGCGCAGGCGGCGGCAAGGCCGCCGATAAGGCCAAGGGCGGTACGTCGATGAAGTGAAAGCATGCTCATTGCCAGTCTCCCATTTTCTCTGTCCTTGGCGCCCCGCAGCGCTTCGACGCCGCGAGAGAGTCATTGGCTCGGGCAAGTCATTATAACGACATAGCAGCATTCGCAAGAGGTCTGGCACGCCTAGGGCATGGCCCCGTCACGGAAAAACTAGTGGCGTCAAGCAATCAATATACTGTTTTATAACGATAAAATCTTCTTATTCGGCAGAGCGAAGAAATCTGAAACCGCTCGATACCAGCTTTTTCGCCGACAGGCTCTTGCGCCATCGCCTGAAGTTGTCATAACGTCATCGTGATCGATAGGGAGGATGAGGAATGTCGTTTGCCTGGACTTCGAAACTGGCGCTGGCCGCGGGCCTGGCCATCCTGCCCGCCACGGCATGGGCGCAATCGGTCAACATCTCCTATTTGACGCACTGGTCGCCGGAGACGGTCGCGCTGCTGGAAGCGGCTGCCAAGGATTATGCCAAGGCCAATCCGGACGTCAGCGTCACGGTGCGTGCCGTTCCTTTTGGCGATCTCCTGACCACGTTGCGCTCGCAAGGCGGCAACGCAGATGGCCCGACGATCGGCGGCATCTATGATCTGTGGCTGCCGGAACTCGCCCGCGACAAGCTGGTCGCGCCCGCTCCCGATGCGGTGGCCAGCGAGGTCAAGGCCTCTTGGCCGGCGGGTATCACCAGCGCTGCCTCAGTCGGCGGCAAGCTCTACGGCATTCCCAACGAGATCGACGTCTATGCGCTGAACTACAACAAGGCGCTGTTCAAGCAGGCCGGCATCGCGGCGCCACCGAAAACCTGGGACGAGTTCAAGGATGCGGCGAAGAAACTGACCAACAAGGAGGCCGGCCAGCAGGGTTTCGGCATGATCAACAGCTGGGCGGCCGGCGTCGTCCATCCCTTCGCTTCGCTGCTCGTTTCTAACGGCGGCGAGCTGGTCAAGGACGGCAAGCCGGTGTTGGATAGCCAGCAAGCCGCGCAGACCTTCCAGCTCTATGAGGACTTGATCAAGTCGGGCGCCAGCGTGCCGGCGATGGCGACGGCGGATGCCAACACCACCGGTCCGTTCCTCGACAATTTCGTCTCCGGCAAGACCGGCATGATCATCATGGCCAATTGGTGGGAAAGCGCGCTGAAGACCGGCATGGGCGACAAGTTCGCCGACATCGCTACCGCGCCGATCCCGGTCGGCCCGAGCGGCGACAAGCCGCATTCGATCTCCTATTCGTGGATGACCGTGGTCAACGCCAATGCGGGTGCTGCCGAGCAAAAGGCGGCGTGGGAATTCCTGGCCTGGCTCAACAATCCGAAGTCCGGCAAAAACGGCGCCTCGGCCATGTCGGATATCCTGATGTCGATGGGCATCCTGCCCTCGCGCCTGTCCGATATCGAAGCACACAAGGACAAGCTCGGCTCGGAATTCCTCTCCGGCTATGTCAGCGTGCTCGCCGATGCCAAGCCGTTTCCGGTCGTGCCGGGCGGACAGGAATTCTCGGAATCCCTGCAGCAGACGCTCGAGGCGTTGCAGTATGGCCAGGTCTCGGCCAAGGATGCGCAGGCGACGGCGCAGGCCGACGCCACCTCGATCCTGGAGCGCGCCGCCAAATAATGATCCAGAGGTACCGTGCCTCGGCGGGCATCATGCTTACGCCCGCCGTGACGCTGATCGGCATCTTCATCCTGTTGCCGATGATGCTCACCGTCTGGCTGTCCTTCCAGGACTGGTCGACGCAGACGCCGTTTTCCAGCGCCAGCTTCGTCGGCCTCGACAATTTCCGCGAGATCTTTGGGGCCTCCTCGGTCGGGCGTGACTTCAAGGGCGCGCTCACCAACACCGCCATCTACACCGCGCTCTCCGTCATCCTCATCCTGCCGCTATCGGTCGCGTTCGGCCTGATGGTCTACCAGCATGATGTCGCCGGCGGCACGGCGCTGCGGACTGTGCTCTTCTCCACCTACATGGTGCCGATGATCGCGGTGGCGCTGGCCTGGTCGAAGCTCTATTCGCCGAGCGAAGGACCGCTCAACCAGATGCTCGGCCTCATCGGTATCGGCCCGCAGCCCTTTCTGTCGTCGCCGCGCTCAGCGCTGGTCTCGATCGTCTTGCTCAATGTCTGGCAGCAGGTCGGCTACTTCACCGTGCTGGCGATCGCGGGCCTCACGCAGATCCCGGGCAGCCTCTACGAGGCAGCGAAGCTCGACGGCGCCAACCGCTTCGAGCAGTTCCGCTTCATCACGCTGCCGTTGATGCGGCGCACGCTTTTGTTCAGCGCCGTCATCGCCATCATCAACGCCGTGCAGGTGTTCGAGCCGGTGGCGCTGATCACGCAAGGCGGGCCGGTCGGCTCGACCAATGTGCTCACCTACCACATCCGCCGCGTCGGCATCGAGCGCGCGCAAGGCGGTCTGGGTTCAGCGATGGCGGTCATGCTGATGCTTTCACTTATCGTCGTGGTCTGCGCGCTGTTTGCTCTCGCCAACCGGAAGGATCAGGAATGAGCGCGGGATCATCGAGCCGGCTGCCGCGCAAGCGCCCGTCCGGGCGCAAGGCGCTGCTGGCGACGCTGATGCTGCTGGTCGCCGTGGCCTCGGCCTTCCCGCTGGTGTGGATGGTGCTGTCGAGCCTCAAGACGCCGGCCGAGAGCATGCAGGTGCCGCCGGTGTGGATACCGCACACACCCAGCCTCGACGCCTATGAAAAGGTTTCCGGCGTGGTCAATGTCGGCCGCTCGATGTGGAATTCCCTGGTCATCGCCTCGATCACCACCGCTGGCATCCTGATCACCAGCATGATGGCCGGCTATGCCTTCGCCAAATACCACTTCCCCGCCAAATCGCTGCTGTTTTCGCTGCTGATCGCCACCATGTTCCTGCCGCCGATCGTCACGCTGATCCCGCTCTATCGGCTGGTCGGCTCGATCGGGCTCAATGCCAGCCTGGCAGGCATCATCGTGCCCAACCTCGCCAATGCCTTCGGCATCTTCCTGATGCGCCAGTTCATATCAGGCGTGCCGGACGACCTTATCGATGCGGCGCGGATGGACGGCGCTTCAGAGTTGCTGATCCTCTTCAAGATCGTGGCGCCCAGCGTCGCGCCGGCGATCGCCGCACTCGCCCTGTTCGCCTTCGTCTACCATTGGAACAGCTATCTCTGGCCGCTGACCGTGCTGCAGGGCAATGCCGACGCCTACCCGATCGTGATCAGCCTGAGCCGGCTCTTGAGCTACAACCGTGGCGCGGTGAATACCGGCCTGGTGATGGCCGGCGCGACGCTGGCCGTGCTGCCGCCGCTCATCCTGTTCGTCCTGCTGCAGCGCTTCTTCGTCGATTCCATCGTCGGCTCGGCGATCAAGGGATAGCTGCTTCAGTACGGCAGCCCGACATAGTTTTCGGCGAGCGCGGTCGACGCGGCCTGCGAGTGCACGAGATAGTCGAGTTCGGCTTCCTGGATGCGCTGGCCGAAATCGCCTGTGTCAGGGAAGCGGTGCAGCATGGTCGTCATCCACCAGGAAAAGCGCACCGCCTTCCACACCCGCGCCAGCGCCTTTTGCGAATAGGCCTCAATGCCAGCTTGGGACTTTCCAACGTAGAACTCGCGCAGACCGGCGAAGAGATAGCGTACATCGCTGGCGGCGAGGTTGAGGCCCTTGGCGCCAGTCGGCGGCACGATGTGGGCGGCATCGCCGACCAGGAACAGCCGGCCGAAACGCATCGGCTCGGCAACGAAGGAGCGCAACGGCGCGATCGACTTTTCGAAGGATGGCCCGGTGGTGACGCTTGCCGCCGTCCGTTCCGGCAAGCGGCGGCGCAGCTCGTCCCAGAAGCGGTCGTCGGACCAGGCCTCGACGCGGTCGTCCTGCGGGCACTGCACATAGTAGCGGCTGCGATGCGTCGAACGCATCGAGCACAATGCAAAGCCCCGCTCGTGATTGGCATAGACCAGTTCGTGATCGGCTGGCGGCACTTCGGCCAGCACGCCGAGCCAGCCGAACGGATATTGCCGCTCGAAGGTCTTCAGCGCGCGCTCCGGCACCGATTTGCGGCTGACGCCGTGATAGCCATCGCAGCCGGCGATGAAGTCGCAATCAATCCGGTGAGAGACGCCATCCTTGTCGTCGTAGGTAACGAACGGCGCAGCGCCATCGAAATCATGCAGCGCGACATTAGCGGCCTCATAGACAGTGACGAGGCCAGCCGCCTCGCGCTTGTCCATCAGATCATGCGTCACTTCGGTCTGGCCATAGACGGTGACATGCTTGCCGCCGGTGAGCGCCGCGAGATCAATGCGGTGCAGGCGCCCGTCGAAAGCCAGCGAAATGCCGGAATGCGGCAGGCCTTCGGCATGCAGCCTTGCAGCAACACCGGCCTCTTCCAGCAACTCGACCGTGCCTTGTTCGAGCACCCCTGCCCGCACGCGGCCAACCACATGTTCGCGGCTCGAGCGTTCAAGAATGATGGTCTCGACGCCGATGCCGGCGAGAAGCTGCCCAAGCAGCAGGCCGGAGGGTCCGGAGCCGACAATGGCGACCTGCGTGCGCATCAGTGACCGAGGCTTTCGATCTGTCCGGCCAGTTCGGCGGCAAGGCGCAGCGACGCGGCGGTGGCGACGACCATCTGCGGCAGCAACAGCCATTCCAGCGTCCAGGCCGCACCCGAGCGCTCCTGTTCATGCACCAGTGCCTGATGCATGCCGGAAAGCTGCGTGGCGTTGAAGCGGGCGAGCGCCACCAGCGCCTCGGCCTTCACCGGGTTCTGCTTGTGCGGCATGGCCGACGAGCCGCCGCCGCCGGAAAGCGCGATGTCAGTTCCGCCCTGCGCCATCAGCGCGATGTCCTGGCCGAACTTCCCGAGGCTGCCGGTCAGCAGCGACAGCCAGCCGGCGAAGTCGGCGAGCGTGTCGCGCTGGCTCTGCCATTGGGGCGCATCGGCAAGGCCGAGTTTTGCGGCAAGCGCGGCGCGCACCGGCGGCCCCTTATCGCCGAGCCTTTCCAGCGTGCCGGCAGCGCCGCCGAATTGCACCACCAGCAGGCGCCTCGCCTGGTCCGACAATCTTTCCTGATGCCGCTGCAACGGCCCACGCCACGCCGTGATGCGATCCGTCACTTGGATAGGGATCGCTGGTTGCATGCGGGTCATGCCGGTCAGCGCCCTGCCGCCGAAGCGCTCCTCAAGCGAGGTGAGGCGCAAAACGGTTTCGGTCAGCAGCAGGCCGATATGCTCGACGATCGCTTTCAGCCGAAGCATAAGGCTCGTATCGATGACGTCCTGGCTGGTCGCTCCGAAATGCACCTTGTCACCATGCGGTTCACCGACCGCAGCCCTGATCTGGCGCACCAGTTCCGGCACCATGACGCCGTCCTTGGCGACGCCTGCTCTCAGCAAAGCGGTATCCGGCCGGAATGATGCCAGTGCCGTCACGATCGCTGCCGCGGCATCCCTGGCGATGATCCCGTTTTCAGCCTCCGCTTCGGCCAATGCGCACTCGAACGCTAGCGCCGCCTCGATTTCCGCCTCGACGGAAAAATGCCGCGATGCTTCCTCGTCGCCGAGGAGTGCGGATAGCAACGGATGGTCGAAGGGCGATACGGTCATGAGATCTCCTAGCTGTCGAAGAAGACCGTTTCCTTCTCCCCCTGGAGATGGATGTCGAAGACGTAGGTGCCGCCCTGGCGCTCGGCGATCAAAGTCGGCACGCGGACGCGATGCTCGATGCGCGCCAGGATCGGATCCTCGCCATTGGCCTTTTCCTCGTCGGAAAAATAGAGCCGCGTGTGCAGGCCGAGATTGATGCCGCGCGCGACGATCCATAGCGTGATGTGCGGCGCCATCAGCCTTCCATCCCGGAACGGCACGCGGCCCGGCTTGATCGTCTCGAATGCACAGACGCCTGTGTCCATGTCGGTCGGGCAGCGGCCCCAGCCGAAGAAGTTCGGATCGGCCGCGCCGCGCAATTCGGCCGGCGAATTGTGGAGCCCGTCCGCATCCGCCTGCCAGATCTCGATCAGTGCGTCCTTGAGCGGCGTGCCTGTGCCGTCGAGTACCCTAATTTTGAGACCGATGCGCTCGCCCCTGGTCTTGTCGTTGACCATGGTCGCGCCGAGATCGGTCGCATAGACGCCACCGATGCCGCAGAAGTTCGGCGTCAGCCCGATATGGACGTAGGGTCCCGCGGTCTGCGAGGGGCTTTCCCTGAGGCGGTCGAGCGATTGGCGCATCAATTGCCCTCCAGCCGATTTTCGAACAGCGACGAGCGGCGGCCGCGCAGCACGATGTCGAACTTGTAGGCGAGCGCGTCCATCGGGACCGTCGCCTGCTTGTCGAGGATGGCCGTCAGCGCCTCGATGGCCGCCTTGTCGGCGATGCCGCGCACGATCGGGCATTTCCAGATCAGCGGATCGCCCTCGAAATACATCTGCGTGATCAGCCGCTGCGCGAAGCCGTGGCCGAAAACCGAGAAATGGATGTGCGCCGGGCGCCAGTCATTGGGACCGTTGGGCCACGGGTAAGGCCCGGGCTTGACAGTGCGGAAGGCATAGCCACCATCCTCACCTGTGATGGTGCGGCCGCAGCCACCGAAATTCGGGTCGAGCGGCGCCAGATAGCCGTCCTTCTTGTGGCGGTAGCGGCCGCCGGCATTGGCCTGCCAGAATTCGATGAGCACGCCGGGAACGCCAACACCGCGTTCGTCGAGCACACGCCCATGGACGATGATGCGCTCGCCGATGGCGCTCTCGCCCGGCCTGGCGAAATTATGGATCAGGTCGTTGTCGAGTTCACCGAGCATGGCATGGCCGAAGACTGGTCCGGCTATTTCCGACAGCGTGTTGTCGAAGGACAAAAGCGCCTTTTGCGGCGAGCGCAGCACCGAACTCTTATAGCCCGGCGTCAGCGCCGGCGGATGCCATGTCCGGTCGCGCTGGAAGAAGGCGCCGGACTCAGGTCTCCGGTTCGAGCCGGACTCAGAGGGCATTGTCGGCTCCGTCCATTTCCGAAAACACGTCCTTGGCTATTCTGAAGGCACGGTTGGCGGCCGGCACGCCGGCATAAATGGCGACATGCAGGAACGCCTCGCAGATATCGTCGCGCGTCGCACCGGTGTTGGCGGTGGCGCGCACATGCAGGGCGACCTCCTCATCATGGCCGAGTGCCGCCAGCAGCGCCAGCGTGACGATCGAGCGCTCGCGCTTGCTGAGGCCCGGCCGGGCCCACACAGTCCCCCAGGCTGCCTCGGTGATCAGTTCCTGGAACGGTTGATCGAAATCGGTGGCGGCGACCTCAGCCCGATCGACATGCCGATCGCCGAGCACCGCGCGCCGCACCACGAGGCCAGTGCGATATCGGGCTGCGTTGCCGGGGACTTCATCCATGGTTTTCTGCTCCAGGGGCAAGCGATGCGACAAAATCGCGGATCAGCGCGGTGAGCGCTTCAGGCTGTTCGACGCAGGGAATATGTCCGGCGTCACGGATGATCTCGAAACGCGAACCGGGGATCAGAGCGGCCAGCGAGCGGACGAGAGTGGGAGGCGTCGAGCCGTCCTGGTCACCGACGACACAGAGTGTCGGCACCTCGATGCGGCGTGCCGCGTCAGTAAAATCGGCGTTGCGGATAGCAACGCAGGTTCCCACGTAGCCGGCAAGTGCTTGCCGGGTCATCATGTTCCAATAGCCATCCAGTTCGGCCACCCGTGAGGTGTGGAAGGCGGGAGTGAACCACACTTTGAGCACGCCATCGGCAATGGCCTGGATGCCCTTGCGTTCGACGACCGCGATGCGGGTGTTCCAGCTCTCATTTGTGCCGATCTTGTGGGCCGTGTCGCACAGGATCATGGCCTCGACGATCCCCGGGCGCCTGGCGTAGAGCCCTTGCGCGATCATGCCGCCGACCGAAAGGCCGCACAGCACGACCTTCTTCAAGCCGAAATGATCGACGAGCCCCGAGAGATCGTCGACATGATCGTCGATCGACTTGATCTCGCCTATGTCGGACAGCCCGTGGCCGCGCTTGTCATAGACCAGCAAGGACATTTCCCCATCGAGCGCCGAGACAATGTCGTCCCAGATGCGGAAGTCGGTGCCCAGCGAATTGATGAATATGATCGCGCGCGCATTGCCGGTCGCCTTGAGGTGGCGATGGTGCAGCGTGATGCCGCCGATGGTGACGAATGACACGATTTCGATCCTCCACCTCCCACATTGCACAAGGCATTTGGTTCGGTAAAATGATATTTTGCGCCATTTCATTAACTCAGGGGTTATTAAATCCATGGCCGAGAGCCGCATCCGCTTCCGTCACCTGCAGGCCTTCCTGGAGGTTGCGCGGCAGGGCAGCGTGGCCCGCGCCGCCGATTTCCTGCATGTCAGCGCGCCGGCGGTGACCAAGACGTTGCGTGAACTGGAAGAGGCGCTCGGTGTCGCCGTTGTCGAGCGTGACGGGCGCGGTATCCGGGTCACAAGGCTTGGTGAGATCTTCCTCAGCCATGCCGGTTCTGCGATCACCGCGTTGAAGCGCGGCGTCGATTCCGTTCGCCAGGACGGCGCAATCAACCGCCATCCGATCCGCATCGGCGCTCTGCCGACCGTGTCGGCAAAGGTCATGCCCAAGGCCATGAGCCTGTTCCTCGGAGAAAACACCGGCGCGGCGATCAAGATCGTCACTGGCGAGAACGCGGTGCTGCTCGAGCAATTGCGTACCGGCGCGCTCGATCTTGTCGTCGGACGGCTGGCAGCGCCCGAAAACATGACCGGCTTCTTCTTCGAGCATCTTTATTCCGAACAGGTGCTGTTCGTGGTGCGCGCCGGGCATCCACTGCTGGAACCGGGAGCGGATATCTTCGCCAGGCTCGACGAATTCCCGGTGCTGATGCCGACCCGGGAATCCGTCATCCGCCCCTTCGTCGATCGCCTGTTCATCACCAACGGCATGACCGCGCCGGCGACCGAGATCGAAACCGTCTCGGATTCGTTTGGCCGCTCCTTCATGCGGCAGAGCAATGCGGTGTGGATCATTTCGGCCGGCGTGGTTGCCAACGAGATCGCCAGCGGCGCCTTCGTCGCCCTGCCGGTCGACACCGAGGAAACCAAGGGACCGGTCGGCCTGACGATGCGCACCGATACGGCGCCATCGCCGGCCTTCACCATGCTGCTGCAGACCATTCGCGAGGCGGCAAGGCCGGGCAAGTGAGGCGTCGGACCGTTCGGACCGATCCCCGCGTTCTTCGGAAATCCCCTAACCCCAGGGTTAATGAAACACCGCAAAATATCATTTTACCGAACCAAAACGCTGGTGCACTGTGCCGATGGAGGAGCACAAAGGGAGGAATGCATGACCTACGCTAACGGTAGCAGATCCGGTATTCGTGGCGTGTCGCGGCGCCAGTTCATTGCCACCTCGATCGCCGGCGGCGCGGCGCTCGCGCTCGGTGGCGGCAAGGCCTTCGCCCAGGCGGCCGGCACGCTCAAGGTCGGCTTCGTCAGCCCGCGCACAGGGCCGCTGGCCGGCTTCGGCCAGACCGACGGTTATGTGCTCGACCTCGCCCGCAAGGCGCTGGCCGGCGGCCTCGATATCGGCGGCAAGAAATACAGCGTCGAAATCCTGGACCAGGACACGCAGTCGGACCCGTCACGTGCGGGCCAGCTCGCCAAGGACCTGATCAACAACCAGGCCATCGACCTGATGCTGGCGGTGTCGACGCCCGAGGTGATCAACCCGGTCGCCGACGCCTGCGAGGCCGCGGGGGTGCCCTGCCTGTCGACCGTCATGCCGTGGGAGGCCTGGTATTTCGGCCGCGGCGCCAAGCCCGGCGCGCCCTCGCCGTTCAAATGGACCTATCATTTCGGCTTCGGCGTCGGCGAGTTCTTCAAGACCTACATCTCGCAATGGAACCTGATCGAGACCAACAAGAAGGTCGGCGTCATGTATCCCAACGACGCCGACGGCAACGCCATCCGCGCCAATCTGGCGCCGCTGCTGGCCAAGCAAGGCTTCACCATCGTCGATCCCGGCGCCTACGAGACCGGCACCACCGACTATTCCTCGCAGATCGCGCTGTTCAAGCAGGAAGGCGTCGAGATCTTCAATTCCTTCCCGATCCCGCCGGACTTTGCCGCCTTCTGGCGCCAGGCGGCACAGCAGGGGCTGATCAAGCAGATCAAGATCGCCCAGGTCGCCAAGACCGGCCTGTTCCCGTCTGACATCGAGGCGCTCGGCGACCTCGGCATGAAGATTTCGAGCGCCGCCTACTGGCACAAGGCTTTCCCCTACAAGTCGCCGCTTACCGGCGTTTCGGGCACCGAGCTCGCCGACGGCTATGAGGCGGCGAGCGGCAAGCAGTGGACGCAGCAGCTCGGCGCCTCGATGTCGCTGCTCGACGCCGGCTTCGAAGCGCTGAAGGCCAGCTCCGACGCCAAGGACAAGGCGGCGGTGGCCAAGGCGCTGAGCACGCTGAAGACCGAGACCATGATCGGCAAGGTCGATTTCACCAGCGGCCCTGTCGCCAATGTCTCGCCCGGTCCGATCATCGGCACGCAGTGGGTGGCTGCCAAGGAAGGCAGCAAATTCCCGCTCGACTATGTCGTGACCGAGAACGCCACCGATCCGAAGGTGCCCGTCGAAGCCAAGCTTCAGCCTTACAACGGCTGATGGACCGCTGACGAGGATCGCCTGGTGACCCATCCGCAACAACAGGCTGTTCTGACCGCTGCCGGCATCCATAAGCGCTTCGGCGCGCTTGTGGTGCTGGATGCGGTCGACTTCGCCATGGCGGCCGACGAGGCGGTGGGTATTGTCGGCCCGAACGGCGCCGGCAAAACGACACTGCTCAGCGTGCTTTCCGGCGCCTTTCCACCGAGTGCGGGCACGGTCAGCTTCAAGGGCGGCGACGTGACGCCGCTGTCGGCGACGCAGCGTTGCCGGCTCGGCCTGGTGCGCACGCACCAGGTGCCCAAACCATTCAGCGGCATGACCACCTTCGAGAATGTCTTCGTCGCGGCCTCGCACGGCGCCGGCCTCGGCCGCGACGAGGCCTATGAGGAAGCCCTCGGTTCGCTGAAACTGTGCGGCATGCTGGGTGTTGCCAACCGTCGCGCCGAGACGCTCGGACTGCTCGACCGCAAGCGGCTGGAACTGGCGCGCGCGCTGGCGGCAAGGCCGACGTTGCTGCTGCTCGACGAGATCGGCGGCGGCCTGACCGACGGCGAAGCCGGCGAGCTTGTCGCCACGATCAAGGAATTGCGCCGCCGCAAGATCGGCATCGTCTGGATCGAGCACATCGTCCACATCCTGCTGCAAGTGGCCGAACGGCTGATCTGCATGGATGCGGGAAAAATCATCGCCGACGGTGAGCCGCAAGCCGTTATGGCCGATCCGGAGGTCGTGCGCGCCTATCTCGGCGGAGGCCCGAAATGAGCCTGCTGTCGGTTGAGGATCTCGTTGTCCGCCACGGCCTGCTGCAGGCGGTGCGCGGCGTCAGCTTCAGCATCGAACGCGGCGAGACGCTGGCGCTGGTCGGCGCCAACGGCGCCGGCAAGACAACGCTGCTCAGGGCAATTGCCGGCGCGCACCAGCCGGCGGCCGGCCGCGTGCTGCTGGACGGCGCCGATCTTACCAACGTGCCGTCGCACCGGCGCGTCGGCATGGGCATCGCGCTGGTGCCGGAAGGGCGAAAGCTCTTCGTGCAGATGACGGTCGAGGAGAACCTTCTGCTCGGCAGAACCGCCGGCCGGCCGGGCGAGTGGAGCGTCGACAGAGTGCTCGACATGTTCCCCAATCTGAAGCCCCGCCGCCATGCCAAGACGGGCCATCTCTCAGGCGGCGAGCAGCAGGCGACGGCGATCGGCCGGGCGCTGATGAGCAATCCGGAAGTGCTTTTGCTCGACGAGGTTTCGCTTGGCCTGTCGCCGCTGATCGTCGGCCGTGTCTACGCGGCCCTCCAGGGGCTGATCGCTTCCGGCACGACCATCATCCTGGTCGAGCAGGACCTCAACCGCGCGCTCGCTGTCTCCGACAGGGTGATCTGCATGCTCGAAGGGCGTGTGGCGCTGGAAGGGCCGAGCAAGGCGGTTTCGCGCGACCAGGTGACGAAAGCCTATTTCGGCCTGCACCGGATAAGTCCCGGGAGCGTTCCGGCATGAGCAACCAGATCATTCAGGGCATCCTGCTCGGCGGCTACTACGCGCTGATCGCCTGCGGCCTGTCCTTCATGTTCTCGGTGATGCGCATCATCAACCTCGCCCATGGCAGCCTTGCCGTGTTCGCGGCCTTTGCGCTGTGGTGGCTGGCCTCGCGGTTCCATATCCCGCCGTTTGTCGGCCTGCTGATCGTGCTGCCGCTGATGGCGGCGATCGGCTGGACGCTGCAGCGTTTCCTGCTCGAACGCAGCGCGCGTGGCGGTGCGCTTCTGCCGATCCTGACCACGTTTGGGCTCGCCATCGTCATCGACAACATGCTGTTCGAGCAGTTCGGCGCCGACACGCGTTCGCTGGCACCCTATATCGGCAGCCTGTCCTATGATTCCTGGGAGTGGCCGGGCAGCATCTATGTCGGCAAGCTGGCCGTGATCATGTTCGCCACCGCCGTGATCCTGCTGGGAGGGCTGCAGCTGTTCCTCACCCGCACAAGGCTTGGCCGCTCGATCCGCGCCACTTCGGAAGACCCTGATACGGCCGGCCTGGTCGGCGTCGATGCGCGTCGCGCCAATGCCATCGCCGCTTCCATCGCCATGGTCACGGTTGGTCTTGCCGGCGCCTTTCTCGGCATGCGCGCCACCTTCGATCCCTATGCCGGCGCGCCGCAACTGCTGTTCGCTTTCGAAGCCGCTGTGATCGGCGGTGCCGGTTCGCTGTGGGGAACGCTGGTCGGCGGCATCGTGCTGGCGCTTGCGCAGACACTCGGCGCGCAAGTGCACCCGCAAGGCTTTCTGATCGGCGGCCATGCCGTGTTCCTCGTCGTGCTGTTCGTGCGGCTGTCTACATCCGGCCTCGGCCTGCGCGGCCTGCTGCGCCTGCCTTCCCGGAGCGCATCATGAGTGCGGTTTCGTCCTCGCCGGTCATCGAGCGCGGCACGGCGACGTCGCGGATCGCGGCGATTGCGGTCGCCGTCATCATCGCGCTGCTCGCTATTGCGCCGCAGTTCCTCTCGGCGGGCGCGGTCGACCGCATGACGGCATTGTTCATCTATGTGATCCTAGCGGCGATGTGGAACGCTCTGGCCGGCTTCGGCGGCCTGGTTTCGGTCGGCCAGCAGGTGTTCTTCGGGCTCGGCGCCTATTTCGCCATCCGGCTGGCCGATGCCGGCCTCAACCCTTTCGCCTCGCTTTTCGTTTCAGCGATCGTTGTCGGCGTTGTCTCCTGGCCGCTCTCGTTGTTCATGCTGCGGCTGAGGAACGGCGAGTTCGCCATCGGCATGTGGGTGATCGCGGCGCTGACGCATCTCCTGGTCAATCTCGACCGGCTGGTGCAAGGCGAAACCGGCACGTCGCTGATCTCGCTCAACGTCTACGATGCCGGTACAAGGCGGGTGGCGATCTACTGGCTGGCGCTGGCCTCGATGACCGCGCTGCTCGCCATCCTGTTCGGCCTGCTGCGCGGCAGCACGGGTGCGGCAATCCGCGCCATCCGCGACAATGAGGATGCCGCAGCCTCGGTCGGTGTGCGCGTCACCGGCACCAAGCGGCTTTTGTTTGTGCTTGCCGCCTTCGGCATCGGCGTTGCCGGGGCGCTGTGGCTGGCGACCTCCATCACCTTCCAGCCGAAAACCTACTTCAACGTCCAGTGGACCGCCTACATGATCTTCATGGTGCTGGTCGGCGGCATCGGCACGTTCGAGGGCGCCATCCTCGGCGCGCTGGTGTTCTTCCTCATCGAGACCTGGTTCGGCGGCACCGGCGTCTGGTACCTCGTCGGGCTCGGCGCCACGGCCGTGCTGTTCTCGCTGTTCCTGCCGCGCGGCCTTTGGGGAACGATCGAGGAGCGTTTTGGGCTGCGCCTGCTGCCGGTTGGCTACCGCGTCAGGCTTCCGGCAACCGCTGTCGACGGCGACGCGACGCCACAACAATCCACGATATCTCGGGAGAAGGCATGACCATGCTTTTCGGCAAGACGATCCTCATCACCGGCGTCGCCTCCGGCATCGGCGCGCGCACAGCCGAACTTGCCGGCCAGCTTGGCGCCGATGTCATCGGCGTCGATGTGCGCGAGCCGGCGGCAGCGGTGGGCAGTTTCGTCAAGGCCGACATATCATCGAAGACAGGCGTCGACGAACTGGTCGCGCGACTGCCGCAGCGCATCGACGCGCTCTGCAATGTCGCCGGCCTCTCCGGCAACACCGGCGCGGCGTCGACGCTGGCCGTCAACTTCTTTGGCCTGCGCGCACTGTCCGAAGCCGTCGCGCCAAAAATTCGCGAAGGCGGCGCCATCGTCAACGTCGCCTCGATCGCCGGCTATGGCTGGCGCGCCAATCTCAACCGTGCGGCCTCGATGGTCGGCATCGAGGGTTTCCCGGATGTCGCCAAGATCGTCGCCGACCATGCGGTCAAGAACGAGGAAGGTTATCCCGTCTCGAAGGAACTGCTCCTGCTGTGGACCTTCCGCGCGGCGCATCAGGATCTGTTCAAGAACCGTGGCATCCGCGTCAATGCGGTGAGCCCGGGACCGGTCGAGACGCCGATCCTGAAACAATTCCGCACCGTGCTTGGCGATGCCCGGGTCGACAGCGACATAGCCAGGGTCGGACGAGCGGGCGCATCGGGCGATATAGCGCCTGTCGTGCTGTTCCTGTGTTCGGACGGCGCGCGGTGGGTCAATGGCGCCAATGTACCGGTCGACGGCGGCCTCGAAGCATCGATCAACGCCGAAGTGCTCGGCTTTTAATCGCGAAGCTCCACCGGAGCGAGGGAGACAATCATGGATATCGGACTTCTGATCGACGGCGACAAAAGGGATGCGTCCGGCGCGGCCGCCTACGAGCGCATGGACCCGTTCACCGGCAAGCTGGCGACGCGCGCCGCAGCAGCCAGCGTTGCCGACGCCAACGCGGCTGTGGAAGCCGCGGCCGCCGCCTTTGCGACCTGGTCGAAGACCGGGCCTGGTGAGCGCCGCGCCTTGCTGTCCAGGGCGGCCGACGTGATGGCCTCCAAGGTCGGCGAATTCACCCGGCTGATGATGGAAGAGACCGGCGCCACCGGTCCCTGGGCCGGCTTCAATGTCATGCTGGCGGCCAACATGCTTCGCGAGGCGGCGGCGATGACGACGCAGATTTCGGGCGAGATCATTCCTTCCGACAAGCCGGGGACGCTCGCCATGGCGATCCGCCAACCGGCCGGTGTGTGCCTCGGCATCGCGCCATGGAACGCGCCGGTCATTCTCGGCACCCGCGCCATCGCCATGCCGCTCGCATGCGGCAACACGGTGGTGCTGAAGGCCTCGGAAATGTGCCCCGGCACACACCGGTTGATCGGTCAGGTTCTGGTCGAGGCCGGCCTGCCCAAGGGCGTCATCAATGTCGTCACCAACGACCCCAGGGATGCCGCTGCAATCGTCGAGGGGCTGGTCGGGCATCCCTCGGTCAAGCGCGTCAACTTCACCGGCTCGACCAAGGTCGGGCGCATCATCGCCGAGCTTGCCGGGCGGCATCTGAAGCCGGCGCTGCTCGAACTCGGCGGCAAGGCACCGCTGCTGGTTCTGGACGACGCCGACATCGATGCAGCGGTCAATGCGGCGACCTTCGGCGCCTTCATGCATCAGGGCCAGATCTGCATGTCGACCGAGCGGCTGATCGTCGACGAGAGGATCGCCGACGAATTCGTTTCCAAGCTCGCCGTCCGCGCGTCGGGCCTGCCGGCCGGCGATCCGCGCGGCCATGTCGTGCTGGGCTCGCTGATCAGCAGCCAGGCGGCCGACAAGATGGAGGAGCTTGTCGCTGACGCCGTCGCCAAGGGCGCCAAGCTTGTCGCCGGTGGCAAGCGCACCGGCACGGTTGTCGAGGCAACGCTGCTCGACCATGTCACCCCGGCGATGCGCGTCTATGCCGAAGAATCCTTCGGGCCGGTCAAGCCGGTCATCCGGGTGAAGGGCGAGGACGAGGCGGTGCGTGTCGCCAACGACACCGAGTATGGCCTGTCGTCAGCCGTGTTCAGCCGCGACATCAAGCGCGCCATGGCGGTCGCCGCGCGCATCGAAGCCGGCATCTGCCACATCAACGGCCCGACCGTCGGTGACGAGGCGCAGATGCCGTTCGGCGGCGTCAAGGGCTCGGGCTATGGCCGCTTCGGCGGCAAGGCCTCGATCGCCGAGTTCACCGATCTGCGCTGGGTGACGATCGAGGATCCCGGCCAGCACTATCCGTTCTAGCCGGCCTTGTCTCGCGGTCGGCAATGAAGATCAACCGGCCAGGGACGGCGTGAAGCGAACGCTGGCGGATCGCATCAGACCGGGCGCTAGTACGATGCAGCCAGTGTCGATGCGGCCGCCCGTGCGGTTGAAGGCATCGGTAATATTGCTGACCGGCTCGGCGCAAAAGAACGGCTCGCCGGGCGGCGTGTAGAGGACAAGGAAATCGAGCGGCGCCTCGGCCTCGATGTCCAGTCGCCGTCCGTGTTCGGGCCAGGAGATCCGGGCGCGGCGCGCCCATCCGCTGAAAACCGTGTCGAAGTCCACTTCCGATACGTCAAAACCGATGGACGGGTCGGCTCCTACCGGCGGCAGGACATGCCGGACGGGCAGGACCTCCGTGTCCGTCTCCCACATGCCGGACACCGGCGCCTGGACATGCGCCCACGGCGTCGACGGGAAATAGGGATGGAGGCCGAAGCCAGCCGGCATCGGTGCGTCCGACAGGTTGCGTACCTTGATGGTCACGCAAAGCCTGCCGTCAGCCAGCGTTATCTCTTGCTCGGCTTCATAGCTCCATGGCCAGGAATCGGCGGCGTGGCGATAGCGCAGGACGATCGTGCCGGCTTCATGCCTGACGACCACCCAAGGCCGGCGCCAGCCATGGCCATGTTCATGATGAGGATCGTCGGCAGTCGTCGGAAGCCGGATGGTGCGTCCCGCGAACTCGAACCGGCCGCCCCTTATGCGATTGGAATAGGGAACGAGCGGGAAGCAGGCCATGGCGCCAGCATCGCGGCTACTGATCGCCGCTGGATCTGCCGGGCGCAGCCAATCCACCACGGCGCCATCTTGCCACCATCGATACGACGCCAGCGCACCGCCGGCGGCCGGAGCAATGTCGACCGTCGCGATGCCATCGCTGATCGAGACCAGTTCCGTGTGCTGCGCAGCAACCGCAGCGAAATTCTTTGTCATCGGCGCTCCCCCGTCCCTTGACTCCGATCGCCATGGCGATAAGACATATCATATGAATAGTATGAAGAATAAGAAATCTTTTAGCACGGCACGGACGTCGCGGGTTGCCGTGGCGGTTTCCAGCGGCTCCACCGCACTGCACGCGACCGTTGTCGAGCAGATCGGCCTGCGCATCGTGCAGGGCGACTTCCTGCCCGGCGAGGCGCTGCCCAATGCCGACGATTCCAGCGAGATGCTGGGGGTCAGCCGCACGGTGCTGCGCGAGGCGATCAAGGTGCTGGCCGGCAAGGGGCTGGTCGAATCGCGGCCGAAGACCGGCACACGGGTGCGCCCACGCTCCGACTGGAATTTCCTTGATCCGGACGTCCTGTCATGGCGCTACGCCGGCGGTGTCAGCGCCGACGATGTGCGGGCGCTGTTCGAGCTGCGCCGTGCCATCGAGCCAATGTCGGCAGCACTTGCGGCCCAGCGCGCCACGCCTGCCCAGATCGCCGAGATCCATGCGGCACTGGCCGAGATGGAAGCGGTGAGCGACGATGGCGACCGCTTCGCCAAGCCCGATCTGGTGTTCCACCAGACCATCCTGCGCATGACCGGCAACGAGCTTATCGGCTCGCTGGCGGCACTCGTCGAAACCGCACTGGTGATGAGCTTTCGCCTCTCCAACGACAATCCGGAAGGCCAGCGCCATTCCTTGCCGCTGCATCGCGAGGTGGCCGAGAAGATCGCCGCCGGTGACGCCGCCGGCGCGCAAAAGGCACTGCTGGTGCTGATCGACAATGCCGAGGATGACGTGCGCCGCAGCGTCGAGAACCGCAACAGACGCCGCAAGGATCGAGGCCAGCAATCGTGACCGACACCAAACGCAAACTGCGGTCCGAAGCCTGGTTCGGCGGTGAAGGCAAGAACGCCTTCATGCACCGCAGCTGGATGAAGAACCAGGGCATCCCGGCCGATGCTTTCGACGGCCGCCCGGTGATCGGCATCTGCAACACCTGGTCGGAGCTGACGCCGTGCAATGCGCATCTGCGGGCGCTGGCCGATCACGTCAAGCGCGGCGTCTACGAGGCCGGCGGCCTGCCGCTCGAATTCCCTGTCATGTCGCTCGGCGAGAGCAACATGCGCCCCACTGCCATGCTGTTTCGCAATCTGGTCAGCATGGATGTCGAGGAATCCATCCGCGGTAACCCCATCGACGGCGTCATCCTGCTGGTGGGCTGCGACAAGACCACGCCAGCGCTCTTGATGGGGGCCGCCTCGTGCAATTTGCCGACCATCACCGTTTCCGGCGGGCCAATGCTCAACGGCAAGTTCCGTGGGCAGGATATCGGCTCGGGTACGCATGTCTGGAAATTCGCCGAGGAAGTGAAGGCCGGCCGCATGCCGGTCGCCGACTTCCTCGCCGCGGAACAGGGTCAGAGCCGGTCGGCCGGCAGTTGCATGACCATGGGCACGGCCTCGACCATGGCCAGCATGGTGGAAGCGCTCGGCATCGGCATGCCGGACAACGCCGCGATCCCGGCGGTGGATTCGCGCCGTGGCGTGCTCGCCCAGCTGGCCGGACGCCAGATCGTCGACCTAGTCCGCAGGGACGTGAAAATTTCGGACATTCTTACAAGGCAAGCGTTCGAGAACGCCATTCGCGTCAATGGCGCGATCGGCGGCTCGACCAATGCGGTGCTGCATCTGATCGCCATCGCCAACCGGGTCGGTGTCGATCTCAGCCTCGAAGACTGGGACCGCCTTGGCCGCGACGTTCCAACCATTGTCGACCTGATGCCGTCGGGCCGGTTCCTGATGGAAGATTTCTACTATGCCGGGGGGCTGGCTGCGGTCATGGCGTCGCTTGATGAAGTGGGGCTTCTTCATCGCGACGTCATGACCGTCAGCGACAAGACGATCGGCGAGTTGATCGACGGCGCGCCCAACTACAACCGCGAGGTCATCAGGCCGCTGAGCGAACCGTTGACCGACCAAGGCGGCATCTCGATCCTGCGCGGCAATCTGGCGCCCAATGGCGCGGTCATCAAGCCGTCGGCGGCAACGCCCGAACTGATGCAGCATCGCGGCAAGGCGGTCGTGTTCGAGAACATCGAGCATTACTACGCCCGCATCGACGATCCGGAGCTGGATATCGACGCCTCCTCGGTGATGGTGTTGAAGAATTGCGGGCCACGCGGCTACCCCGGCATGGCCGAGGTCGGCAACATGCCTCTGCCGGCGAAGCTGCTCAAGCAGGGCGTCTCCGACATGGTGCGCATCTCGGATGCACGCATGAGCGGCACGGCCTATGGCACGGTGGTGCTGCATGTCGCGCCGGAGGCCGCGGCCGGTGGCGCGCTGGCCTTGGTACGCGACGGCGATCTCATCGAGCTCGATGTCGCCGGCCGCCGGTTGGAACTGCTGGTATCGGACGAGGAGCTGGCGATCCGCCGCCGCGACTGGAAGCCGCCGGCGCCGCCTGAAGGCGGCTATCAGAGCCTCTATGTCGAACGCGTGCTGCAGGCCGACAAGGGCTGCGATTTCGACTTTCTCGTCGGCCGGCGCGATGCCGGCATCCCCCGGCATTCCCATTAGAGAGGCGCGCGATGACGGATGAAATCGGCTACGCCATCTATCCAAGCCTCAAGGGCCGCAGCGTCTTCATAACCGGCGGCGGCAGCGGCATCGGCGAAAGCCTGGTGCGCCATTTCTGCGCGCAAGGCAGCCGCGTCGCCTTCGTCGATCTGGCGGAAGAGCCTTCCAGGCAACTGGTCGAGGCGATCGCGGCCGAAGGACACCCAGCGCCGCTGTTTATTCCGTGCGATCTGCGCGATGTCGAGCAGCTGCAAGCGGCAACCGCGCAGGCAATGCAGCACAATGGCCCGATCCAGGTGCTGTGCAACAATGCCGGCAACGATGACCGCCATCAGACCAAGGACGTGACGGTCGCCTACTGGGACGACCGCATGGCGGTCAATCTGCGCCACCAGTTCTTCGCCGCGCAGGCGGTGCGACCGCAGATGAGCGCGCAGGGTGGTGGCTCGATCATCAATTTCGGCTCCATCACCTGGATGGTCGGCGATCCCGACTGTCCGGCCTATGTCACCGCGAAAGCCGCTGTCTACGGAATGACGCGGGCGCTGGCCCGCGAACTCGGCCCCGAGCGCATCCGCGTCAACTGCATGGTGCCGGGCTGGGTGATGACCGAGCGCCAGATGCGCCTGTGGCTCAATCCGGCTGGTGAACGCCAGATCGCGGAAAGGCAGTGCCTGCCCGACCGGCTGCAGCCCGCCGACATCGCGCGCATGGCGCTGTTCCTCGCCGCCGACGACAGCCGCATGTGCACGAGCCAGCAGTTCATCGTCGATGCGGGCTGGGTGTGACCGATACGGCCCCAAGGGAAGAAGGGTATTTCATGCGTCTTGTTCAGTACAGAATGCCGGATGGCAGCAGGCGGGTCGGCCGCGTCTCCGAAGACGGCAATCGCTTGCACCCGCTCGACAAGACTGGCAGCGTTCTGGAACTCGCCGAAGCGGCGATCGCCGAGGACATGTCCATCGCGTCGCTGGTCGAGAAGCGCACGGGCACCACGACGGTCGACTACAACGAGCTGTTGCGCGATGGCCGCGTGCTGGCTCCCGTCGATCATCCGGAACCGGCGCGCTTCCTGGTTACCGGAACCGGCCTGACCCATACCGGAAGTGCCGCCGCGCGCAACCAGATGCATGTTCTGACCCATGGCGACGGTGCCGAGGAATCCGATTCCTTGAAAATCTTCCGTATGGGGCTGGAGGGCGGCAAGCCTGGCGCTGGCAAGATCGGCATCCAGCCCGAGTGGTTCTTCAAAGGCGTCGGCACCTGCGTTGTGTCGCCAGGTGCTGAGCTGCCGATGCCGGCATTCGCGAAAGCCGGGGCAGAGGAAGCCGAGATCGTCGGGCTTTATCTCAACGGCCCGGACGGCCATCCCTATCGCATCGGCTATGCGCTCGGAAACGAATATTCCGACCATGTGACGGAGGGCGAGAACTACCTCTACCTCGCCCATTCCAAGCTGCGCTCCTGTTCGATCGGACCCGAGCTGCTGATCGGCGACCTGCCCGAAGAAGTTCGGGGCCATTCCCGCATCCTGCGCGACGGCACTGTCATCTGGGAGCAGGAGTTCCTGTCGGGCGAAGCGCACATGTCACACTCGATCGCCAATCTCGAACATTTCCATTTCCGCTACCCGATGCACCGACGGGCGGGCGATCTGCACGCCTATTTCTTCGGCGCGGCGGTGATGAGCTACGCCTCCGGCATCAAGACGGCTTCCTGCGACGAGTATGAAATCCAGGCACAGGCATTCGGCAAGCCACTGCGCAACCGGATGGTGTCGGTGCCGGACGAGGGACTGGTCACCGTCACCCAGCTGTGACGGCAGAGGTCCGAAATCACGGTCCACCAGAACGACAATGGGAGATTAAAAATGGGACTGAAGAAAGCGTTTCTAAAACTAGCGACAATCGGGCTCGGCATCGGCCTGATGACATCGGCGGCCTTGGCCGCGAACCTTCGAGTACTGGCCTGGGACGGCTATGCCGACCCGGATTGGGTGAAGGATTTCACCGCGGCAACCGGCATCGGCGTCGATGTCGTCTTCATCGGCAGCGATGACGAGATCTGGGCCAAGATCAAGGGCAGCGAAGGCCAGGATTTCGATGTCTTCGCCGTCAACACCGCCCAGCTGCAGCGCTACATCAAGGCCGATCTGGTGTCGCCGATCGACATCACCAAGCTGTCGAACCAGAAGGAGGTGCTGCCGCGCTTCCGCGATCTATCGCAGGTCAGCGGCGACACCAAGGACGGCAAGGTCTACGGCATTCCGTTCTGCTTCGATTCCATCGGGCTGATCTACGACACGGACAAGGTCAAGCCGGCGCCGACCTCGATGTCGGTGCTGTGGGATCCGGCCTACAAGGGCAAGGTCCTGGCCTACGACAATGGCGAGCACAATTTCTCGTTCACCGCTCTGACGCTTGGCTACAAGGATCCGTTCAATCTCGACGCGGAGCAGATGGCGGCGGTCAAGGCCAAGCTGGTTGAGCTCAAGCGCAATGTGCTGAGTTTCTACACCACCGCCGACGAGGCGCAGCAGATCTACCAGAACAATGACGTTGCCCTGATCTGGGCCAATTATGGCCAGCAGCAGGTCAAGGCGCTGCAGAAGATCGGCGCCCATGTCGCTTACGTCAATCCGAGTGAAGGCGCTCTGGCCTGGCTCGACAATTGGGTGATCTCCAAGGGCGTGCGCGACAATGCGGCGGCCGAGAAATGGATCGACTTCATGCTGACGAAGAAGGTCAGCGGCGAGCTTTCCGAGCGTACCGGCTTCGGCAACACCGTGGTCGAGTCGAGCAGCGCCGGCAGCAATGACAAGCTGGTCTGGCTCAACAATGTCGAGGACCCGCTGAAGCGGTCGGACATGTGGAACGAAATCAAGGCGACGCCCTGATCTTTCCGCAGCCCGACCTAGAAGGACCCGGCGGTCCGGACGTTCCGGACCGCCGCAGCGTATGCGAGACCATATTATGAACCAGAACACCGACCTGCTGACGCTGCGGTCCGTCTCGAAATCCTACGGCACGGTTCCCGTGCTGCACGACATCGACCTTTCTATCCGGGATGGCGAGTTCCTGACCGTTCTTGGACCGTCGGGCTCGGGCAAAACCACGGTCTTGCGGCTGATCGGCGGGCTGGAGCCACTGACCGCGGGCGAGATCCGCCTCGACGGCCAGGACATCAGCCGCATGCCGATCAACAAGCGGCCGTTCAACACCGTGTTCCAGGACTATGCGCTGTTTCCGCATATGACCGTTTCCGGCAATGTGGGCTATGGTCTCTCGGTGCGCCATGTCCAGCGCAAGGAGATTGCGCGCCGTGTCGCGGAAGCCCTGGAGCTGGTGCAACTCGGGCGCTTCGCCGACCGCTTTCCGGCACAGCTTTCCGGCGGCCAGCGCCAGCGCGTCGCGCTCGCCCGAGCGCTGATCTGCCAGCCGCGCCTGATCCTGCTTGACGAGCCGCTCGCCGCGCTCGACCTCGAACTACGCCGGCAGATGCAGGAGTTCCTGAAATCCATCCAGCGCGAGATCAAGACCACCTTCCTTTTCGTCACCCATGACCAGGAAGAAGCGATCGGCATGGCCGACCGGATCTGCGTCATGCAGGCCGGTCATATCCGCCAGCTCGGCACGCCGCACGAGCTTTACTACAAGCCGAATTGCGAGTTCGTGGCGCGCTTCTTCGGCGAGAACAATCTGGTGGCCGGAAAGCTCGGCCCCGTCCAGGGCGAGCAGCGGCCGATCGAGACCGCACTTGGGCGACTGATCTGTTCGATCAGCGACCAGCCGCATTTGAAGGCTGCGCCAGACGGCGCGAGCGCCTTCGCGGCGTTCCGGCCCGAGGCCTTGCATCTCGCGGACTCCACAGACGGCGACAACCGCTTTTCCGGCACCATCGCCGATCTGGCCTTTGCCGGCTCGTCGACCGTCGCCACGATCACGGCCGGTGCGGACACTGCCGCGCAGCGGCTGCGGCTGCGAACCCCAAGCCGGATCGACGGCAGCGCGCTGAGATCCGGCGAGACGGTTTCGCTTTCGTTTGCGCCGCATGAAGGCCATCTGGTGCTGGCATGAGCGCGGGCGTCACGACACAGCCCGCGGAAAGGCGTTTGTCGCTGCTGGTGACCGTGCTGGCTTTCGCCCTGCCGGTGATCTTCGTCCTGGTGCCGCTGGCGATCTTCCTGGTCTACAGTTTCTTCAGCGTCGACCAGGGCACGATCGTCTACGCGCCGACGCTCGGCAACTATGTCCGGTTCTTCACCGATCCGATCTTCCTGCCGGTGTTTTGGAACACCATCGTGCTGTGCGTGTCGGTCGCCGTCATCTGCATCCTGCTTGCCTATCCCGCTGCCTATTTCCTGACGACGCTGAGAGGGCGGTGGCGCTATGCCTTGCTGATGCTGCTTCTGGTGCCGCTGCTGATGAGCTACGTCATCAAGATCTACGCGATCCGCAGCATCCTCGGCCTCAACGGCTTCCTCAACAAGGCGCTGGTGGCAATTGGCATCCTGCAGCAGCCGTCGACGCTTTTCGTGTTCAACATGAACGCCATCCTGTTGACGCTGAGCCTGCTTTTGATCCCCTTCGCGATCCTGCCGATCTTCCTGTCGCTGGAGCGGATACCGCAGACCTTGCTGCGTGCCTCCGACGATCTTGGCGCGAGCGGCTTGCAGACGTTCCTGCGTATCACCTTGCCGCTCAGCCTGCCCGGCGTCGCCTCGGCGGCGAGCTTCGTCTTCGTGCTGGCGATCGGCGATTTCCTGACGCCGCAGATGGTCGGCGGGATCAGCGGCTTCACCTTCGGCCGCATCCTCTACAGCCAGTTCGGCACGGCCTATAATTGGCCATTCGGCGCGGCACTGTCGGTGGCGCTGGCGATCGTGGTGATCTGCGCCATCCTCATCGGCGAACGGTTCGGGCGCAGCCGGGGGACGTCGGTATGAACGCCCTGCCCCGACCCTCCACCATCTTCCTGGCCGTGATCACAACGCTGGTCGCGGTGCTGCTCTACAGCCCACTGTTCGTGCCGATCGTGTCGTCGTTCTTCACCATCTCGCACGGCGATGTCGACTGGTCGTCACCAACCCTCTCGACCTACCGAGCCCTGGCCGAAAACCACGACATCCTGGCAGCCTTGCGCACCACGCTGATCGTCGGCCTGTGCACCGTCGTGCTCTCGGTGGTCAGCGGGACGCTGCTGGCGCTCTATTATCACGGGCGCCGCTCGGGGCGCTCGATCCTGCAGTTCATCATCTTCCTGCCGTTCCTGATGCCGCCGATCATCAGCGGCCTCGCGCTGCTGATCTTCTTCCGCGAGATCGGCCTCGAACGTTCTCTGCTGACGGTCGTCATCGGCCATACGGTCTTCGTGCTGGCGATCGTCTATCGCACCGTGCTGATGCGGCTGCAGTCGATGAGCCGTACACTGGTCGAAGCGTCCTACGATCTCGGCGCCACCGGCTGGCAGACCTTCTGGCGCATCATCCTGCCGAATCTGTCGAGCGCCATGGTCGGCGGCGCAATCCTGGCCTTCGCGCTGTCGTTCGACGAGACGATGATCACCATCCTGGTCACCGGCACGCAAAGCACCCTGCCGGTCAGGCTGTGGGCGATGATGCGGCTTGGCTTCTCGCCCGACATCAATGCGCTGGTCGCCTTGATCCTGATGTTCACCGTGCTGCTCTGCGTGCTCGCCGCCCGTTTCCTGATCCCCAGGCAGATGGCGACGGAGCGGAGCTGAATTATCGAACACCCGTCATCGTGCGAAGGCAGCTGGATCGAGGTCGAAGACGCGCCCCCGATTGAGGATGTTCTTCGGGTCGAGCGCCGTCTTCAGCCGCCGCATCGTGGCGATCTCGGCGTCGCTGCGCACCAGATGCAACCACTGCTTCTTGTCGAGACCGATGCCATGCTCGGCCGAAACGCCGCCGCCCGCCACCGCCACGCCGCTATAGACGATGCCGTAGGCCGCCGCCGGATCCACAGTGCGCACCTGGTAGTGCAGATTGCCATCACCGAGATGGCCGAAGACATAGATGTCGGCGTCGGGGTCAAAGGCGCGGATCGCGGTCTCCGCTTCTTGCAGGAACGCCCCCATCCGTGCCAGCGGAATGCTGATGTCGACGCCGATCAGGCCTTTCATCGAAAACAGGACGCGATTGGCGTCTTCCCGCACATCCCAGAGCGCGCGGAATTCACGCGGCGATTGCGAGACGACGACATCGTCGACCACGCCGTCCTCGACCGCCTGCATCAGGACTTCGGCGAAGCGCTCGCTGTCGCGCTCAGGCTCGCTGCCCTGGATTTCGGCCAGCACATAGACGGGCGAGCCCGCCGGCAATGGCGCCGGCATGGCCATGCTGGCAGCCATTACGTCATAGAGCGGCGCGAAGTTGACCTCATAGGCGGATAACAATGGCCCGAGCTTTTGCCGCAGCAGCCCGAGCAGGGCGATCGCCGCATCGAGCGAAGCGAGCGCGCAGAAGGCGTTCACCTCGGAGGCCGGCTTCGGATGCAGCCGGAGCGCGGCGCGGGTGACGACGCCGAGCGTCCCTTCCGCGCCGATGAAGAGCTGGCCGAGGTCGTAGCCGGAATTGTCCTTGGGCAGGCCCTTGAGCGAGGACAGCACGCTGCCATCGGCCAGCACAGCCTCCAGCCCCAGCACCTGCGCGCGGTACATGCCATAACGCAGCACGCGGATGCCGCCGGCATTGGTGGCGATGTTGCCGCCGACCGTGGCCGAGCCGCGCGCGCCGATATCGACGCCGAACACCAGCCCGGCACCGTCGGCCGCCTCCTGCACCGCTTGCAGCGTCGCGCCGGCTTCGGCGACGATACTGGAGGCTTGAGTGTCCGGCGCGGCGAGGCCGCTCATGCGCTCCAGCGACAGCACGATCTCCCCGGGCTGGACGCGTGTGCCACCGGCCAGCCCGGTGCGTCCGCCCTGGACGACGACCGGCTGGCCAAGAGCGTTGCAGCCAGCGAGCGCCGCCGCGACACCGATAGTATCGCGCGGACGCAGCACCACTTCGGGCAGCACGCCAAGCTTGCCGTCGGGATCGTCGCGATAGCGCTGGTCGACATCGGAGCCTGCAAGCACGCCGCCCACGCCCAGCCGATCGCCAAGGGCGGAGAGAAGCCGTTGCGTTTCAGGCGACATCGGACTCAGACGCCGGCGTGGCGAAGCGCGTCGTCTGCGTCCCGCGACCGCATGGGCCGATGAGTATTTCCGTCCGCCACGCTCGCCATCCTTCAATTGCAGCCGGCCGATCCTATTCGGGATCGCCTGTCGTGCAAGCGATATCGGCTGCCCTGAGCGACACCGGCATCAATCACGGTAAGACGCGATTGATGCCGGCGGCCATTGTGTCTGCTTACTGAAGCTTGGCCTGTAGCGCGTTGACGTCATCGGTGGTCATTTCGCCATCGGTGGTCACCTTGCCATCGATGATCTTCCACAGCCGGAACGGGCCGGTGATGTCGCCGAATTTATCGAAGGCCACCGGACCGATGACGCCTTCGTAGCGGATCGGCTTGCCGTCCTTAATCAGGCCGAGCGCCTTGGCGAACTCCTCCTTACCGGCGAAGATCGGCGTGCCTGCCGGATCGACTGCCTTGTACATGGCATCCCTGATCTTGGCCGGATCCTCGGAGCCGGCAATGGCGATGGCCAGCCCGACGATGGCGCCGGCATCATAGGAACGATCGGCCGCCGGGTTGGAGGGTTCGATGCCGGAGAATGCCTTGTAGTTCTTGGTGAAGTACTCGGTCGATGCGGTCGGGCTGGTTCCCGACGACGTGCCATAGGCGTCCTTCAGATAGTCGGCACCGACGGACTCGATGAAGTCAGGGCTGTTCATGCCGTCATTGAGCAGGAATTTCTGCACGCCGCCTTGCGAAATCCAGGTGCGGGCAACGGTCGCGCCGTCGACCGGCGTGCTGACCAGATAGAGGCCGTCCGGCTCGCCGGCCATCGCCGCCGTGACTTCCGAGGCATAGCTCGACTGCTTCTCGTTGTAGGGCGTGTCCGAAACGATGGTGCCCCCGAGCGCTTTGTAGGCACGCGAGAATTCGGCCACCATGTTGACCCCGAAATCGTTGTTGACGTGGATGATCGACAGCTTCTTGAAGCCCTTGTCTATGGCGTATTTGGCGGCGGCCACACCTTGCAGCGCATCGGACGTGATGGTGCGGAAGAAGATGCCGTTGGTCTTGCCGTCGCGGCCGAGCGCGGTCAGCGTCGGCGAGGAGGACGCCGGCGAGACCTGGACGATCTTGGCAGGTGCCGTGACAGAGGTCAGGATCGGAATCGACACCGACGAGATGATGCCGCCGATGATGACCGGCACCTTCTTGACCTGCACCAGCTGGGTCGCGGCGTCGACGGCGATGTTGCCCTGGCTCTGGCTGTCGCGCGTGTCGGTCACCAGCTCGCAGCCGCGCACGCCGCCGGCTTCGTTGATGTCGCGAAAAGCCATTTCGACCGACTTGGCGCCGGCCTGGCCGTATTCGCCGGCCGGACCGGTCAGTTCCATGACGAGGCCGACGGTGATCTTGCAGTCGGCGGCCTGCGCGGCGCCCGCCAGCGTGACGAGAGCAAGCGCGGTGGTGAGGTGGAGTATCGTCTTTCTCATTGTTGTTCCCCTTTCGTTACTCGACGCTAAAATTTGATCTCTGGAGCCTGTTCAGCGTTCCGGCACCTGCAGCCAGGTTTCATGCAGGTGTCGCCATTCGACGCCGTTGGGCGCCGATGAACTGATGGTGAAGACAGCGCTCGACTGACGGCGGCTGTGCTTGCCGCCGCGCAACTGCGCCTCGACGTAAAGGACGACGATGGAGTCCTCGGTTTGCCAACCGGGCCTGATATCCTCGATCGAAATGGCAAACCCGTCGTCGCATGTGGCGCGGCATGAGCGGACATGATCAATCACAGCGTCACGGCCGAGGATCTGGCCGCTCGGTGCGATCATGGTCAAGCCTTCGCCCATGACGCCTTCGAAGCGCGTGAAGTCCACCGTGTCGGCTCGCGCGGCGACGAACCAGTCGACGAAGAAGCGATGCAGGCCGATAACCTCGGCGCTGGCCTGCGAAAACAGCGTCGGGTTGCTGGCGCTCATGTGCGGCCTGCGTTCAAATTGTAGTGCATGATCGAGCCGTGGCGGCCGTGACGGTCGCGCTCCAGCGTGTAGACGTCGCCGAGGGGACCTTGGCTTTGCGCGATCACAGCCGCTATTTTCGCCCGGTCATCGGCGTCGAGCGCGACATCCATAATGCCAGCATTAGCGAGCGCATGCGCCTGGTTGCGGGCGCCGACGATGACGGCGGCGACTCGCGGCTGTTCCAGCACCCAGGCGCTGGCGATGGTGGCGATGTCGACGCAGTGGCGGTCGCCGACAGCCTTCAGTGCCTGGAGCAGCTGCTGGAACAGGTCCCAGCCGCCGAAATCATCGATGATCAGCTTGTATTTGACCAGCGAGCGGTTTTCGAGCGGCGTGGTGGGTTCGGCGACCCCAAGCCATTTGTCGCTGAGGAAGCCGCCGGCCACCGAACCATAGCAGAGGAAGCTGACGCCATTTTTCGCGGCAAGCTCGGCGAGGCTGTGTGCCGGCCGCTGATCGAGCACTGAATATTGCAGTTGCTGGCTGACCAGCGGAATGCCGGCGGCGAGGATTTCGGCCAGCCGCGGCGTGTCGAAATTGGTGGTGCCGAGATTGCGCACCTTGCCCTCGCGCCGAAGCTCGTCGAGCCAGCCCATCGCCTCGACATAGCGAGGCTGGTCATAGTCCCACCAGTGGAACTGCACGAGATCGAGCCGCTCGGTCTTCAGCCTGCGCAGCGACTGCTCGACGATGCCCCTGATATAGTCGCGGCTGATCGTGGCCAGCCGTTCAAGGTCGGGCACCAGCTTTGTGTGCACCTTCATTCTTGCGGCAACGTCGAGGCCGCGCTCGCTGGCCAGCCGCAGGCGCGCGGCGCCGATCAGTTCCTCGACGCCGGTGTAGATGTCGGCGCAATCATAGGTCCAGATGCCGGCATCAAAAGTGGCGATCAGATCGCTCACCGCTTGATTGCGGTCGATGGCGCCATGGCCGCCGGCAAGCTGCCAGCCGCCGCGAATGACGCGCGAGATGGTGTAGCCGGGGCCGAGTTCGAAAGTCTTGGCGGTCATCCCTTGTCATTCTCCTTCGGCAGCGGCACGGCCGTGGCCTGCGCATGGCTAAACCGCCGTTTGCCGGTCCTGACGATCCGGAGCCGGCTGGCGCAATTGGGATCGGGACAGGCGATCTCGGCGTCCGAGGTCATCCAGTCATTGGCGTCGGTCGGGCGCTGCTTTGCCGCCAGCAGCGGCAACACGGCGGCGAGCGAATAGATCGAAAAGCCCTGCCCCGCCGGCAGGGACAGCATCTCGCCCTTGAGTTCGAAATAATCGCCCGCCTTGGCGCCGCAATAGATCGGCTTGCCCTCGGGGATGACCGCCTCGACGCGAAGGTCGAAGAGCTCGAAACTGTCGTCGGCCATGTCAGCCCTCCACCAGGCTGAAGGTGACGTCGCAGGCGCCGTTGCGGCGGATGACGCCACATGAGGCGGCGAACTGGTCGCGCTCTTCAGCGCGTACCTGCGCCACGACGCTGCCGGCCAGCCAGCCGATCGGGAACAGAAGCCGCGCACCCTGTCCGTAGTAGAGGCCGATGTCGAAAATGGCATTGGGGTTGCCGCCCCACATGCGCGGCGGCACGTAGGACAGCACAATGTCGCCGGGCTGCGGCGTCAGTGTCGCGTTCTCCGCCGGTAGAGGCCTGGCATAGGCCTGGCCATCGAGATCAGCTGATGGAACCGGGCAGGAAATCTCAGGTCCCGTCCACATCGCATGGATGCCGGGAACAACGCGTGGCGTCGCGAGGTACGTCTGGAGAAAGGCAGCGTTTTCCGGCGCCTTTTCGGGCAGCAGCAGCGCCGTCACGGAAAGCTTCGAGCGCGGTTCGGTGATCCTGATGGCCGGCTTGTTCATGTCTGGTCTTTCGCGGCGGCGGATTGAAGCTTGTCGCGCAGGAAGGCAAAGGGCCGGCTGATATCGGCCACCAGTGCCTCGCGCGCCGCTTGCGCATCCTGTTTGGCGAGCGCTGCGACGATGCGGCGGTGATAGTGCGCGGTGTCGACCTCGCCGGCATCGGAAAAGGCATAGATGGCGACGCGGATGCAGGGCCCCGATTGCAGCCACAGGCTTTCGATCATCGGGATCAGCACGGCCGAACCGCAGCAGCGGTAGATCTCGAAATGGAAGCTCTGGTTGAGCGTCGCTTCGCGGTCGATATCCTTCTTGTGCTTCAGCGCCCGCATCTCGTCCCACTCGCCGAGCATGGCTTCAATCGAAGCGATCTGGCGCGGGTTCATGCGCGTGGCGGCAAGCGCGATCGCTTCGCCTTCGATGAGTGAGCGGGCGCGCAGAAGATCGTCGATACGCTCCAGCGTGATCGGCGGCACGCGCACCGAGCGGTTGGGCAGCGCCTCCAGCGCCTTTTCGGTGATCAGCCGGCCGAGCGCTTCGCGCACCGGCATGGTCGAGGTGACCAGCGCATCGGCAAGGCCGCGGATGGTCAGCACCTGGTTCGGTTCGAAAAGGCCGCCGATCAAGGCGCGGCGCAATTCGGAATAGACGCGATCCTGCACGGTCTCGCGGCCGACCGGCGTAAGCTGGGCTGCGATTGTTTCGTTATTTCGCTCGATGGCAGCCTTCTGCATTCCGGCTTTTGCCCCGTTTTCGGCTTGCAGATGAAATTAAAGCCGAATAGCGTGATCAACGCAAGTGTGATCACAAATCAATAATCAGGAGACGACGATGATCGTCTTCGGCCAGAGGGTTTGATGAGCGAGGCAACCGAACGGCAGGGGAAGGAGACCCGTGCGCCGGTTCTGACGGCGAGGCATATCGTCAGGCGGTTCGGCGGCCTTGTCGCCGTCAACGATGTCTCGTTTGACGTCAAAGCCGGCGAAATCCTTGGCCTGATCGGACCGAATGGCGCCGGCAAGACGACCATGTTCGACCTGCTGGCCGGCAGTATTCTGCCTTCCAGCGGCGATATCCTGCTCAACGGTGCGCGCGTCTCCGGCGAAGCCGCGCATCTGCGTATCGGCCGTGGCCTTGGCCGTACCTTCCAGATCCCCCGCCCGCTGCCCAATCTGACGCTGATCGAAAACATCATGCTGGCGGCACAGGGCCAGGCCGGCGAAAAGCTGCTGGCCAACTTCGTCACGCCATGGCGGGTGGCGGCACAGGAAAAAGCGGCCAGGGCAAAGGCGCTCGACCTTTTGGAACTGGTGACCCTCGCGCATCTGGCGCATGAGCCGGCGCGCGTGCTGTCCGGCGGCCAGCGCAAATTGCTCGAACTCGCCCGTGTCATGATGGCCGACCCGGCAATCATCCTGCTCGACGAGCCGGCGGCCGGCGTCAACGCGACGCTGCTGGAAGTCATCATCGACCGCATCCGCGACATCAATGCGCGCGGCATCACCTTCCTGCTGATCGAGCACAATATCGACATGGTGACGCGGCTCTGTCACCGCGTGCTGGTCATGGCGAGCGGGCAACTGCTCTGCGAAGGCACGGCGGAAGAGGTCGCCCGCGCCCCGCGCGTCATCGAGGCCTATCTCGGGGGCACCGCATGAGCGAAACCGTCCTCGATGTCCGCGATCTCGAAGCCGGCTACGAGCCTGGCGTGCCGATCGTGCGCGGCGCCTCGATCACTGTCAGAAAAGGCGAGATCGTCGTCGTCCTTGGTCCCAACGGCGCCGGCAAATCGAGCTTCATCAAGGCGATCTCCGGCCTCGTCCCGATCACCGGCGGCACGGTGTTCTTGGACGGCAAGGACATCACCGCAGCACCGGCCCATACCATGGTGCGGCTTGGCCTGGCCTTCGTGCCGCAGACCGAGAATATCTTTCCGCTGATGTCGGTCGAGGACAATCTCAGAGTCGCCTGCGGCATCCTCGAGCGGCGTGAAATCCCAGCGCGTATGGACGAGATGTACGCGGCCTTCCCGGATCTCGTGCGCCAGCGCCGCACCGCCGCCGGCAATCTGTCGGGCGGACAACGACAAATGCTTGCGGTCGCCCGCGCCCTGATCGTGCATCCCAAGGTGCTGGTCCTCGACGAACCGTCGGCCGGCCTGTCGCCGAAATTCGTGTCGATGGTGTTCGAGATGCTGGCCGGCATCCGCAAGTCCGGCGTCACCATCCTCCTGGTCGAACAAAATGCCAAGGCAGCACTGGCGATCGGCGACCGCGCCTATGTGCTGGTCGAGGGCAAGGATCGGCACGAGGGCGTCGCTTCCGAACTGTGGAACGATCCTGTCGTCGCCGAACTCTATCTCGGCCAGCGCCCCTCTCGCGCCAGCAAGGGAGGCGCGGCATGAGCCTGCAATTTGTCGTCGATGGATTGCTGACGGGTTCGATGATCGGCCTTGGCGCCATCGGCGTGACGCTGACCTATTCGATCCTGCGCTTCTCCAATTTTGCTCATGGCGACTTCATGGCCTGGGGCACCTATGCGACCTTGGCCGTCGTCAGTGCCATTGGCGCCACCTTCGGCAAGGTAGCACCCATCGCGCCGCTGTCCTTCGGCTGGCCGCTCCTGGTTGCGCTGGTCGTCGGCATGGCCTTCACCGCCTTGCTGGCGCTGCTACTCGACAGAGTGCTGTTCTCGCGGCTGCGCTCGCAGGGCCAGGCGATCATCGTGGTGATGGCGAGCTTCGGCGCCTCGATGGCGCTGAGGAGCCTGCTCGAATTCACCTTCAGCTCACGTCCGACCTATTTCAGCAGGGCGATCCAGATCGCCATGCCGGTCGGCTTCGGCATCCGCATCACGCCCGATCAGATCGCACTTCTGCTGCTGACCGCGGTGCTGGTGCTCGGCGTGCATCTTTTGATGACGCGCACGCAGACCGGCCGCGCCATGCAGGCGCTCAGCCAGAATGCGGCGCTTGCCCGCATCGTCGGCATCGACGTCGCCGGCGTCGTGCGCGTCACCTGGATCATCGGCGGCGCGCTTGCCTGCGTCGCCGGCGTGATGATCGGCATCCTGGTGCAGATCCGCCCGTTCATGGGTTTCGACATGCTGCTGCCGATGTTCGCCGCCGCCATCCTCGGCGGCATCGGCAGCATTCCGGGTGCGGTGCTCGGCGGCCTGATCATCGGGCTCGCCGAAGCCGGCGCGGTGCAGCTGATCGGCGCCGAATGGCGCGCCGCCGTCTCCTTCATCATCCTGATGGCGGTGCTGTTCGTGCGGCCGATCGGCCTTTTCGGAGTTCGGGAAAGATGATCGATCTCATCGGCTACGGCGCCTTCTTCCTGACCACCGCGCTGATCTTTTCGCTGGTCACGCTCGGGCTCAATCTGCAGTGGGGGCTGACCGGCCTGTTCAATGTCGGCCTCGCCGGTTTCGTCGCCATTGGTGCCTACACCTCGGCCTTGCTGACCACGCCGGACGATGCTGCGCGACTTGGTGGCTTCGGCCTGCCGATCCTTGTCGGCTGGGCGGGTGCCATGGTCGTCGGCGGCATTGCCGCTGCACTGACCGGCATGGCGACACTGCGGCTGAGATCCGACTATCTGGCGATCACCACATTCGGCGTCGCCGTCGTCGTGCAACTGGTCGCGCTCAATGCGCAGAAGCTGACCGGCGGGCCGTTCGGCATCGGCTTCATTCCGCGTCCCTTCGGCAGCCTTGCGGAGACGCCGCTGCTGTTCAACCTGTCCAACCTCGCCGTCGTCGGCGCGGTCACGCTGATCGCCTATCTCGCTCTGGAGCATCTGTCGCGCAGCCCCTGGGGACGCGTGCTGAAGGCCTTGCGCGAGGATGAGCGGGCGGCGATCTCGCTGGGCAAGAGCGCGCGCTTCTACCGCGTCCAGGCCTTTGCCGTCGGCGGCGCGATCATGGCGCTGGCCGGCGCGTTGCAGGCGCATTTCACCGGCTTCATCGCACCGGACAATTATTTGCCGATTCTGACCTTCCAGATCTGGGTGATGCTGATCGTCGGCGGCTCGGGCAGCAATCTCGGCGCCGTCATCGGCAGCATCCTTGTCTGGGGGATATGGGCGGGGTCGGGCACATTGACCAGCGTTCTGTTCGCGCCCGAGCAGCAGGCGCGTGCGGCCTCGCTGCAGATCGTCGCCATCGGCGTCATGCTCTGCGTCATCCTGCTGATCCGGCCGAACGGTCTGTTCGGCGACAGGCCGCGTCGCCCACGCTTCGGCAAGCGAGAAAAAGCGGCGATCAAGAGCAGTTCCGGATCATGACCGCTGCGATCGGGCAGGAAGCGCGTGGCGCTTCGCTCTGGCATGCCGTCAGCGGCAATCGCCGGGAACGGCCGGCGCTGCAAGGCGGGCTGGATGTCGATCTGGCCATCGTCGGCGGTGGATTTGCCGGCCTGTCGACCGCGCTGCACGCCGCTGAAAAAGGCATCTCGGTCGCTGTTCTCGAAGCCGAAATCATCGCCTGGGGCGCGACCGGGAGGAATGCCGGTTTCGTCGTGCCGAACTTCGCCAAGATGGACCCTGACAGCATCGTCGCGCATCTCGGCCCGGAGCGCGGCGAACGCCTGATCGACTTTGCCGCCGGCAGTGCCGACCTGGTCTTCGGCCTGATCAAACGGCACGGCATCGACTGCGACGCCGTGCAGAACGGATGGATCCAACCTGCACATTCGCCTGCCGCCCTCGAGAAGGTCAAATCGCGCGCCGGGCAATGGGCGTGGCGTGACCGACCGGCTGTCACGTTGGATCGGCAAGACGTCGAGGCGCTGACGGGCGCACGCGGCTATGTCGGCGGCTGGATGGACCGTTCGGGCGGCGTGCTCAATCCGGTCGCCTACGCGAATGGACTGGCCGGTGCGGCGCAGAAGGCTGGCGCCAAGATCTTCGAGCGCACGCCGGTTACCTCGGTCGATCGCGTGGTCGATGGCTGGTCGCTGAAAACGCCATCGGGTTCGGCGCGTGCCGGCAAGGTGCTGATCGCCACCAACGCCTATGGCGGATCGCTCAATCCGCTGCTGCAACGAAGCTATTTTCCGCTGAAGATTTTCCAGATCGCGACAGAGCCTTTGTCGCGCGACGTGCGGACGCGTTTGCTTCCCGGCGGGCAAGGCGTGGGCGACACCAGGCGCAATCTCTTCACCTTCCGCTTCGATGCCGACAATCGGCTGATCAGCGGCGGCATGCATATTCTGAGCGCCGGCGCCGACACACGCGTGCCGCACACGATCTGGCGGCGGCTGGCCAGCCATCTCGACCTGCCGGACCTGCCACCGCTTGCCTATGGCTGGTCAGGAATGGCCGCGGTCGAGCCGGATTTCCTGCCGCACCTCCTGGATCTGGGGCCAGGGCTGATCGCCGGCCGCGCCTGCAACGGGCGCGGCATCGCCATGACGACGGCGATGGGCAAAGTGCTGGCCGACTGGGCCGCCGGAACCGAGGTGCGTGATTTGCCGCTGCCGTTCGCACCGCCGGCGCCGATCCCCTTCCACGCGCTGCTGCGGCACGCGCCCAACATGCTGCTTGGCTGGAGCATGCTGCGCGACCGGCTAGACGAGACAGCGTAGGCTGATCCAGCCGCCGTCCGATCAGGTCGTCGTGCGAAGATTTTCGGAGAGAACCGCGGCCGCCACGGCGATGTCCTGTTCAAGGGAGACTCGGACAGCAGGGCCATTGCGCTGCTCCAACGCCGCGACAATCCCGCGATGCGCGTCGTTCGACTGCGGAATATAGCGGTCGGCCTGCATCAGCAGCTTGAGATAAGGCCCGACGCGGCCCCAGAGATCGCGGATCATGTTCAACAGGATCGGCGCGCCGGCATGCTGGTAGATGGCGAAGTGAAACGCCTCGTTCAGCGCGAGATAGCCTCTGGCGTCGCCGGCCTCGATCGCGCGCTGCATGCCGGCGAGCGTCGCCTGTATCTCGACCAGCCCGCTTTCGCTCATCCGCGTGGCGGCCATCTCACCCGCCAGCCCTTCGACGGCAATGCGGATATGGGTCAATTCCTCGAAGGCCGGGGCCGACAGCAAGGGCACGATAACAGAGCGGTTGTTCTGCATCTCGAGCAGCCGCTCGGCGACCAGCCTTTGCAGCGCCTCACGGATCGGCGTCGTCGAGATGCCGAAGGTCTCGGCAAGCTTGCGGATGACCAGCGTCTGGCCTGGGCTGAAACCGCCTGAAATCAATTCCTGCTTGAGCGCGCCATAGGCGCGGTCGTTGAGGGTTTGATGTTCGAGCTTCAGCATGCGTTCCGATCACCAGTTCGACAAAGCGCGATCGAGCGTCTCGGCCAGTTGCTCGGCATTGTCCCTGGCAAAGGGCAGCGGCGGCCTGATCTTCAGCACATTGCCGCGCGGACCGCAGGACGAGATCAGCACGCCATTCTCGCGCATGGCTTCGACGACAGAAGACGTCTTGCTGGCGGCCAGCGCTTCGTCGCCATCCGCTGTCAACTCGACGCCGAAATAGAGGCCGTTGTGCCTGACGTCACCGACCATGCCGTGCCGGCCCTGCAGCGCCCGCAGCAGATCAGCCGTATAGGCGCCGACATTGCGCGCGTTCTCGATCAGCCCCTCGCCTTCGATCACGTCCAGAACCGTGATGCCGACGGCGGCCGCGACCGGATTGCCGCCGAAGGTGTTGAAATAACCGGTGTTGGAGCCGAAGGACGAGACAAGCCGCGGGCGCACCAGCACCGCACCCATCGGATGCCCGTCGCCGATCGGCTTGCCCATGGTGACGATGTCGGGCTCGATGCCATAATTGGCAAAACCCCACATGCCCTGGCCAAGGCGGCCGAAGCCGGACTGGACCTCATCTGATATGACGATGCCGCCGGCCTTCCTGACGTGATCCGCCGCCTCGCGCAGGACAGCCGCGTCGGGAAAGAAAATGCCGTCGCTGGAAAAGGCGGCGTCAAGCAGCAGCGCCGCCGGACGAATATTCTGCGCACGCATGTCCTCGATGGCGGCGGCGACATTTCTGGCGAAGTCCTTCGCGGCGCGGCCGTGGTCGCGGAGCGTGTCCGGCGCGGCCACGGTCCGATGGTGCGCGGGCACGCCCTTCGCGCCGACCGCCGCAGGCGACAGCTGCGCGGTAGCGATCGTGGCGCCGTGATAAGCGAAATCGGTGATGATGACGCCGGTGCCGCCGCTCGAATGCTGGGCGATGCGGATGGCGAGGTCGTTGGCCTCGCTGCCGGTGCAGGTGAACATGGCATGGCCGAGATGGGAGGGAACTGTGCCGAGCAGTTTTTCCGCATAATCGAGGATGATCTCGCTCAAGTAGCGGGTATGGGTGTTGAGCGTTGCGGCCTGTCCCGACAGCGCCTCGACGACGCGCGGATGGCAGTGCCCGACCGAGGCGACGTTGTTGTAGGCGTCGAGGAATTTGCGACCTGTCGCATCGTAGAGCCAGACGCCGCTGCCGCGCACCAGATGGATCGGGTTGCGGTAGAAGGCGCGATAGGTCGGCCCAAGCAGCCTGGCGCGGCGTTCGAGCAGGGCCTGCTCGGATGCTGTCGAGTCGGTATTTGCGGGATATGGCGAAGACTGGGACACGGGCATCTACTCCGGATTGGAATGGTCGAGAAAATAACGGCGGGCCTCATCGGACGACAGCCCGTCCAGTCGCTCGAGCGACGCCCAGACCTCGGTGATGAGGCGCAGCACATAGTCGCGCTTGGCCGGGAACCGTTCCGCCTGCCAGCTGGCGATGTTGGCGATGAGCGCGAGGCGAGCACGGATCAGATCGAAAAGGATGCCGATCTCTTCGGCCTCCAATGCCTGCACCGACTGGTAGCCGGCGACGAAGCGCGCGGCCGGCGCCAGCGGATGGCCTTCTGCCGGCCAGCGGTAGACGGCGCCGATGGCGAGATCGCAGATCAGCGGCGAATGAATCATGTCGCCGAAATCGAGGATGCCGCTGACCATTTCCGGCCGCGAGGCATCCATCACCACATTGTAGGAGTTCATGTCGTTGTGGACGATCTGGGCGCGCAGGCTGGGAATGACCGGCGCCGCACGCGCCTCGAAGGCATCGATGACGCGCTCGACCATGGCACGGTGGCCGGCATCGGCTATAAACGCCAGCATCGGCCGCGTCTTGGCGACCTTGCGGATGTCCCAGAGCAGGTCGCTGCCGGCGGCCGGATGGAAGAAGCCGCGCAGAGCCCGGCCAAGCCGGGCGAGGAAAATGCCGAGATTGCGATCCTGCGCCGCCGACGTGGGGCAGCGCGACAGCAACTGGCCGGGCAGATAGGTGACCAGCCGGATGATGCGCGGCGCCGATCCGCCGGCGCTGACCGTGAACTGCGCGTCGCCCTCAAGGCTCTTGCGCACCGAAGGAACCGGCAAGGTCGGGTCGACAGCAAGGATGTGGTCGAGCGCCTTGTTCTGGAAATCGGTGAAGCCGGCTTCCTCCGCCGGATGGGAAATCTTGAGGACGAACTCGCCCTCGCCGTCGGTATGGATGTGGAAATTGTGGTCACGTTCGCCCGGCAACGGCCGCGCTCTGCCGGTGAGGCCGTAGTGCCGGCGCAAGATGGCAAGCGCATCGGCGATCGAAACGTCAGGCGCATCCTGCGCCAGCGTTTCGCCAAAAGCGTCAGGCACAGCCGCATTCATGAGCTCATCTCCGGATCGATCGGCTCGAGACCACACCAGTCGGCGATGAACAGCGCTATGGTCTGGGTGACCTTGCGCACCGAGTCCAGATCGACGGCCTCGTCATAGCCATGCGGCATGCGGCAGATCGGGCCATAGACGATCGCCGGCGTGTCGGCGTAGAGGCCGAAGAAGCGCGCATCCGTGGTCGCCGAGGTGACATGCTCCGTCAGCGGCTCGCCCCACACGGCGGTATGGCTGCGGCGCAGCACGGCTTCCATCTCGTCGGCGCCCTCCAAAACATAGCCCTCGGCCATGAAGCCGTTGTAGGTCATCTTGGGCGGACGATTGGCCAGGAAGGGATCGGCACGGGCCGCATCTGCGATGCAGGCTTCGAGCTCGGCCCTGGCATCCTCGAGCTTCTGCCCGGGATAGGTCGCGACCCGCATCTCGAAGACGCAGCGTGCCGGAACGCTCGATGTCCATTCGCCGCCCTCGATCTTGCCGAGGTTGAAGCGGATCGGGTGCGGGTGATCGCAGAAATGCTTGTCATCGACCTTGCGCGCGTTCCACACGATTTCGAGCTGCTTCAGCGCCTGGATGATGAGAAAGGCCTTTTCGATGGCATTGGCGCCGGCCGAGAAAGCGCCCGACGCATGCTGCGGATCGCCGTCGACCTCGACCCTGAACCAGATCGGCCCCACCTGCGCCCGCATTAAGCGCGGTTCCAGGGGCTCGGGAATGAAGGCGGCGTCGGCGCGATAGCCGCGTTGCAGGCAGGCGAGCGCGCCATTGCCGGTGCACTCTTCCTCGACCACCGACTGGAGGTAAACATTCGCGGCCGGCTGATAGCCGAGGCTGCGCAAGGCGGCGAGCGCGTAGAGACAGGCCGACAGGCCGGCTTTCATGTCGCCGGCGCCGCGACCATGCATCCAGCCGTCTTCGATGGCCGGATCGTAGGGGTCGCGCACCCAGCGGTCGAGCGGCCCCGTCGGCACCACATCGATATGGCCGTTGAGGATCAGCGAGCGGCCGGTGGCGTTTCTCGGCGTGTGGGTAGCGACGACATTGAAAGCATCGTCGTAGGAGACCGCAACCGGTGAAAACCCAGGCAGGTTACGGATCGCGTCGACATCGACGCGCCACATATCGACAGCGTAGCCATCGGCCTCATAAGCGGCCGCCATGAAGGATTGCGCGGCGTGTTCCTCGCCGCGCTGGGATGGAAAGCGCACGAGGTCCGCCAGGAACGCGACTTGCCGCGCGAAGCCGTTATCGATCGCGCGCAAAATGGCTTCGTCGGCAATCCGCTCAGGCATAATATTTCGCTTTCTCGTGAATGGTGTATCATATCTCATATGCCATATCGTGGAAAGGCAAGGAGACAGGTCGGGCCAAAACTATGGCCCAACCCGGGAAGCTCTTGGCAGGCGGGCGCAGAGTTGGCATCAGCTTACTGCATGCTGGCGAAACCGCTTGGCAGAGTTCGAGGACAGATGCTGGTCACCGAAGGCGCATTGCCGGATGAAATCACCGATCTCACGTCAGGCTACCGGCGCGTGCCGGCCGGCAAGATCGTCAATGCGGTGACGTGGATGGAGGCGCGCGCCCCGGTGCCGGGTTTCGCCCAGCCCCTGGCGATGACCCGGATCGCCAAACCCGACAGCGCCGCCTACCGCGCGATCTTCCTCAAGATCGGTGCTCCCTGGCTGTGGGACCGCGCCGCCGAAATGTCGGATGCCGAAATATCAGCGCATTTCGCCGATCCGTGCCAGCATCTCTATTATGGCCGTGATGAGAGTGGCGGCCATGTCGGCATGGTCGAGTTCCGCATGGCCGACGACAACGAGATCGAGATCACCTATTTCGGCCTGTTCCCCGGCTTGACCGGTCGTGGCCTCGGCAAACGGCTGATGGCTGGCGCGCTCGATCAGGCATGGCGCCTCGCGCCGGGACGCATCTGGCTGCACACCAGCAGCATCGACCATCACAGCGTCATCGGTTTCTACCAGGCTTGCGGGTTTAAGCCCTATGCGACCGGTTTCGAAATCACCGACGATCCCCGGATCAAGGGAACCCTGCCGCGCGATGCCGCCCCGCAAATCCCGTTGATCGAAACGGAATGGGTGCCCGTCGCCAGATGAGACCATCTTCGCAACCCGCCGGCCTGTCATCGTCTCACCATCGCCGGTGGGTGCGGCGCGAGAGCATCCTGTCGAGGCTGGAGCGGCATGTCGACACGCGCATCGTGCTGTTCGCGGCGCCCGCCGGCTTCGGCAAGTCGACGACGATGGCGCAATGGGCGGCCGAGGTCGCGCGCCACGGCCGTTTGACGGCATGGCTGTCCTGCGAGGCGACGGATAATGACGAAGGCGCCTTCCTGTCGCATCTGGTGGGCGCGCTGCGCCACCTGGTCCAGAACCCGGCCGAACTCGACCTCGCCTTCCAGTCGAGCCCTATCCCCCAGCTCGACGTGGTGCTCGCGGCACTGGTGATGGGTTTTGCGGCGCGCGACGCCGAAATCACCCTGTTCTTCGACGACTACCACGTCATCGAGGCGGCGGCGGTGAAGCGCTTCATGGAACGCCTGACGCGGCAGGCGCCCGCCAACATCGCCTTCGTCATCGGCTCGCGCAACCTGCCCGACCTGCAGCTCGGCAAGCTCAGAGTGCTTGGCGACGTTTTCGAAATCGGCCCGGACGATCTGCGCTTCGCCTCGTCCGAAGCCGAAGCCTTCTTCAATGACAAATTGGGCCTCAGCGTCAGCAGCGGTACCGTCGAGGCCTTGTGCTCGCGGACCGAGGGCTGGGCCGCCGGCCTGCAACTCGCCTCGCTGTCGCTCAGCGCCGAGCATGCACCGGAAACCGTTATCGGCAATTTCACCGGCGCCAACCGCAACGTCGCCGATTTCCTGATGGGCGAAGTCTTCCTGGGGCTGCCGCCGGCCCTGGCGAAGTTCCTGCTCCACAGTTCGATCTTCGCGCGCTTCAGCGCCGAAGCGTGCCGGGCGGTCCTGCGGGCGGCGGATGCCGAGGCCGATATCACCGAGATCGAGACCCGCAATCTTTTCCTCGTGCCGCTCGATGAGGAGCGGCGCTGGTTCCGCTATCATCATCTGTTCCATGACTTCCTCAGCCGCGAAATGGAGCGGCGCGAGCCGGAGATGATCGCACCGCTGCACCTGGCCGCCGCCGAATGGTTCGGCGAACGCAAGATGCTGACCGAGGCGATCGGGCATGCGCTCGCCGCCGGCGACCAGGCCCGCGCAGCGGTGTTCGTCGAGAACAACGCGCTCGAGCTCATCGCCCAGTGCCAGCTGCTTTATGTGCGCCAATTGCTGGCGCTGTTGCCGAGGAAACTGGTCGACCAGCGCATCCGGCTGCAGCTCATCGTGCTATGGCTGGCGGTGCACTCAAGCCAGCCCGAGATTGCCCAGCAGACACTTGCCAATGCGCGCAAGCTGATCGAGACCGGGCCGGCCGACGGCAAGGATCCGGGCACGCTGACCGGCACCACGATCGAGGCCGAAATCGCCGTCCTCGATGCCGCCGTGCACAGCACGCTGGAGCGGTTCGAGGACGCGCGCGACACCGCACAGTCCGCGCTCCGCATCATCGCGCCCGATGCCTGGTTCATGGAAGGGGCGACCGCCAATGTCATCGGCTACAATCTCTATGCGCTGGGCGACCTCGAGGGCGCGCGGGCGGCGGCGGACGCAGCACGCCAGGCGCATGAGCGAAGCGGCAGCCTGCTCGGCGTCACCATCGCCAATTGCTACATGGCGGTCATCGAACGCTCGGCCGGCCACCTGCCCGCCGCCGAAAGGCTGCTGCGCAACACGATCATCGAGGCCAGGACGCGGATCGGCGCAAACTCCTATGCCGAGGCGCTGGCCGGAACGCTGCTGGCCGAACTCGCCTATGAGACCAACGCATCCGGCGAGGCGCTGACGCTGGTCGAGAATCTCGGGCCGCTGATCGAAGGCGCCGCGGTCATCGTCTATCCGCTGGCCAGCGTGCCGACCTATGCCCGCGTGCTGCAGCTGACCGGTCGCGGCGACGCGGCACTCGACATGCTGGAGCGCGTCTACCAGCGCGTGCGCGGCTCCGTCTACCGCCGCCTCGCGTCGGTGCTGGTGCATGATCGCATCCGGCTGCTCATCGACCAGAACCGTGTCGCCGAGGCACGCGGCCTGCTCGACGATCATCGCCGCGAAAGCACTGAAACCGCCCCTACCGTCGCCAACGAATTCGAGTTCTTCGCCGAAGGCCGGCTGCTGACGGCCGAAAAATCCTACGCGGCGGCCACGGCACTTTTCGGCGCGCTGCTTGAGCGGACGAAAAGCAGCGGCCGCATGCGCCGCCACATACTGGCGCTGATCCTGCGCTCCAAGGCCGCCGGCCATGACCAGCGCGAGGCCGACCGTCATCTCCTCGAAGCGCTACGCCTTGCCCAGCCTTCCGGCTTCATCCGTTCCTTCGTCGACGAGGGCAGGCCCGTGGTCGAAGCGTTGATGCGATTGCGCGCGGCGCAGGCAAAAACCGACCCGTCCCTGTCGGCCTATGCGACGCGTATCATCGATGCCGCGCAGACGATGCCCATGGCGACGCGCAAATTGGCCGCCCCTGCAGCCGAGAAGGAACATCTCACCCAGCGCGAGTCCGAGCTGCTGCGTTGCCTGTCGGAAGGCATGTCCAACCGCGATATCGCGGTCGCGCTTTCGGTCAGCGAAACGACGGTGAAATGGCATTTGAAGAATATTTTCGGCAAACTCTCGGTCTCGAATCGCGTCCAGGCCGTGCGTGCCGCGCAGGCGGCCGCAAACCTCCGCCCCCCTCCGAAAGGAGGGGCATAGACATCCCGCGTGCCCCCCTCTTTCGGGTCGGGCCATGGGATCGTTAGCCTGCTAGCGTCGTCCAGATTTTAGAGGACGCTGCTTATGGCGACAGGTTACGTTTTTCACGAACAGCTGATGTGGCATGACACCGGCCCCAGCGCCGACATGATGCCTCCCGGCCGTTTCGTGGAACCAGGACGGCACCTGGAATCGCCGGGGTCGAAGCGCCGGCTGAACAACCTTATCCAGGTCAGTGGCCTGGCGCGCCATCTGGTGCCGATCCTTGCCGAGCCGATGACGGTCGAGGACCTGCTGCGCGTGCACACGCAGCGCCATGTCGACGACATCCGCATGCTCAGCGAACGCGGCTGCGGCTTCGCCGGCCCCCAGGCACCGATCGGCCTCAACAGTTTCGACATCGCCCTGCTCTCGGCCGGCACCACCTATGCCGCGATGCGCGCGGTGCTGACCGGCCGTGTCGACAACGCCTATGCGCTGGCGCGGCCACCGGGCCATCATGCCGAGCCCGACCAAGCAATGGGCAACTGCCTGTTCTCCAACATCGGCATTGCCGTGCGCCGGCTGCAGCATGAAGGCCTGCTTGGCCGCGCGGCGATAGTCGACTGGGACGTGCATCATGGCAACGGCACCGAGACGGTGTTTTATTCCGATCCGTCGGTGCTGACCATTTCCCTGCACCAGGACAATCTCTATCCGACCGGGCGCGGCGCGATGGCCGACAATGGCAAGGGCGAAGGCGAAGGCTACAACATCAACATACCGCTGCCGGCCGGCAGCGGCACCGGCGCCTATGAAGCCACCTTCGACCGCATCGTCGCCCCCGCGCTGCGCGCCTACAAACCGGATCTCGTCATTGTTGCCTCCGGCTTCGACGCGTCGGGCTTCGATCCGCTCGGCCGCATGATGCTTAACAGCGAATGCTTCCGGCGCCTTGCCGCGCGCATGGTGGCGCTGGCAGCCGAGACATCGAAGGGCCGGCTGATGATGACCCATGAAGGCGGCTATTCCGAAGGCTATGTGCCGTTCTGCGGCCATGCCGTCATCGAGACGCTCGCCAATCACCGCACCGAAGTGATCGATCCGCTGTCGGACCATATCGACGAATGGGCCGGGCAGGACTTGCAGCCGCATCAGGCCGCGGTGATCGATGCGGCCGAAGGCCTGCTCGCAGGCCTGCGCCAACGCCTCGCAAGTGCTGGCTGACACGATGGATTTTGTCGTCACCACGCTCCTCAACGCGCTGACGCTGATCAGCATCCTGATGCTGGTCGGGCTCGGGCTGGCGATCAGCTTCGGCCTGATGAACGTGACCAATCTGGCGCATGGCGAATTCGTCACTGTCGGCGCCTTCGCGGTCTATTTCGTCCAGAGCGTGGGCGGCTCGTTCTGGCTGGGGCTGGCCGCCGCACCCATCGCCGGCGCGGTGGTCGGCTGCATCCTGGAGTTCGCCATCATCCGCCATCTCTATTCGCGGCCGGTCTCGACCGTGCTTGCCACCTGGGGCGTCAGCCTGATCCTGCAGCAGGGGCTGGAACTAACCTTTGGCCTCGGCGCCAAGCCGGTGACGCCGCCGATCGAGGGCACGTTCGACCTGTTCTTCACCGTCTATCCCGCCTATCGGCTGATCCTGATCGCCATCGCCATGCTGACCTTGCTCGGTGTCGTGCTGCTGATCAGCCGGACGTCGTTCGGCCTCGACATCCGCACCGTCATCCAGAACCGCGAAATGGCCGAAGGCGTCGGCATCAACACGCGGCGCACCTACGCCATCGCCTTCACCTTTGGCGCGGCGATCGCCGGGCTCGCCGGCGGCCTGGTCGCACCGCTGGCGATCGTGCTGCCGCAGATGGGGGTGAACTACCTCGCCAATGCCTTCTTCGTCGTGATTGTCGGCGGCGTCGGCTCGATCGGCGGTCTCGTCGCCGGCAGTGTCTTCGTCGGCGGGCTGACCAGTGTGCTCAACTACCAGATCTCGCCATCGCTGGCGCAGGCGATCGTGCTGCTGGCGGCCATCGTCGCCGTGCGGCTGCGGCCCAACGGCCTGTTCAACGGAGCGTCGCGATGATCGCCCGCGACCGCAACTGGCTGCTGATCTTCGCCGTCTGCGCGGCGCTCGCCGTCGTCTATCCGTTCATCGCCGACGGCTACCAGCTGACGGTGATCCGCGACGCGCTGATCTTCGGCCTGTTCGCGGCGAGCCTCGACTTCTTCTGGGGCCGCACCGGCATCCTGTGTTTCGGCCACGCCGCCTTCTTCGGCATTGGTGGCTACATCATGGCGCTGGTCACGCTCAACGACGCCATCCCCTTGGGCAGCCTGCTCGGCATCCTGGGCGCGATTGCGGGTGCTGCCTTCGTCGCCGCCATCATCGGCTACTTCCTGTTCTTCGGCGGCATCCGCGGCAGCTACTTCACCATCGTGACGCTTGCCATGGGCGTCATCTGCCAGCAGGCCGCCGTCTCCTGGAGCTCGGTCACCGGTGGCGACAGCGGCCTGATCGGCATTCCGCCGATCGCCTTCGATCTTGGCGAAATACATGTCGATCTCAGCCAGGATCTGCCGAGTTACATCTTCGTCGCGGCGATCGTTGCGGTGGTCGTGCTGGTGCTGTGGTCGCTCAGCAGAGGTCGCTGGGGCACCGTGCTGACCGCCATCCAGGACAATGAAGTCCGGGCGGCCGCCCTTGGCCACAATGCGCCGCTGAGGCTACTCGTCACCTTCGTCCTGTCCGCGGCGATCGCCGGGCTCGCGGGCGCGCTCTATGTCTGCATGGCCGGGTTGGTGGCACCCGACCTGTCCGGGCTGCTGCTGTCGACGGAAGTCATCGTCTGGGTAGCGGTTGGCGGGCGCGGCACGCTGCTTGGTCCGGTGCTGGGCGCCATCGCCATACAGCGCGCGCAGCAGACGATCAGCAGCTTCAACCCGAGCCTGTGGCCGCTTTTGCTCGGCTGCGTCTTCGTCGTCATCGTCTTCGTGCTGCCGGACGGCATCCTGTCGATCTATGCGCGGCTGAAGAGCCTGTTCAAGGGCCGGAGGCAAGCGCAATGAGCGACGTGCTGCTTCAGGCCGAGAATGTCGGCATACGCTTTGGCGGGCTGCAAGCGCTGGAAGGGTTGAACCTGACGGTGCGCGACAGGGAGCTCTGCTGCATCATCGGGCCGAACGGCGCCGGCAAGAGCACCTTCCTCAACCTTTTGACCGGCACACTTCGCCCGACCAGCGGCAGCGTGCGCTTCCTCGGCCACGACGTTGCCGGCCTGCCGCTGCACCGCATCGCCCGGCTCGGCATCGCCCGAAAATTCCAGATCCCGTCGGTCTTTCCGAGCCTCTCGGTCGAGGACAATCTCAAGGTCGCACGGTGGGGCACCTCGTCGCCGGTGCGTCCGGTCGGTGAGCTGCTGGACCTGGTCGCGCTTGGCAGCCGCGCGGCCACGCTGGCCGGCGAACTGGCGCACGGCCAGAAGCAATGGCTGGAGATCGGCATGGCATTGGCGATTGAGCCAAGGCTGCTGCTGCTCGACGAGCCGACCGCCGGCATGACGCCGCAGGAAACGCTGGCGACCGCGCAGATGCTGTTGCGGCTCAAGGGCGAGTTCTCGATCGTCGCTGTCGAGCACGACATCCGCTTCGTGCGGGCGCTGAACTGCGAGACGCTGGTGCTGCACCAGGGACGCCGGCTGCGCAGCGGTCCTTTCCACGACATCGAGGCCGACGAAATGGTCCGCGATGTCTATCTGGGGAGGCGCTGACCATGCTGCGGACACTCGCGGTCTCGGCCGGCTACGGCCTGCTCCCTGTGCTGAACGGCATCGATCTCAGCGTGGCACCGGGTGAAGTCGTCGGCCTGCTTGGCCGCAATGGCGCCGGCAAGACGACGCTGCTGCGCGTCATCGCCGGTGGCCTGAAGGCGAGCGGCGGCGCGGTTGTTCTCGGCGATCATGACCTTACCGACGCGGCGGCCTTCCGCCGGGCGCGGGCGGGCATAGCGCATGTGCCGCAGGGCCGCGGCATCTTCAACCAGCTGACCGTGCGGCAGAATTTGGAGGTCGGCACGCGCGCAGCCATGGACCGTGGCGACGGCGGCATTCCTGACGACATCTTCGGCTATTTTCCGATCCTGCGCGAACGCGAGGCGCAAATCGCCGGCACGCTGTCGGGCGGCCAGCAGCAGATGCTGGCGATCGGCCGCGCGCTATGCGGCCTGCCGTCGGTGCTGCTGCTCGACGAACCCTCGGAAGGCATCCAGCCGAACATCGTGCAGTCGATCGCCGAGCTGGTGCCGCGCATCGCCCGCGAGCGCGGCATCGCGATCGTTCTGGTCGAGCAGAATCTCGATCTCGTTCTGAAGGCGGCCGACCGCTGCCTGGTGATGGAAAAGGGCAGGATCGTGCACGAGGGCACGCCGGAGGCGTTCGCCGACGAGAGCCTGCTGAAGGACCTGTTGGCCCTATGAGGCGCGCCTGAAGCGCATCTGGACCTGCTGACTTTGTAAGGCGTGCATGGGGCGCGCCTGGACTGGAAGGGAACATAACAATGATAAGCAGAAGAACGATACTGAAATCCGGCGGCGCAGCCGCCGCCTTCGCCATGGTCGGCGCGCCGTCGATCCTGCGCGCCGCCGATACCGTCAAGGTCGGCCTGTCGATCCCGATCACCGGACTGCAGGCGATCCTCGGTGAGACGCTGCTCAATTGCTACAAGCTCGCCGCCGCCGAGCTCAATGCCGCCAACGGCATTGGCGGTCGCCAGGTCGAACTGTTCATCGAGGACAACCAGACGACGACCAAGGGCTCGATCGACAAGGCGCGCAAGCTCATCAACGAAGACAAGGTCGACGTGGTCATGGGCACGATCATTTCGCCCGAGCGCAGCGCGACGCTGTCGGTGACCTCGAAAGCCAAGAAGCTGTTCTTCTACCCGACCAATTTCGAGGGCGGCGAATGCAACCGCTACTTCGTCGCCACCGGGCCGATCCCGATGCAGCAGGTCGACCCGATGATGCCGTGGGTGGCCGAGAATCTCGGTAAGACGATCTATGTCATGGCCTCGGACTACGCCTGGCCGCAGAAGATGACCGAGGCGATCACGGCGGCCTATGAGAAGGCCGGCGGCAAGATCATCGGCGCCGACTACTATCCGTTCGGCACCACGGATTTCGGCCCGGCTTTCCAGAAGATCAAATCGCTGAAGCCCGATGTCGTCTGGTCGATGGTGGTCGGCAACGATGCCGTCACGCAGCTCAAGCAATATCGCTCTTTCGACATCAAGCAGCCGCTGATCGCGCCGCTCGACGAGGTTTTCAACAAGGACGCGCTGCCGCCCGGCGTCGCCGCCGGCACCTATGCGCCGCAGCCTTACTGGATGGCGCTCGACAATCCGGTCAACAAGAAGTTCATCGCAAGCTTCCGCGAAAAGTTCGGCCAGGAGAAGATGGTCAACGGCATCGGTGAAGCCGGCTACAACGGCCTGCATCTCTATGCGCTGGCCGCGGAGAAGGCCGGGTCACTCAGGGATGACGATGTGCTCAAGGCATTGCCCACCATCGAGTTCGACGCGCCGCAAGGCAAGATCCGCGTCGATGCCTCCAACAACCACACGCTCTGCCATTCCTATGTCGGCAAGGCGGCGGCGGACGGCATCAGCTACGAGATCGCTAAGGATTTCGGCGCCATCACGCCGGTCACGCCTTACTGCAAGGTGTAGGATCTTACACCCGAGAGGTCCTGACGGCGGCTTTTCGGCCGCCGTCACGGCGTACGCGGCGCCGGCAGCCGCTCGCGTAATTCGTCGACAAGCACCCTGGTGTTTTCGGAATAGTCGATGGGCACGACGACGAGATGCACGCCGCCGCCGGTGAAGGCCCGCTCCAGCGCCGGCCGCAAATCGGCGATCTCCATAACCCTGGTTCCCTTGGCGCCATAGGCCTCGGCGTATTTGACGAAATCGGGATTGCCGAAGGTCATGCCGAAATCCGGGAATTCGTCGACCGCCTGCTTCCAGCGGATCATGCCATAGGCATGGTCTTCGAGCAGCAGGATGACGAGGTTGAGCTTCAGCCTGACGGCGGTCTCCAGTTCCTGGCTGTTCATCATGAAGCCACCATCGCCGCAAATGGCCATGACACGGCGCGTGGGATAGAGCAGTGACGCCATCATCGCCGACGGCAGGCCGGCGCCCATCGTGGCCAGCGCATTGTCGAGCAGCAGCGTGTTTGCCATGCGCGTGCGGTAGTTGCGCGCGAACCAGATCTTGTACATGCCGTTGTCGAGGGCGAGGATTCCGTCCGCCGGCATTACGGCACGCACATCATGCACGATGCGCTGCGGCGTGAAGCGGTCTTCGGTGGCGCGCGCGGCGATCCGGCTCAAAATGCCTTCCCTGAGTGGCAGCAGCGCCTGTGCGTTGGGGATCTTGCCCTCGATACGGTCCGCCAGCAGCGCCAGCGACGGGCCAAGGTCGCCGACGATCTCGGCCTGCGGGAAATAGACCTGCTCGACATCGGCCGAGTGGTAGCCGACATGGATGACCTTCGGCCCGTTGGCGCCCATGATGAAGGGCGGTTTCTCCACCGTGTCGTGGCCGATGGTGATGATCAGATCGGCCTGTTCGATGGCCTCGTGCACATAGTCGCGCTCCGACAGTGCCGCCGTTCCCATATAGAGTTCGGTGCCGCCGGGCACCGTGCCCTTGCCCATCTGCGTGGTGAAATAGGGTATTTGCGTGCGCAGCACGAACTGGGCGACATCGGGGGTCACGCGCGGCCGCGACGCCGCCGCGCCGAACATCAGCAGCGGACGCTTGGCCTCCATGATCATGCGGGCGGCGCGATCGAGCGCGTCCGCGCTGGCCAGCGGCAGCTCGACCGGATGCGTCGGCACCAGCGCCACCGGCTCGCACTCGGCCGCCGCGATGTCTTCCGGCAGTTCCAGATGCACCGGGCCGGGCCGCTCTTCCTGGGCAACGCGGAAGGCCTCGCGCACCAGCGAGGGGATCATCTTGGGCGAGACGATCTGGCGCGACAGCTTGGTCAGCGGCTTCATCGCCGCGACGATGTCGACGATCTGGAAGCGCGCCTGCCGTGATGACAATATGCCTTTCTGGCCGGTGATCATGATCATCGGCATCGCGCCGAGCAGCGCATAGGCCGCCCCGGTCGTCAGATTGAGCGCGCCGGGGCCAAGCGTGGTGATGCACACGCCCGCCTTGCCGGTGAGCCTGCCATAAGTGGCAGCCATGAAAGCAGCGGCCTGCTCATGTCGGGTCAAGATCAGCTGGATCGACGAGCGGCGGATCGATTCGACGATGTCGAGATTCTCCTCGCCGGGAATGCCGAAAATCCGGTCGACCCCTTCATTCTCGAGGGCCGCCACGAACAGATCCGAACCTTTGGTCATGAACCGCCTCTCCTGCAATGCGCACGTTCCGCCTTCATATGGCATTGGTAAGCGGCGCCTCAAAGAGCGCAAGCCTGCTCTCGGCGATCAGCCCATCAGTTTCGGCAGGGCGGCTGCCAGCGCATCGATGGCGAGCCTAACCTTGAGCGGCAGATGCGGCGTCTGCAGCCAGAGCGCATGGCAGTCGTAGAGATAGTGCGGCTGGTCCGGCAACAGCGCGACCAACGCACCGGCCTCTATGCGCTCGCGGACCAGCCACCACGGTAGCCACGCCAGCCCCATGCCTTCGGCCGCTGCATCGGCGATGGCGTCGAGATCGTCGAGCCGCAGCCGACCGCTGCGGATGATCTCCTGTACGGATTGCCCTTCACGCGCAAACAGCCAGGGCTGAACGACCTGGCCGAGCCGGCGATAGACGATTGCCTGATGGTCGGCGAGATCTTCGATCCGCCGCGGTTCGCCATGGATTCCGAGATAGGCAGGCGCGGCACAGACAACCATGCCCTGGCGTGCAACGCGGCGCGCGATCACGCCGGCCTTGTCCTCAAGATCGCCGGTGCGGATGGCAAGGTCAAAGCCGTCCTCCGCGAGATCGGCGAAGCGGTCGCTGAGCGACAGATCGAGTTCCAGCATCGGATAGTGCCGCGCCAGCTTCAGCAACACGGGGGTGACGCAGTGGCGGCCGAAATGCGCCGGCATGGTCACGCGCAGTCTGCCTCTCGGTTCCGAAAACTGGTCGGCGGCCAGCGCATCGGCGGCTTCCGCCTCGGCCAGCACGATGCGGCAGCGTTCGTAATAGGCGCGGCCGAAATCGGTCAGGCTCTGGCGGCGCGTGGTGCGGTTGATGAGGCGTACGCCGAGCCGCTCTTCGAGAGAGCGGATATGCTTGCCCACCATCGGCCCGGACAGGTCGAGCGCCACCGCCGCAGCCGCGAACGAGCCAAGGTCGACCGCCTTGACGAACACGGCCATGCTCTCGAGCCTATCCATATTCGAAACCTCTGGTTTCTACTGCTTTATCCCTACGCCCATTTATCCATGAAGCCTCTGCCTGCATAGCTCATTCGGTTCAGATAATTAGGAGTAACCCGAATGGCTCGTATTGTCCGCTTCCACCAGCATGGCGGTCCCGAAGTTCTGCGCATCGAGGATATCGACCTCCCTCCACCGCGTCCGGGTGAGGTTCAAATCCGCGTCAAGGCGCTCGGACTCAACCGTGCCGAGGCGCTGCTGCGCGCGGGCAGCTATATCGAGACTCCGCCCCTGCCCTCCGGGCTCGGGCTGGAAGCGGCAGGCATTGTCGAAACGGTAGGCGAAGGCGTGAAGGATTTCGCCCCGGGCGACGCTGTCAGCGTCATCCCGCCGCAATCGATGGTGCGCTGGCCCGCTTACGGCGAGCTGGTCACCTATCCCGCCAGGCTCATCGTCAAGCACCCATCGTCGCTCGACTGGCAGACGGCGGCGGCGATCTGGATGCAATATCTCACCGCCTATGGCGCCCTGATCGATATCGCCAAACTGAGCAGCGGAGACGCTGTCGTCATCACCGCGGCCTCAAGCAGCGTCGGGCTTGCCGCGCTCCAGATCGCCAACAAAATTGGCGCGACAGCGATCGCGGTGACGCGAACATCGGTAAAGAAACAGGCCCTGCTCGATGCCGGAGCGGCGCAGGTTGTCGTCCTGGCCGAGGAGGATCTCGCCGCACGGCTGAGCGAGATCGCGGGGCCGCAAGGCGTGCGCGTCGTGCTCGATGCAATCGGTGGTCCGATCTTCGAGCCGCTGACGGCGGCAATGTCAAAGGGCGGCATTCTCATCGAATATGGCGGGTTGAGCCCCGAGCCGACGCCGTTCCCCTTGGCTGCCGTGTTGGGGAAGATGCTGACGTTGCGTGGTTATCTCGTGCACGAAATCACCGGCGCCCCGGAAAAGCTGGAGATCGCCAAGGCATTCATCCTCGAAGGCCTGGAAGCGGGTACGCTGAGGCCGATCATCGACAGGATCTTTGCGTTCGACCAGATCATCGAGGCGCACCGCTATCTCGAATCGAACGAGCAATTCGGCAAGATCGTCGTAACGGTTTGAGCGACGGCAGCGGCGGACAAATCATACTTGCCGGCAATATCGCCCTTGAAGGCCTGGATCGGCATTCCTAACTGTCTGGTGCGGGCCGGGCCCCTCTGACGATCGCTTCTGGTGATTGTGATGTCGGACCGCTTTAACGGGCCCGTTTCCGCCTTTTTCGGTCAAGCGGGCTCAATCCTTTCGGTTTGGAGCCCCGTATGACATCTTCCCTCCTTGGTTTGGTTTGCCCCTCCTGCCGCGTCGCGCTCGTGATGAGCGAACGCCAGGGTATCGAGATCGACTATTGTCCGCAGTGCCGTGGCGTCTGGCTTGATCGAGGCGAACTCGACAAGATCATCGAGCGTTCCGGCAGGGAAGCGTCGCCTGCGGCGCAGCCACAGCCGGCAGCCTTCTCCCAGCCGCAACACGGCCGCGATGACGATTATTCGCGCTCGCAGGGCCACCGCTACCCCAAGCGGAAGAAATCCTTCTTCGAAGAATTGTTCGATTGACCGCATGGCGCCCGGCACCTGCTTAAAATTTCCAAAACCATACCGATAAAGGTTCATCTCCGATGATGTCTCGCACCAGCCGATTTGCAGCCCTGTTCGCCGGACTGTTCCTCGCATTCTCCATGGTCGCGATCGATCATGCCGAGGCTCGGCGTGGCGGCAGTTTCGGCAGTCGCGGCACGCGCACGTTCCAGTCGGCACCGCCAACGAGGACGGCGCCGGCGCCGACCGCTCCGGTCGAGCGTTCGATGACACCCAACACCGGTGTGAACTCTGCCGCCCGGCAGCCGCAGGCCGGCCTGCAGAGGCCCGGCTTCATGAGCGGCTTCGGTGGAACGATGATGCGCGGCCTGCTGATCGGCGGCCTGATCGGCCTGCTCCTGGGCCAAGGCTTCGGCGGTCTGGCCGGCATGTTCGGCTTCCTGCTCCAGGCACTGCTCATCGGTGGCGCGATCATGCTGGCCATCCGCTTCTTCCGCTCGCAGTCGGCGCAGGGCCCTGCCCCGGCGCTGGCCGGTGCCGGCAATGCCCAGGCGTCGCGATTTGAGAACCGTGCTGCGGCGCAGCAGCAGGCAAGCTCGTTCACAATTCCCGGCTTTGGCGGTGGTTCGGGCGGAGGCTCGCCGGCTGACGTCTCGGAGGAGATCACACTGGCTCAGAGCGACCTCGACGCATTCCAGAAGCTGTTGACCGACGTCCAGGAAGCATTCGGGCGTGAAGACCATGCCGCCCTGCGCCGGGCGACAACGCCTGAGATGGTGTCCTATCTCTCGGAAGAGCTGGCCGACAATGCCCAGAAAGGTCTCAGGAACGAGGTCTCCGATATCACCTTGCTGCAGGCCGACATCGCGGAAAGCTGGCGCGAGGATGACCGCGACTACGCCACGGCCGCGTTGCGCTACGAGTCTCGCGACGTGATGCGCGAGCGGGCCAGCGGCAAGGTTGTCGAGGGCGACGAGAACCATCCGACGGAGACGACCGAGCTGTGGACATTTACGCGTCAGAATGGCTCGAACTGGAAGCTCTCGGCAATCCAACAAGCCTGAGCCCGACCATCGTACGGGTGCGTCGGTAGCGCCTCAGCGCACGATCCTGACGCAATCGGCGTGCCGATCTCGATGGTGCGTCCGATGTCCGTCAGCACGCCTGCGCGCTGAAATAAGGCGCCTCCCGGTTCAGGCGGCCGACAAAGACCAGGCAATCCTTTTTCATGATTTCCCCCCGCCTGCCCGCGCGTGAGCGCGCTGGATTGGGAAAAATTCGCCCCGCCCTCGCTTGCAACGTAATCCCATATGTGAAAATACTATTTACAAAAGAAGATTGGCGGGAGGAGACGTCATGCAGTCCGGCGCTTTGAGGCGTGTTCAAATGGCTGACCTAACCCTCCAGCGAGACTGCCGGAGCCAGCCATGAACGACTTCGCGCCCACCGTCGGCATCGCATCGACCTACCCCAAAAACATGCCTGAGGCGCACGCGGTACTGCCAGTGTGGAACGCTGAGAACTGGTTCTACGAGGACTGGCCGGTCGGCCAGAAAATTCGGTCGTTGCGACGCACGATGGCGGAAGGCGACAGCCATCTCTTCAACACGCTGGTGCTCGACATCCACCCCTATGTGCAGGACCAGATGTTCGCCGAAAGCGAAGGCATTTTCGGCAAGCGGCTGATCGCCGGTGCTTTCGTCTTTTCGGCGGGGCTGGGGCTGGTCGCCACCAACTGTGTCAACGCCTTTTCCTATGGCTATGACAAGCTCCGTTTCATAAAGCCCGTCTTCATTGGCGACACGATCTATTCGATCCGCTCCAACCTCGACAAGACGCCGCGCTATAAGGAGATGGGGCTGATCCGTGCCAGCTACGAAGTGTTCAAGGGCGAAGGCGAGCTGGTCCTCTATTGCGAGCATCTGCAGACGGTGAAGTATCGCAACCCGGCCGATTTCGTCGGCAAGACGGAGAAATGAAAATGCCGGCAGCCGCCGAATTGCCGCTTGCCGGTCTCACCGTCGTCGACATGAGCCAGTTCCTGTCCGGCCCCTATTGCTCGCTGCGCCTGCTCGATCTCGGTGCCCGTGTCATCAAGATCGAGCGTCCGGATGGCGGCGACCTGTCGCGCCGGCTCTATCTCAGCGACACCGAGATCGGCGGCGATTCCACGATCTTCCACGCCATCAACCGCGCCAAGGAAAGTTTTGACATCGACCTGAAAAACGAGGCGGATCTCGAGGCGCTGCGCGGGCTTCTGGCCAAGGCCGATGTGCTTATCCAGAATTTCCGGCCCGGCGTCATCGAGCGGCTCGGCCTCGACTACGAAGCCGTCCGCAAGATCAACCCGCGGCTCGTCTACGCGTCGATCAGCGGCTATGGCGAGGACGGCCCATGGGTCAAGCGGCCCGGCCAGGATCTCCTGGCCCAATCGCGCTCCGGCGTGATGTGGCTGAACGGCGACGAGGACCAGGGGCCGGTGCCCTTCGGCCTTGCGATCGGTGACATGCTGGCGGGTGCGGCCTGCGCGCAAGGCATTCTGGCGGCGCTGGTGCGGCGCGGCATCACCGGCCAGGGCAGCCATATCGAAACCAGCCTCCTGGAAGCGTTGGTCGACTTCCAGTTCGAGGTGCTGACCACGCATCTCAATGACGGCCGCCGGCTGCCGCGCCGCTCCAATTTCCGCAGCGCGCATGCCTATCTCTCGGCGCCCTATGGCGTCTATCCGGCCAAGGACGGCTATCTCGCCATCGCCATGACGCCGATCCCCAGACTTGCCGACCTGCTGTCGCTCAATGAGTTGGCGCCTTATCGCGACAGACCGGCCTCCTGGTTCACCGCGCGCGACGACATCAAGGCGATCATCGCGCAGCGGATCGCCAGCAAAACCATCGACGAATGGCTCGCCATTCTCGAGCCGGCCGACATCTGGTGCGCCAAGGTGCTGACCTGGCCGGAGATGCTGGCCAGCGAAGGTTTCCAGTCGCTCGACATGCTGCAGACGGTGACGCGCGACGACGATGTCTCGATCCTCACCACCAGTTCGCCGCTCAGGGTCGACGGTGTCAGGGCCAAGGTCGATCGCGCCGCACCGCGCATCGGCGAGCACAGTGCCGCGATCCGCGAGGAGTTCGGCCTGTGACCACGCTCAAGGGCATGACCTGGAGCCATCCGCGCGGCTACGATCCGATGGTCGCCTGCTCGTCGCTCTGGCAGCAGAAGACCGGCGCCGCCATCGACTGGGACAAGCGCTCGCTGCAGGATTTCGAATCCTTCCCGGTCGAGGAACTGGCGCGCGCCTATGATCTGATTGTCATCGACCATCCGCATGTCGGCCAGATCACCGCGGAACGCTGCCTCGCGCCGCTGGATGTCGCCGGCCGCGAGGTCGAGCGCGCAGCACTTGCATCGGGAAGCGTCGGCCAGTCCTATCCGAGCTACGCCTGGCAAGGGCGACAATGGGCCTTTCCGATCGATGCGGCCAGCCAGGTCCAGGCATGGCGGCCGGACGCGCTCGATGCGCCGCCGGCGCGCTGGAGCGAGGTGCTCGACCTCGCCCGGCAAGGACGCGTGCTTTTGCCGCTGCGCCCGCCACATGTGCTGATGGTGTTCTACACGCTTGCCGGCAATCTCGGGCATGCTTGCGCGACCGATCCGTCCCGCGATCTCATCGATAGCGAGGCCGGCAGCCAAGTCTTCGAAATGATGCGAGAGATCGCCGGCCTGGTCGAACCGGCCTGTTTGGAGATGGATCCGATCGCGGTTTCCGAACGCATGGCGGAGGCCGATTCCCAGATCGTCTGCGCGCCGCTGATCTATGGCTACGCTTCCTATGCGCTATCAGGGTTTCGCGCGCGCCGGCTGGCCTTCACCGACATCCCGGTCGTTGGCGCCAACGGCCCTGTCGGTTCGGCGCTCGGCGGCACCGGCATAGCGGTGTCAGCCTTTTCCAAGGCGAAGGAGGCTGCGACCGACTTTGCCTATTGGGTCGCCAGCGGCGACGTGCAGCGCGGCGCCTATGCCGCTGCCGGTGGCCAACCAGGCCATGCTGCCGCCTGGGAAGACCACACCGTCAATGCCGCGACCGGCAATTTCTATCGCGACACGCGCGCGACGCTGGAGGGCGCATGGGTGCGGCCGCGTCATGACGGCTACATGGCGTTCCAGCAGGCAGCTTCCGACCGCATCCTGTCCGGCATGACTTCCGGACACAGGGCCGCCGAGGTGGTTGCCGATCTCGTCAGCCTGTTCCGGGAGAGTGCCCCCGCGCAGGTGTCCGGCGCTGCCGGTAGAGGAGCCTGAACGAAACCGGACGGCGTAGAACGTCCGGGCTACGCCCCGGCGAGATGCCGAGGCAAATCCAACTTATTCCAGCCGCCAGAGCTTGCGGGCATTGCCCGACAGCAACCTGTAGCGCTCCGCGATGCTGCAGCCGGAAAGCAGCGCGTGGGTCGCCGCGACCCAGGTCGACAGGCCGCCACCGAGCGTGCAGACCGGCCAGTCGCTGCCCCAGACGACACGGTCCCAGCCGAACGCAGCGATGGTGTGCTCGACATAGGGCCGCAGCGTCCCGACCGTCCAGCTGCCGGGATCGGCATAGGCGACGACGCCGGAGATCTTGGCCATGACGTTCGGACGCAGCGCGATCTCGCTCATATGCTCGCGCCAGGGATGCTCGGCGCCGCCCTTGATGTCGGGAACGCCGCAATGGTCGAGAACGAACTGGACGTCGGGTGCGAGGTCGGCCAGCGCTATTGCTTTCGGAATCTGGTGCGGCAGCACGACGAGATCGAAGGTCAGGCCGGCACCGCCAAGCCGCTTGATGTTGTCGCGAAACACCGCGCCCTCCGACAGATCGTCGGGCACGACATGGAGCACACGGCGGAAACCCCTGACGAAAGGATTTGCCCGCTGCCTTTCGAGATAGACCGGGAAGTCAGCATCTTCCGGCCGGCAGGACGCGATCGCCCCGACCAGCATGCTGCCGGCCTGTCGCGACAGACCTTCCACCCGTGCGGTCTCGGCTTCAATGTCAGCGGGATCGACATCGACCTCCATGTGCAGCACGCGCTCGACGCCGACACGCAGCGCCTCGGTGGCATATTCCTCGTAGGAGAAATCGCGGTTGAGCGGCGGCACCCCGGCAAGCCAGGGATAGCGCAAGGCCGAGCGATCGATGAGATGCAGATGGGTATCGATGATCACTGGAGCTCCTCCAAGTTGGCTTTGTCAAATTATCTCACGGAGGAATTCTTCATTCAAATAAGAATTTATGCGGCCGACCCTACAGCCGAGCCAGCCAGATGCGACAGCTTCTCGCACGTCGCCAGCAGCAGTTCGATTGTCCTGGTGATATCTGGCGCGGACGGCGCATTGACCACGGTGATGTAAGGGATCGACAGGGCGGCGATGGCCTTGCCGTCGGAGCTGCGTACTGGAGCCGAGAGGTTGAAGACGCCGGCGGTCTGCATCGAGGCCATCATCTCGTAGCCACGGTCACGGATCTGGTCGAGCCGGGTGAAGAACTCGGCCGATTGCGCCGTCTTGTCGGTGCTGCGGACGTGTTCGGAGATCATCATCTGCCGCTCTTCCTGCGAGCGGAAGGCAAGCAGCACATGGCCCGAACCGGTGTCGAACAGGCTGATGTGGGAGCCGACGCGGATCGAGATGCCCCAGTAGTTCGGTGCCTCCTGCTGGGCGATGACGACGGCAGAACCGCGATCAAAAACAACGAGTTGGTTGGCCTGCTGCGAGGTCTCGGCCAGTTCGCGCATTAGTGGTGTGGCGTAGGACACCAGCCGCCGCACCGGAGCGTGCAGCTGCGCCAGGCCGAAAAGTTTCAGCGTCAGTGAATAGCGGTCGCCGTCCAGCCTTGTGACATAGCCGCGCCGCACCAGCCGGTCGAGCATGCGGTAGAATTCGTTGGGGCTGCGGTCAAGTTTCTTGGCGATTTCGGCCTGGGTAAGGCCGCCGTCCACGCCGGCCAGCAGCTCAAGAATGTCGAGCCCCTTGTCGAGCGCCGGCGCGCGGTAGCGCTCGTCTTCGCTGTCATCCATGAGGCATTTCTCCAGTGAAATCGATTCTTCATATACGCAGGAATGCGCCCGGCGGAAACAAATTTCGCCTTGACGTACGTATGAATGTTTTGTTTGTATATGAATGTAGCATTTCTTGTCACGCGGACAAGTTGCGGTCGCCGCTAAGGCGCACCCAGGGAGGAAACCAATGAACAGACTGCTTTCCGGCGTCTCCGCCGGCGCATTGGTGCTTGCATTTGGTGCAGGCACGGCCCTTGCCGGCGACCTGCCCGGCAAGTTCGAAGGCGTCACCGTCGACGTGAAACTGATCGGCGGCCAGCAATATGAAAAGCTCTATGAGCGCATTCCCGAATGGGAAAAGGCCACCGGCGCCAAGGTCAACATCCTGACCAAGAAGAATGGCTTCGACATCGACAAGGAGTTGAAGTCCGACATCGCCTCTGGCAGCACCAACTGGTGCGTCGGCTGGAACCATTCGTCCTTCGCGCCGCAATATACCGGCCTCTACACAGACCTCAGTAAATTGCTGCCCAAGGAAGAGATCGACGCCTTCGTGCCGTCGACGATCAAGGCGGCAACCATCGACGGCAAGCTGGAGATGCTGCCGCGCGCGCAGTTCGACGTCTCGGCGCTCTACTACCAGAAGAGCCTCTACGAGAACGCAGACAACAAGACCAAGTTCAAGGCCAAATACGGCTATGACCTGGTGCCGCCGGACAGCTGGAAGGAAGTCACCGACCAGGCCGAGTTCTTCGCCAACCCGCCCAATTTCTACGGCACGCAGTTCGCCGGCAAGGAAGAGGCGATCAATGGCCGCTTCTACGAGATGGTGGTCGCCGAGGGCGGCGAGTATCTCGACAAGGACGGCAAGCCGGTCTTCAACTCGGAGGCCGGCATCCGGGCGCTCGACTGGTTCGTCAATCTGTACAAGGCCAAGGCCGTGCCGGCCGGAACGACCAACTATCTCTGGGACGATCTCGGCCAGGGCTTTGCCTCGGGCACCGTGGCCATCAATCTGGACTGGCCGGGCTGGGCCGGCTTCTTTAACGACCCGAAATCGTCCAAGGTGGCGGGCAATGTCGGCGTGAAGGTCGCGCCGAAGGGTTCTTCCGGCAAGCGTACCGGCTGGTCCGGTTTCCACGGTTTCTCGGTGACCGAGAACTGCCCGAACAAGGCCGCCGCCGCTTCGCTCGTTTGGTGGCTGACCAATGAGGACAGCCAGAAACTGGAAGCCGCCGCAGGCCCGCTGCCGACACGCCCGGCCGTGTGGGATTGGGACCTGAAGCAGGCCGCAAACGATCCTTACAAGAAGGAGGTTCTCTCTGCCTTCCAGGAAGAAGCCAAGCACGCCTTCGCCGTGCCGCAGACGCCTGAGTGGATCGAGATTTCGAACGCCGTCTATCCCGAACTTCAGGCGGCGATCCTGGGCGACAAGACCCCCAAGCAGGCATTGGACGAAGCCGCCGCCAAGGCGACGCAAATCCTGCAGGATGCCGGCAAGCTCTAGAACCGTCTCCCAAGGCCGCCTCCCCCATAATGAATGGGGGAGGCGATCGCGTCTCGCCGGAGGCCCCGCGATACACACCGCCTTTCGGCGCCTCGCCCACGCAATGCAAAACCCAACAGGATTCTGATGAAGGGCTTCAAGCCATCGGCGCCATTCCTGCTGCTGCTTCCAGCCTTCATCGTGCTGGCGGCGGTCGTCGTCGTGCCGCTGCTTCTGTCGCTCTATTCCAGCTTCACACCGTTCCGCCTGACCAAGCCCGAAACATTCTTCGTCTTCGTCGGCTTCCGGAACTATCTCTCGATCCTGGCCAACACCGATTTCTGGTGGGCGTTCGGGCGCACGGTACTGCTGCTGACGATCGCGCTCAATCTCGAAATGCTGCTCGGCCTCGGCCTCGCCATGCTGGTCGAGAAGGCGACGCGCGGCCAGCGCATCCTGCGCACGCTGATGATGTTTCCGATGATGTTCTCGCCGATCCTCGTCGGCTTCCAGTTCAAGTTCATGTTCAACGACAATATCGGCCTGGTGAACAACGCCCTGCAGTCGCTCGGCATCACGCAGGACGCCATTCCGTGGCTGATCGAGGGCCATCTCGCCTTCATCGCCATCTCGATCGCCGAGATCTGGTCGTCGACCGCGATCTTCGCCATCCTGATCCTCGCCGGCCTGCTCGCCATGCCCAAGGAGCCGATCGAGGCCGCGCGGGTCGATGGCTGCACGCCCTGGCAGACCTTCCGCTATGTGACGTGGCCGTTCGTCATGCCTTTCGCCTATATCGCCATGACCATCCGTTCGCTCGACGTCGCGCGCGCCTATGACATCGTCAAGATCATGACCGATGGCGGACCGGCGGGCCGCACCGAGCTGTTGTGGACGCTGGTGGCACGCACCGCCTACAGCGACGGCCGCATGGGCATGGCCAACGCCATGGCCTATTTCTCGATCCTGCTGTCGATTGCCTTCACCGTCTATTTCTTCAACAAGCTCGCCGCGGCGCGCACGCAGATCGGCGCGGAGTGGTGATGGACGAGAATTCTTCCGCCCGCCTGAAGCGACGGCTGCTAGGTGTCGTCCATCGCATCGGCCTGTTCCTGGCGATGCTGACCATCTGCCTGCCCGGCCTCTGGATCGTGCTATCGTCGCTGCGGCCAACCGTCGAGATCATGGCCAAGCCGCCGGTGTGGATCCCGCAGGAGATCTCGTTCGACGCTTACATCGCAATGTTCTCGGGCATCGGCAAAGGCGGCATCCCGGTCATCGAATATTTCCGCAACTCGCTGATCATCTCGGTGACCTCGACGATCATTGCGGTGGCCATCGGCATGGCCGGCGGCTATGCCTTCGCGCGCTACCGCTTCCGCGGCAAATCCAGCGTCTTCCTTGGCCTGATGCTGACGCGCACGGTGCCCGGCATCGCACTGTCGCTGCCGCTGTTCTTCCTCTATGTGCGGCTCGGCATCATCGACACGCATTTCGGGCTGATCCTCGCCTATGTCGCGCTCAACGTGCCGTTCACCATCTGGCTGATCGACGGCTTCTTCCGCCAGGTGCCGAAAGACCTCGCGGAGGCAGCACAAATCGATGGCTGCACGCGCTGGCAGGCCTTCTGGCAGGTCGAGTTCCCGCTCGCCGGGCCGGGCATTGCGTCTGCCGCCATCTTTGCCTTCCTGACCTGCTGGAACGAGTTCGCGCTGGCCTCGCAACTGACCCGCTCGGTGAGCGCCAAGACGCTGCCGGTCGGCCTGCTCGACTACACGGCCGAATTCACCATCGACTGGCGCGGCATGTGCGCGCTGGCCGTGGTGATGATCATTCCCGCACTCACCCTCACCTATATCGTCCAGAAACACCTTGTCGGCGGCCTGACCTCCGGCGCGGTGAAAGGCTGATCCCATGGCAACAGTTTCCCTGAAAAAACTGACCAAGCGCTACGGCAATATCGGGATCGTGCATGGCATCGATCTCGATATTGCCGACCGCGAATTCATCGCGCTGGTCGGCCCGTCAGGCTGCGGCAAGTCGACGACTTTGCGCATGATCGCCGGACTGGAAGAGATCAGCGCCGGCTCGATCGAGATCGGCGGGCGGATCGTCAACGATCTGCCGCCGCGCTCGCGCAACATCTCGATGGTGTTCCAGTCCTATGCGCTCTATCCGCATATGACCGTGCGCGAAAACCTTGGCTTCTCCTTGAAGATCGCCGGTGCGGCCAAGGAGGACATGGAGCGCCGTGTCGCCGAGGCCTCGGCCATCCTGGGCCTCGACACGCTGCTCGACCGCCGCCCGTCGCAACTGTCGGGCGGCCAGCGCCAGCGTGTCGCCATGGGCCGCGCTATCGTGCGCGACCCTGACGTCTTCCTGTTCGACGAGCCGCTTTCCAACCTCGACGCCAAGCTCAGGACGCAGATGCGCACCGAGATCAAGAAGCTGCATGCCAAGGTGCAGTCGACAGTGATCTACGTCACCCACGACCAGGTCGAGGCAATGACGCTGGCCGACCGCATCGTCATCATGCGCGACGGCCATATCGAACAGGTCGGCACGCCAGACGAGGTCTTCCGCCGCCCGGCGACACGCTTCGTCGCCGGCTTCATCGGTTCGCCGCCGATGAATTTGCACGAGGCGACGGTCGATGACGGCCAACTGGTTTTCGCCAGCGGCGAAAAGCTGCCGCTACCCGCCCAATTCAAGGCCAATGTCGCGACCGGCGACAAGGTCGTGTTCGGCCTGCGGCCAGACGACATCTATCCGACCGGCCATGGCATCAGCTCCGGCGGTGCGGCCGACGTCCATCAGATCGACCTGCCGATCACCGTCACCGAACCGCTCGGCAACGAGACGCTGGTGTTCGTCGAGTTCAACGGCACCGACTGGGTTTCGCGCATGCTGAACCCGCGCCCGTTGCGCTCCGGCGAGCGGGTGGCGATGAGCCTCGACCTGTCGCAGGCGCATCTGTTCACCGCCGAGGCCGGAAAGACATTGCGGAGCTGACCGATGGCTAGAATCGAGAAAATCGAACTGCGGATGGTGGACCTTGTGCCCAAGGTCAAGCGCACGGACGCCATCCAGAGTTTCGTCAGCCAGGAAACGCCGATCGTCACCATCACCGATTCCGACGGCGCGGTCGGCACCGGCTACAGCTACACGATCGGCACCGGCGGTTCCTCGGTGATGCGGCTCTTGTCCGACCACCTGGCGCCACGCCTGATCGGCCGCGACCCCGACATGATCGAGGCGATCTGGCACGATCTCGAATTCGCCACCCATGCGACGACCATCGGTGCGATCACCTCCATCGCCATTGCGGCGATCGATACGGCGCTCTGGGATCTGAGGGCGAAGAAGCAGAACCTGCCGCTGTGGAAACTCGCCGGCGGCGCCAAGGACCGCTGCCCGCTCTACACCACCGAGGGCGGCTGGCTGCACATCGAGACCGCAGCACTTGTCGACGACGCGCTGGCTGCCAAGGCGAAGGGATTTCGTGGCTCGAAAGTGAAGATCGGCAGGCCGCACGGGTCGGAGGATCTCGCCCGCCTGTCGGCGGTGCGCAAGGCCGTGGGCGACGGCTACGAGATCATGACCGACGCCAATCAGGGGTTTTCGGTCGACGAGGCGATCCGGCGCGCGGCGCGGCTGCGCGAACTCGACCTCGCCTGGATCGAGGAGCCGCTGCCGGCCGACGACATTGACGGCCATATCAGGTTGTCCAACTCGACGCCGACGCCAATTGCCATTGGCGAATCGCTCTATTCGATCCGCCATTTTCGCGAATACATGCAGAAAGGCGCCTGCTCGATCGTGCAGGTCGATGTCGGCCGCATCGGCGGCATCACGCCATGGCTCAAGATCGCCCATGCGGCGGAGGCCTTCGACATTCCGGTCTGCCCGCATTTCCTAATGGAGCTGCATGTCAGCTTGACCTGCGCGGTTCAGAACGGCAGGTATGTCGAGTACATTCCGCAACTCGACCAGTTGACCGGCAAGCATATGCGCATCGAGGATGGGCATGCGCTGGCGCCCGACGAACCCGGCATCGGCATCGACTGGGATTGGGACGCGGTCAAGGCCATGAGCATCGCCGAATTCACTACGGCGATCACGAAGTAGGAGTCGGATATGCAGCGAATGGGCATGGTGCTGGGGTTGAAGCCCGAAAAGGTCGAGGAGTATGTCCGCCTGCATGCCGCCGTCTGGCCCGACGTGCTGACCATGATCTCGGCCTGCAACATCAAGAATTATTCGATCTATCTGAAGCGGCCGGAGAATCTGCTGTTCTCCTATTTCGAATATCACGGCACCGATTATGCGGCCGACATGGCCAAGATGGCCGCCGACCCGAAGACGCAGGAATGGTGGTCGGTCTGCATACCATGCCAGGAGCCGCTCACGACCCGCAAGGAGGGCGAATGGTGGGCCAGCACGGACGAGGTCTTCCACTATGACTGAGGGCGGTTTCGACCCTGCCTTACTCGTCCAGTCCTGGCCAACACCCTCGAAGCCTCGCCCGATCGTCACTTTCGGTGCCGGATCGATCGTCGGGGACGCGCATTTTCCCGCCTATCGCAAAGCCGGCTTTCCGATTGCCGGCCTCTATGATCCCGACCAGGCCAAGGCGAAAACCCTGGCCGACAAATGGGGCATGACGGCGTTCCGTTCGGTCGACGAAGCCGCATCCGTCCCGGATGCGATCTTCGATCTGGCGACCCCGCCGGGACGGCACGCCGAGATCCTGAAAGCCCTGCCCGACGCTGCGGTCGCATTGATCCAGAAGCCGATGGGCAACTATCTCGGCGAGGCAACCGAAATCCTCGAAATCTGCCGTGCCAAGAACCTCAAGGCGGCCGTGAACTTTCAGCTGCGCTTCGCGCCGATGATGCTGGCGCTCAAGGACGCTATCGCCAGGGGCTGGCTCGGCGAAGTCGTCGACTTCGATGCCTGGCTGGCGCTGGCGACACCGTGGGAGTTGTGGGAGTTCCTGCTCAAGGCGCCGCGCGTCGAGATCGCCATGCACTCGATCCACTATCTCGATCTCATCCGGCAATTGCTCGGCGATCCCAAAGGCGTCCACGCCAAGACGCTCGGCCATCCCAACCACAAGGTGGCGCAGACGCGCACCAGCGCCATTCTCGACTATGGCGACACCATGCGCTGCGCGCTGTCGATCAACCACGACCACAAGTTCGGCCGCCGCCACCAGGCCTGCGAATTCCGCATCTGCGGCACCGAGGGGGCGGCCTATCTCAAGCTCGGCCTGAACCTCGACTATCCCCGGGGCGAACCGGACATTCTGGAAATCCATCCGAAGGGCGCAACGGACTGGATCGCGGTACCGCTTGCCGGCGAGTGGTTCCCCGACGCCTTCGTCGGGCGCATGGCCAACGTCCAGCGCTTCGCATCAGGAGAAGACGACGAACTGGTCAGCTCGGTCGAGGACGCCTGGAGCACCATGGCGCTGGTGGAAGCCGCCTATAGATCGAGCGCGGCGCCGGCGACGCCGATCGCGGAAAGACCCTGATGGAACAGATCCAATATTTCGAAGATTATGAAATCGGCTCTTCGCGGCTAACCAGCGGCCGCACCATCACCGAGACCGACTTCATCGTCCATGCCGGCCACACCGGCGATTTCTTCCCGCACCACATGGACGCCGAGTACATGAAGACGACGCCGTTCGGCCAGCGCATCGCGCATGGTACGCTGGTGTTCTCGGTCGGCATCGGGCTGACGGCAAGCATCGTCAACCCCGTCGCCTTCTCCTATGGCTATGACCGGCTGCGCTTCATCAAGCCGGTGTTCATCGGCGACACGATCCGCACGCGCACCACCATTACGGCCAAGGAAGACGATCCCAAGCGGCCGGGCTCGGGACGCGTGATCGAACGCTGCGAGGTGATCAACCAGCGCGGCGAGGTCGTGCTGGCGGCCGATCATATCTACATCGTCGAACGCAAGCCGCCGCAGAGCTGAAGAACAGCGTGGTTCTTACGAACCGGTCGCGCGGTGATGCGCTTGAGCCCCGAGCAGCAGGACCATCCCGACTAGGATTTTCGCGACAGGCCGCCGCGTAACGCGGTGCCGGCCTTCAGCGTTCCGCTGGCAATGGCTTCGCGCAGGACGTTGGCGACCTGCTCCGCCACTGTCTGCGGCCTCCCACGCAATCGATGCTCCCTGACACGCGGACTCCAGAGTAGTGGAAAACCAGCGAACTGGATATGAGTATCCTCGTGTACGGTACGGCACACGCCGCTGAAGACTGGACAGCGCTGATAGCGAGATGCGCCGAGCCGATGGTCTCTGTCGAATATTCGTGCAGGGCGCTGCCCGGCGCAGGCAGTTCGCCTATGCTGCCGTGGCCGGCCGATCCTTGAACAGGACCGGATCGGCAACAGCCGGCTCCGCATACCGTATGCGCAGGCGCAGAAATGGCGCTTCGATGCAGGTGTAGCTGAGATAGCCGATCGGGATCGTCGCCAGAAAGCACAGCAAGGACCAGAGGCAGGCAATGTAGAAATTGCTTATGCCCATGATGTTCGCGTTGATGAACGCCGCCAACTGCATGACGAAGAACAGGTGCAGGAGATAGATCGAATAGCTGTAGGCCCCAGCCTTCTCCAGGATGTTGAACAGCAAGCCTGTTCGCTGCCTTGGAAAGCTGGTGTCGTAATAGGCGATCCCAAACGAATAGGCCGCCGCCTCCACCGTCGGCAGGATGATCCATATCCAATGCGGCGAGGGATACCGCTCAAGCTGGTAAAACCCTCCCGCGGCATCGAACCACCAGAAGAACCCCGAAAAGGCCAGCAGAACGGCCAGCGCGAGCCAGTGCCGGTCCTTCGCATGGGCGCGGAGATGGAAGGCAAGGATGCCGGCCAGGAACTGATCGGCATGGCCAATGATGGTCCAGGCCGCCGCCGACTGTACCTCGCCGAGGTGCACGTAAAGTGCGCACCTCAGCAAAATGGCCGCCGCGATGAACAGCAAGGGAGCGAACAGGAAGCGTCTGGACGCCATCAGCAGGAACGGCAGCAGGATGTAGAAGTGGGCTTCCACGGTTATCGACCAGCCGCCGTTCGGGAGGGTTGGAAAGATCACCCCCTTCCCGACGTCGGTGAAATAGCCGCCCAGGGGCTGGCCCGCCATAGATACGCGGCAAGCCTCGATGGCTATCACGGCCAGCAGGAGCGGAAGCAGCCTCAGCGCCCGGTTGGCGAAGAAGGGCAGATAGCTGACCTGTTTCCCATCAAGAAGCTTGGCGAACAGGTAGCCGGAGAGCGTCATGAACAATGAAACGCCGGTGACCCCCTCATCCAGCAGGCTGAAAATGGGCACGGCAGGTACAAAACCATAGGGCACCGGCCCCTCTGGAGACTGGTGGAGGAAATGCCAGGTGAAGACCAGGAAAGCCGCTAGGCCACGAACATGGTCCAGCGCCGGATAGTGTTCTCCAGTCGAAGATCTCATGATTCAGACCAGGCGCCCGGGCGTTCAACGATCATCGCCATGTCGCGCGGTCCCAATGCCCGCAACGATGGCAGCAGAGCGAGGGCCCGCTTGCCAATGCCTAGTTTGCCCGCCTCTCGTTAATTTACACTTCCATCCAATGGAGAAAGTCCGGCGCAGCCAGCCGCAACCGCCAGAAACCGCGTGGCACGTGCGGGACGCAGCCGCCTTCGATCAATCGACCTCCACAGCGACCACCGCCGCGCAGTCACCGGCCTTGACCAGGCCGGGAAAATGCCGCGCCGCCAGCATGCCCGACATTTTTGCCCGGATCTCCTGCGGGGCAATGCCCGTGCGGCCAACCGAATGGATCCGTGCCAGCACCGCGCCCTCTTCAACGGGCTCGCCGAGATCGACCATGGTTTCGATCATGCCGTCCTCCTCGGCGAAGGAGAAGCAATCGCCAGACGGCATATCCAGCCATTGAGTTCTGCCCTTCTCGACCGCCCCAGCAACAATGCCCGCATGACGCAGCACATTGAGAATGCCACGCCGTGCAATCCGCACCGTTTGAGCGCGCGAGGTGCCACCGCCGCCAAGCTCGGTGCTGACGAAGACCTTGCCCATCTCCTCGGCCGCCGTGTCGTACATGCCGACCGAGTCGATCTCGATCATGCGCATCGAGAAGGGCGCCGAAAATGCCGCCACCGCATCGAAGGCTTTCTGCTCCAGTGCCTTGTCGGGCAGAGTGTGGGCCGCGCAGAACGGCACGAAATCCAGCGTCTTTCCCCCGGAGTGGAAGTCGAAGACGATGTCGGCGCGGGGCAGCAACTCGCGCTGGAAATAGTCGGCGATCTTCTCGGTCACCGTGCCGTCCGGCCGGCCGGGGAAGCTGCGGTTCATGTTGCCCTTGTCGATTGGCGAGGTCCGCGTGCCGGCGCGGAAGGCCGGATAGTTCATCGCCGGCACGATGATCACCGTGCCGCTGACTTGCTTCGGGTCGAGCGTGCGGGCGAGATCGTAGAGCGCCAACGGCCCTTCATACTCGTCGCCATGATTGCCGCCGGACAGCAGCGCCGTCGGTCCCTTGCCGTTGCGGACGACGCACATCGGAATCATCACCGAGCCCCAAGCCGAGTCGTCGCGACTGTATGGCAGGCGCAGGAAACCGTGCTGGACGCCGTCACGACCGAAATCGACGGTCGGTGTGATCGGTGACGGGCGGAGGCTGGACATCTGGCTCAATTCTTCACCACCAGTTTGCGCGGAACATTGGCCAGGCACTCTACACCAGTTTCGGTAATCAAGATGGACTCGGTGATCTCCAGCCCCATCGTTTCCAGCCACAGGCCGGTCATGAAATGGAAGGTCATGCCGGGCTTGAGTTCGGTGCGGTCGCCGGGGCGCAGGCTCATGGTGCGTTCGCCCCAGTCCGGCGGATAGGACAGACCGATCGAGTAGCCGGTGCGGTTGTCCTTGACGATGCCATACCTTTTCAGCACGGCGAAGAAGGCATTGGCGATGTCCTCGCAGGCGTTGCCGGGCTTTGCGGCGGCAAGGCCCGCCTCCATGCCTTCCAGCGTCGCCTTCTCGGCATCGAGGAATTCCTGCGTCGGCTTGCCGAGGAAGACGGTGCGCGACAGCGGACAATGGTAGCGGTTGTAGCAGCCGGCGATCTCGAAGAAGGTGCCCTCGCCCCGCTTCATCGGCTGGTCGTCCCAAGTCAGATGCGGCGCCGAGGCGTCCACGCCGGACGGCAGCAGCGGCACGATCGCCGGATAGTCGCCGCCAATACCGTCAACGCCGCGCGTGCCGGCATCATAGATCTCTGCGACGAGATCGCATTTGCGCATGCCGATCTCTATTCTGTCGAAAATGCGCTGGTGCATGGCTTCGACGATGCGGGCGGCCTTGCGCATGTAGTCGATCTCGGTCGGGCTCTTCACCGCGCGCTGCCAGTTGACCAGCGCGGTGGCGTCGACGAAGCGGGCATTGGGCAGATGTTTCTGCAACGAGGCGAAGGCGGCGGCCGAGAACCAGTAATTGTCCATCTCGACGCCGATGGTGAGCTTGCCCCAGCCGCGATCGACGAGCATGCTGGACAAGAAGTCCATCGGATGGCGTTCCGTAGACTGCACATAGTGGTCGGCGTAGCCGACGATGTTGTCCTGCGCGAGATAGGCGGTGCGCCTGGCACCGTTGGCGTCCTGGCCGCGGCCGTACCAGACGGGCTCGCCCGACGGCGGCACGATGACCGCCTGGTGCACGTAGAAGGACCAGCCGTCATAACCGGTCAGCCAGGCCATGTTGGAAGGGTCGCTGACGATGAGGAGATCGACGCCCTTGGCCTCCATGGCTCGCCGCGTCTTGGCGAGGCGATCCGCAAATTCGCCGCGCGAGAATTTCAGGTTCGGTTGCATTGTTCTTGGTCCTCGTTTGTTAGGCCCTGGAGCCCGTTTCAACTTCGGTGAACCCGGCTCCAGGAATTTTGCTTGAGCATGATCTGATCGGAAAACCGGTTCCCACTTTTCCGGATCATGCTTTGCGGCCAGCATCAGCTTTCAAAAATGGTTCCGGCATTAGCCGCCCGCGCGCGGTCGCGGGCGAGCGTGGCGATCGCGGTGTCCTGCACGCCGGTGCCGGTCAGATCGGCGATGGTGATATCGCTGGCCGAACGTCTCCCGTGTCGTTCGCCGGCGATGATCTGGCCGAGTTCGGTCACTTCTTCATCGGCGGCCATCACCCCTGCCGCGATGGCATGATGCAGTTCGCCCAGACGCCGCGTCTGGCGCGCGCTGTCGGCGACGTAGAGATCGGCCATGCGCAGGATGGCCGGCGCGACCTCGTTCTTGTGTTCGGCGTCCGAGCCCATGGCGGTGATGTGCTGGCCGGCCGAAATGAAGCCTGCCTTGATCAGCGGCTCCGTCGACGGCGTGGTGGTGACGATGATGTCGGCGCCGGCAACGGCATTTGCTGCATCGGGCTCGGCGCGCACGACAATACCCAGTCTTTCGCGCAAGCGGGCAGCGGTGGCTTCGGCCTTGGCGGCGTCGCGCGCCCAGATGCGGGCTTCGGCGATCGGCCTGACAAGGCGCAGTGCTTCCAGTTGCAGACCTGCCTGCAAACCGGCGCCGAAGATTGCTGCCACGGTGGCGTCCTCGCGCGACAGATGCTTCGCCGCGGCCGCGCCTGCTGCAGCGGTGCGGACATCGGTCAGGTAGCCATTGTCGAGCAGCAGCGCCTCGACCACACCGGTCTTTGCCGAAAGCAGCACCATCATGCCGCCACCGCTCGGCAGGCCGAGCTTTGGATTGTCGAAGAAGCCGGAGCTGATCTTCACGGCGAAGCCGTCGATACCGGGCACATAAGCGGACTTCACGTCGACCTCGCCGCGACGCTCGGGAATGTCGAGCCGCAGGATCGGCGGCATCGCCACGGGCAGAGTGGCGAGCGCGCGAAAAGCGTTCTCGATGCAAGCGACCGCGTCGAGATCGAGCGTTACGATCTTGCGCAGTTCTGCTTCGGTCAGAATCATCATACGGCTCATGCGGCGCGCTCCCCGATTGCCTCGCCGCAGACGATCCTGCGGTGCGCGTTCATGTCGATGTTCCGGCCCGAGAGAAGTACGACCACCTGCCCTTTCGCCTTGACCTTGCCGGCGAGCAGCGCTGCGATGCCGACCGCGCCGGCGCCCTCGACGATCTCGCGCTCCTGCGCATAGGCGTGGCGGACGCCGGCGGCGATCTCGTCCTCGCCGAGCAGGATGATTTCGTCGAGCAGGTCCCGGCACATGGCGAAGGTCAGCCTATTGTCGAGGCCGATACCACCACCAAGCGAATCCGCCAGCGTCGGCAGTTCCTCCACCAGGACAGGCCGGCCGGCATCGAGGCTCGCTTTCATCGCAGCACCCCGCGCCATCGAAACGCCGATGACTTTCGTGCCGGGGCTGACACCCTTGACGGCTGCGGCCACGCCTGAGGCCAAGCCGCCGCCGGAAAGCTGCACCAGCACGAGACCGGCCTCCGGGACCTGCTCGATCATCTCCAGCCCGAGCGTGCCTTGCCCGGCGATGATGGCGGGATGGTCGAAGGGCGGCAGCATCACCAGCCCCTCCTCCGCCACCAGCCGCTCGACCTCCTGCTGGGCGTCGTCCTGGCTGTTGCCGACAATGCGCACCTCGGCGCCGAGCCGACGGATTTCGTCCAGCTTGTTCTGCGGCACCAGCCGCGACATGCAGATCACCGCGCGCATGCCTTCGAGCTTCGCCGCATGCGCCAGCGCGCGACCGTGATTGCCGGTCGAGGCCGCGACAACACCGCGCGCCTTTTCGTCAGCACGGAGCGAAGCGATGGCATTCGAAGCGCCGCGCAATTTGAAGCTGCCGGTGGTCTGCCGGTGTTCGAGCTTGAGGTGAACCTGTGCGCCCAGCTGTTCGGAAAGACTCGAAGAAAGCACGGTCGGCGTACGCTCGACCTTGCCGGCAATACGCTCACGCGCGGCTCGAATATGCTCAAGCGTAACCTGTCTCATGATCATCAATCGCGCGGCAACGGCAGCGTCATCAGACGGCCGAATTCAGGATGGGCTGTCTCGTCGCCGCAAAGGCGCAAGCAGTTCCAGGCGGTCGCCTGATTGCTGGTAACAACGGGACGGCCGATGGCCTGTTCCATGCCGGTGACCGCAAGCGCGCCGCGCAGCGCTGTACAGGACACAAACAGGGCATCGGCCTGCGGGTGGGTCGCCTGGCGCGCGAGATCGACAAGGGCTGTCGGCGGGATGCGCGCCATCTCGCGATCGTCCTCGAAACCGAGACAGGTGAAGCTGGCGATCTCGAAACCACGCGCCGCGAAATAGGCCGCCATCGGCCTGGAGGTTTCGACCGTGTAGGGGGTCAGAATGCTGATCCGGCGCACGCCGAAGGCATTCAGCCCGCGCATGCCGGCCATTGGCGGGGTGACCACGGGAACGCCAGGCTTGGCCGCCTGGATCGCCGTCTCGATCTCGGCATCGCCGATCACCACCGAGGCCGACGTACAGGAGTAGCAGACGGCCTCGAGCTTCTCGTCGGGCAGGATCAGGGCAGCACCCGCCGTCAGCGCCGGCTGCATCTTGCGCAGATTTTCCGGCGTCGTCGGATTGGCATAGGGAATGCGCGCGACATAGACGCCGATGCGTTCGCTCGCCACCATGCGGCGAAAATCCGGTTCGCTGGTGTGATCCGTGGCCAGGATGATCAGGCCGACGCGCTTGTCGAGCGGACGCTCATCGAGTGATGGCCGACTGGGATAGACCTTGATCTCGGGCAAGGGTTTCATCGGCTACCTCTCGATCTTGCCGTAACGGCGTTCCAGCCAGCGCAGCAGCACGACCGAACAAAGGCTGATGGCGAGGAAGAAGGCGCCGACCAGCGTGATCGGCTCGATGTAACGATAATAGGTGTTGGCGACGCTTTTGGCCTGGTTCATCAGCTCCAGCACGGTGATCGCCGAGAGCAACGGCGTCTCCTTGAACATGGCAATGAAATAATTGGCCAGTGCCGGGATCATCGGCGGGATGGCCTGAGGGATGATGATGTGCGTCCAGGTTTGCCGGGCGCTGAGATTGCAGGCCTTGGCGGCCTCCCACTGGCCACGCGGTACATTGTCGATGCCGGCGCGGTAGACCTCCGCCGTGTAGGTTCCGTAGTGCAGCCCGAGCCCGATGACACCAGCGACCAGCGGCGGCAGCAGGATGCCGATGTCGGGCAGCACGTAGAAGATGAAATAGAGCTGCACCAGAAGCGGTGTGCCGCGGATGAACTCGGCCGCCCAGCCGACAGTACGCGACAACGCCTTGTTGGGCGAGCGGCGCGCAAGCGCGATCCCCAGCCCGACGATCGCCGCCAGCACCGAGCCGAGCAGCGTCGCCAGGATGGTGATCTTCACCCCCTGGATCAGCGTCGGCATGATCTGCCATACGAAATCCCAGTCCCACTCCATCAGACGCGCACCCCATCGAGGCCGCGCGCCATGCGGCGTTCCAGCGAGCGCACGCCCCAAGAAATGAGCAGTGCAAGGACGAAGTAGATGACCAGGATGGTGGCGAAAGGCAGCATCGTGTTGCCGGTCTGGGCGCGCACCACCTGCGCCTGGAAGGTCAGGTCGGCGAGCGAGATCAGCGAGACCACGGAGGTGGCCTTGAGCAGTTCGATGGCGTTGTTTCCGAAGGTCGGCAGCATCACTAGAAAGGCCTGCGGCAGGATGACATGGCGCAGGCCTTGCCAGCGGCCGAGATTGAGCGCGATGCAGGCCTCATGCTGTTCGCGGCCGATCGACTGAACGGCGCCGCGCACCACTTCGGCGGCATAGGCGCCGACGTTCAGGCCCAGCGCCAGCACGCCGGCCTGCAGCGGGGTCAATTCGAGACCAATCAGCGGCAGCACGAAATAGGCGAAGAACAGCTGCACGAAGATCGAGGTGCCGCGGAAGAATTCGATATAAGCGGTGGCGAGCGCCCTCAGTGCGAAGAAGCGCGACAGCCGTCCCATGCCGGCCAGAAAGGCCATGATCAGGGCAAGCACCGACCCCATCAGCGTCAGCTCGATGGTGACAAGCGCTCCCTGCAATATCAGGCCGAGATAGCCGGACCACTGGGTCATCTAGGTTCCAACGTTCCATTTTAGCCCCTTCTCCCCGTTCACGGCGAGTTGAGGAGCGGTCCGCGTAGCGGGCGAAAAGCCAATTGCTTGGCTTTTCGAGCGACGAAAGCCGGCAGGCAGATGAGGGGCGGCTCCAGCTTCTCCAAACTTGGCGCCGCCCCTCATCCGTCACTTCGTGACACCTTCTCCCCGTGAAACGGGAAGAAGGAAGAAGAGGCGCCTACTTCGCCGAGCAGAGCTTGTCGCGCGTCGTCGACATCGCGGCGGCGGCCGAGAAACCGTAGGGCTCGATGATCTTGGCGAATTCGCCCGACTTCTTCATCTTGGCGAGCTCGACGTCATAGGCATCGCGCAGCGCCTCGTCGCCCTTCTTGAAGGCGGCGCCGTCGCAATAGACCGGGGCACCCTGCACCGGGGCGATGACTTCGAGGTTCGGGTCGTTGGCCTTCTTCATCAGATCGTTGATCGACAGAACCGGCAGCGAATAGGCGTCGATGCGGCCGTCCTGCACCATCTTCAGGCCGCTCTGGCCGTCCGGCACGACGATGACGCGTTCGCGCGGCACGCCGGCGTTAAGCGCCAGCTTCTCCTCGGTGCCACCGCCGGGCGCGCCGATCGTGGCCGATGTGTCCTTGGCGACGTCCTCGTAGCTCTTGAAGGCTTTCGGATTGCCCTTCTTCACCAGCATCGCCTCGGCGTCACACAGCACCGGTTCGGAATAGGCGACCGCGGCGCAACGCTCCGGCTTCATGAACAGGCCGGCGGTGACGACGTCGAAGCGGCCGGCCTTCAGGCCGGGGATCATGGCGCCATATTCCGAGATCGAGGCGACGATGTCGCCAACGCCGAGGCGTTTGAAGATCTCGCGCGCCACGTCGGGCGCCGCGCCAGAAACCTTGCCGTCGGCCGCGACCGCCGTGTAGGGCGGCTCATTGGCGATGGCGACACGGGCAAAGCCCTGTGACTTCAACTGCTCGAGCTTGCTGTCGTCGGCCGAACCCGGGATCGAGGCGGCCAGCACCGCCGTCAGTGCAAGGCCGGCGACGCCGGCCAGAATGCCAAGTTTCTTCATTGTTCCCAACTCCTGTTTCTTGTCTTGGTTTGTTTGGGGCGGCTTTCCGTCCCTTGAGGACGGCGTTGTCGCCTCGGGCATGACGGTCAGACGCGATGTCCGGCCGCGATGATCTTCTTCAGGAAGCCTTGCGTGCGCTCCTGTTTGGGATGGCGGAAAATCTCGTCGGGCTTGCCTTCCTCGACGATCTTGCCGCGATCGAAGAACAGCACCCGGTCGGCGAAGTCATGGGCAAACCCCATCTCGTGGGTGACCAGCAGCATGGTCATGTCGGTCTCGGCGCAGAGCCGCCACAGAACGTTGAGCACCTCCTCGACCAGTTCCGGGTCGAGCGCCGACGTCACCTCGTCGAACAGCATGATCTTCGGCTGCAGAGCGAGCGCCCGGGCGATCGCCACGCGCTGCTTCTGGCCGCCCGACAGTTGCGCCGGCATCGCCTTGGCCTTGTCGGCCATGCCGACCATGTCGAGCAGTTCCATCGCCCGCTTTTCGGCGGCGGCGCGGGGCGTTCCCTTGGTCAGCATCGGCGCCAGCGTCACATTGTCGATGACGCTCTTGTGCGGAAACAGGTTGAACAGCTGGAACACCATGCCGATCTTCTGGCGCATCCGCGCCAGATGCCGCTCGTCGGCCGGCAGCAGCTGGCCGTTGCGCTCCATGTGGTAGAGCTGCTCGCCCTCGATCTGGATGTGGCCGCCATCGATGCGCTCCAGCGTCATCAGGATGCGCAGGATCGTCGTCTTGCCCGAGCCGGACGGACCGATCAGCGCCAGCTTCTCGCGCGGCATGACCTGCATCGACAAGCCGTCCAGCACCTTGAAGGCACCGAAGCTCTTCGAAATGGCATCGACCTTGATGATGGGTGCGGACAAATGAATTTCCCCGTGCTGGAGAAGCCTGTGCCCTTAACGATGCGGAACGCGCCAAATCATGTCAATTGGGAAAATAATATCATGACAATATTTCCCATTCCGCACAATTGTTGAGCAATCGGTGCCGAAGAGCGGCGCACTCGCTAGATTGCCAACAGCAGATGCTCCGGATCGCCAAGCAAGAGCTTGGTGACAACGCCGAGGCCGGCGCGCAGTTCCCCTTCGGTGGTCGAGCCCAGCGAGATGCGCACCGCCGGATGCCAGGGCGCGTCGGAAATGCGGAAGGATGTTCCCGGCGCGATCGCCACGCCCTGCAGCCGGGCCTGGGCGACAAAGCCCTCTTCGGCACGGTCGTCGGGCAGCTGCAGCCAGATATGCAGCCCGTCGCGCCGGGCGCGATAGTCGATCCCGGCAAGCACCTCGGCGGCGATATCCTGGCGCCGCCGTAACGCGGCGCGCTGCCAGCGCACCAGTTCCATCGCCGTGCCGTCGGTCACCCATTTGGTGGCGATCTCGGCCACCAGCGGCGTCGCCATCCAGTTCGACACCAGATGCCGGTTGGCGACGGCGGCGACATAACGGTCAGGCGCGGCGAGATAGCCGATGCGCAGGCCGGGCACGGTGATCTTGGTGAAAGAGGTGACGTAGAGCGTGCGCTCCGGCGCGTAAGCGGCGACCGGCGGCGGCCGGTCCTCGACCAGCGGCCCCAGCACGTCATTCTCGATGATGGCGATGTCGTGCTTGCGCGCGACGGCGGCGATTTCTTCACGCCGCCGCGCATCCATCAGCGTCGCCGTCGGGTTGATCACCGAAGGCTGCACGAACACCGCGCGGATGTCGGAAAGACGGCAGGCCTCGTCCAGCGCCTCCGGGATCAGGCCGCTATCATCGATCGGCAGGCCTTCGAGGTTGAAACCGAGATAGCGCGCCAGCGGCACCAGCGTGTGGTGGCCGATCGCCTCGGTGGCGACGGTCGATCCCGGCGGCGCCACGCTCATCAGCGCCACCGTCATGCCGGCGGTGGCGCCATTGGTCAGGCTGATGTTCTGGGCGGAAATGTCGAGCCCGCACAGTTTCAGCCATTCGACCGCCACCGCACGATGGCGCGGAAACACCATGTTGGGCCGGAAGGACAGCGCCGAACTCGACGGCAGGTTTTCGGCGAGCCAACCCAGCGCCTGCTTCAATCGCTCCAGATGCATCGGCTCGCAGACCGGCTTCAGGATGGAGAGGTCGATGACCTCGCCGAGACGCTCAGGCAGATAGGGCGGCTCCGGCTCGCGACGCTGCGTCTGGACGAAGCTGCCGCGGCCGATCTCGCCGGAAATCAGGCCGCGCCGGATCAATTCCTCATAGGCGCGGCTGACCGTCTGCACCGACAGCTTGAGATCGTCGGCCAGCCGTCGATGTGTCGGCAGCCGCGCGCCATTGGCAAGACGTCCGTCATGGATGGCGCGCGCGAACTGGTCGGCAAGCGATTGATAGGCTGGCCGCCTTATGAGCGCGGGATCGGGTTGCCACAATGTCATGACTTATTAGAGATCGAAATCAGTGCAATTGACAATCGAAATAATGCGCCATCATGGTACAGTGGACGAAAAAGTGGGCGCTGATGACTGCTGCGAAACTCGACGCGATCGACCTCAAAATCCTCGACGCCATCCAGCGCGACGGGCGCATCACCAAGCTGGCGCTGGCCGAGCAGGTGGGGCTGTCGCCGACGCCGTGCTGGATGCGGCTGCGCAAGCTGGAAAAGGCCGGCATCGTCTCGGGCTATCACGCAAGGATCGCCATGCGCGTCGTGGCGCCGGTGGCCACCGTGCTGATGGAAGTGACGTTGGCCAGCCACCGCCAGGCCGATTTCGACCGCTTCGAGCGCGTCATCCGCGATATCCCCGAAATCGTCGCCTGCTGGTCGGTGGGCGGCGGCGTCGACTATGTGCTGAAGGTGATGGCTCGCGACATCGACGCCTATCAGCGGCTTGTCGACGGCTTGCTCGACCGCGAGATCGGCATCGACCGCTACTTCACCTACATCGTCACCAAGACGGTGAAGGAAGAGATCGCACTTCCCATCACCGAGTTGCTGCCGGTGTTGCCGTAGTACCGGAGAAATCGTCTGCAGAGGCTTCACAATAGAGAGAATCTCTCTACTTCAGGACACCCAAACAGCCTCTCTGTCTGCCCACGACCGATAGTCTCCCAGGATCAGACCGAACCGGGAGGCTTCGACCATGTCCGCGCATTTCGCCCGCTCGCATCGCCATGAGGCGCTCGACCGCCTCGCCGACCGCCGTCTGCTGCGCGAACTCGCCTATGTCGACGGCCACTGGACGGCGAGCGAGGCCGCCGAAAGCTTTGAGGTCACTGATCCGGCGACGGGAAGCACGGTCGCTTTCGTCGCGGCGCTGGATGCACGGCAAACGACAAAAGCAATCGATGCCGCCGCGCGCGCTTTTCCGGCCTGGCGGTCGCTGCTGCCGCAGGAGCGGTCAAGAATCCTGCGAAAATGGTTCGAGCTGATCATTGCCGCGAAAGACGACCTGGCATTGCTGATGACCCTGGAACAGGGCAAGCCCTTGCAGGAATCGCTCGGCGAAATCGACTATGCCGCCACTTTCGTCGAGTGGTATGCGGAGGAAGCCAAGCGCCTCAACGCCGAGAGCGTCACCAGCCATCTGGCGAACGCGGAAATGATGGTGCGGCGCGAGCCGCTCGGCGTCGTCGGCATCGTCACGCCGTGGAATTTCCCCTCGGCCATGCTGACCCGCAAGGCGGCCGCCGCCCTTGCCGCCGGCTGCACCATTGTCGCGCATCCGTCCTCGGAAACGCCGCTGTCGGCGCTGGCGCTGGCCGAGCTTGGCGAGCGCGCGGGACTGCCGGCCGGCGTCTTCAACATCGTCACCGGCAAGGCCGCGACGATCGTCGGGCGGATGTGCGAAGACGCACGCGTCCGCGCCATGAGTTTTACGGGCTCGACTGAGATCGGCAGGCTGATTGCCGCGCAGAGCGCGCCGACGATGAAGCGGCTGGTGATGGAGCTTGGCGGCCACGCTCCGCTCATCGTGTTTGCCGATGCGGATCTCGACAAGGCGGTCAGCATCGCCATCGACGCTAAATTCGCCACATCGGGCCAGGATTGCCTCGCCGCCAACCGCATCTACGTCCAGCGGCCGATCCACGATCGCTTCTACGCTGCCTTCGCCAAGCGGATCGAGGCGCTGCGGACCGGCAATGGCCTTGACGACAAGACCGACATCGGGCCGCTGATGCATGAGCGCGCCGTCCAGAAAGTCGAGGAGCAGGTCGCCGATGCGCTCGCCCATGGCGCGCGTTGCCTTGCCGGCGGCAAGCGACATCAGGCCGGGCCGCTGTTCTACCAGCCGACGCTGCTGGCCGACGTTTCCGACGCGGCGCTGATCATGCGCGAAGAGACTTTTGGGCCGGTCGCCGCGGTGACGCCGTTCGACAGCGAGGACGAGGTTGTCGAACGTGCCAATGCCACCGAATATGGCCTGGTCGCCTATGTCGTGACCGAGAGTGGCGCGCGCCAGCAGCGCGTGGGCCGCGCGCTCGACTACGGCATGGTCGCCATCAACCGGGTGAAGATCACCGGCGCGCCAATTCCCTTCGGCGGCGTCAAGCAGTCCGGCATCGGCCGCGAGGGTTCGCGCCACGGGCTCGAAGCGTTCACCGATCTCAAATATCTCTGCCTGGACGTCGCATAAATCCGTCCGGCCATCCCTCAAGGAGACCAAAATGCTCGACCAGTCCAACGAACTCAACGCCTGGGATCGCGACCACTTCTTCCATCCCTCGACGCATATGGGCACGCACGCGCGCGGTGAATCGCCGACCCGCATCATGGCGGGTGGTGAAGGCGTCACCGTCTGGGACAACAATGGCAGGAAGAGTATCGATGCCTTTGCCGGCCTCTATTGCGTCAATGTCGGCTATGGCCGCCAGAAGATCGCCGATGCAATCGCCACCCAGGCGAAGAACCTCGCCTACTATCATGCCTATGTCGGCCACGGCACCGAGGCCTCGATCACGTTGGCCAAGATGATCATCGACCGCGCGCCGAAGGGCATGTCGAGGGTCTATTTCGGCCTCTCCGGCTCGGACGCCAACGAAACCAACATCAAGCTGATCTGGTACTACAACAATGTGCTGGGCCGGCCGGAAAAGAAGAAGATCATTTCGCGCTGGCGCGGCTATCACGGTTCGGGCGTGATGACCGGATCGCTGACCGGGCTCGACCTGTTCCACAACGCCTTCGACCTGCCGCGCGCGCCGGTGCTGCACACCGAAGCGCCGTATTATTTCCGCCGCGCCGACCGCTCGATGAGCGAGGAGCAGTTCTCGCAGCATTGCGCCGACAAGCTCGAGGAGATGATCCTGGCCGAAGGCCCCGAAACCGTCGCCGCCTTCATCGGCGAGCCGATCCTCGGCACCGGTGGCATCGTGCCCCCGCCTGCCGGTTACTGGGAAAAGATCCAGGCGGTGCTTAGGAAGTATGATGTGCTGCTGGTCGCCGACGAGGTGGTGACCGGCTTCGGCCGACTGGGCACCATGTTCGGCTCCGACCACTACGGCATCAAGCCGGACTTGATCACCATCGCCAAGGGCCTGACCTCGGCCTATGCGCCGCTGTCGGGCGTCATCGTCGCCGACAAGATGTGGCAGGTGCTGGTCGACGGTTCCGACAAGCTCGGTTCGCTCGGCCATGGCTGGACCTATTCGGCGCATCCGATCTGCGTTGCCGCCGGTGTCGCCAATCTCGAACTGATCGACGAGATGGATCTGGTGACGAATGCCCGCGAGACCGGCGCCTATTTCCGTGCCGAGCTCGCCAAGGCCGTCGGCGGCCATAAAAATGTCGGCGACGTACGCGGCGATGGCATGCTGGCGGCGGTCGAGTTCGTCGCCGACAAGGACGACCGGGTGTTCTTCGACGCTTCGCAGAAGATCGGGCCGCAAGTGGCGACAGCGCTTGCCGCCAGCGGCGTCATAGGCCGCGCCATGCCGCAGGGCGATATTCTGGGCTTCGCACCGCCGCTCTGCCTGACCCGCGAGGAGGCCGACATCGTCGTCTCGAAGACGGCGGATGCGGTGAAGAGCGTGTTTGCCAATCTTTGAGATCGACGATGAATGCCATGACCGGAACCGTCCCCGCCACCATGGCCGCCGTGCTGCTCACCGGGCACGGCGGACCGGAAAAACTCGTCTACCGCACCGATGTGAAGGTGCCCGCGCCTATCCCGGGTGAGGTGCTGGTGAAAGTCGGCGCTTGCGGGATGAACAACACCGACGTCTGGGTGCGCCAGGGTGCCTATGGTACCGAAGAGGATGCCGCCGCCGTGTCGACCTGGCGGCGCCAGGGCAACACGCTTGTTTTCCCGCGCATCCAGGGCACCGACACGGTTGGCACCATCGTTGCCGTTGGCGACGGCGTTTCGCCGGACCGCATCGGTGAGCGGGTGATGGTCGATTTCTCCATCTACAACCGCGACGACGATTCACTGGCCGACATAGACTATATGGGCCATGGCCGCGACGGCGGTTACGCCGAGTATCAGACCGTGCCTGCTGAGAATGCGCATGTCGTCGACACGGATATGAGCGACATCGAACTCGCCACTTTCTGCTGCGCCTACCTGACCGGCGAACAGATGCTGGAACGCGCTGGCTTAAAAGCCGGCGAGCGCGTGCTGGTCACCGGTGCCTCGGGCGGCGTTGGCTCCGGCATCGTGCAATTGGCGCGGGCGCGCGGCGCCATTCCCTACGCCGTCGTCGGCAAGGGCAAGGAACAGGCGGTGCTCGACATCGGCGCCGAGGCCGTCATCACCCGTGGCGTCGCTGACTTGCCACGGGCCGTGGCTGAAGTGACCGGCGGCCGGCCGATCGACGTGGTCGCCGATCTTGTCGGCGGCGCGATCTTCAACGACCTGCTGCGTATTCTGCGGCCCGAAGGCCGCTACACCACGGCCGGCGCGATCGCCGGGCCGGTCGTGCAGCTCGATCTCAGGACCATGTATCTCAAGCAATTGCAGCTGCATGGCTCGAGCCAGGGCACGCGCGCGGATTTCCGCCGGATCGTCAGCTACATCGAAGCGAAAAAGATCCGGCCACTGGTCGGCGGCGTCTACAGGCTCACCGATTTTCACCGCGCACAGGCCGACTTCGTCGCCAAGGATTTCGTCGGCAAGCTGGTGGTGGTACCTGATGCCGTGGCGGAACGGCCGGCGTAGTTTCCTGGCCCCTCGCTCTAGCCACCTTCTGCCGCTGTCCCAATGGGAATGGCTTGCAGTCGTGTCTGCGAGCCGTCACAAACGGCGACGCCCGTAGTCATACTGGTCCGGGCATCTGGTCGCGGGATACAGGCGAAACATGACAGGCCGAATGATATTGCTCGATGCCAGGCCGCTCGGCGTGGCCGACGTCGCCGAGATCGCACGCCGCAACGCCCGGCTGATGCTGGGCGAAGAGGCGATGCGCCGCATCCGGGCGAGCCGCGCCCTGATCGAGCATCTGACCGGGCTTGGCAAGCCGATGTACGGCGTCACCACGGGCCTGGGCGCCTGTGTCGACACGCCGCTCGCACAGGCGGACCTGATCGCCTTCCAGCACAGCGTGCCGCTCAGCCACAGCATGGGCATCGGGCCGGCCTTGCCGACAGAAGCGGTGCGAGCGATGATGACCGCGCGCATCTCGGGCATGGCCGCCGGCGGCACCGGAACCTCCGAACGCGTGGTCACGGGCCTTGTCGCGGCGCTCAACGCCGGCGTCCATCCGGTGATCCCGACCTGGGGCTCGATCGGCGCGGCCGACCTTGCCCATCTCGGCCATATGGCAAGGTCGCTGCGCGGCGATGGCGAGGCAGAATTCCAGGGCAGGATCATGCCCTCCGCCGAGGCGCTTGCCTTGGCCGGGCTCGATCCGCTGGACCTGCGCGAGAAGGACGGCCACGCCATCATCGTCGCCAACAGCCTGTCGACCGGAACGGCGTGCCTGTGCCTCGAAGACGTCGCCCATCTCATCGACTGGGCGCTGGCCGCCGTGGCGCTCAACTACGAGGCGTTTCGCTCCTCCCTCACCGCGATCGACGAGCAAGCGCTCGCCGCGCGGCCGGCCTTCGGCCAGCGCGAGATCGGCGCACGGTTGCGCGCGGAGCTGGCGGGAAGCGGCTTGTGGAAGGACAAGGCGGCACGGCGCTTGCAGGATCCGCTCAGCTATCGCTGCGTGCCACAGGTCTGGGGCGGCCTGCTCAATGCGTTCGAACAGGCGCGGCTGGCTACCGAGATCGAACTGACCCATTCGGGCGACAACCCGGTGATCCTGGCCGACGGCGAACGGGTGATTTCCAACGGCAATTTCGACCTGACGGCAATGACGCTCGCCTGGGAACAGCTCGGCCAGGCACTCGCGCATTGCGCGGTTGGCACCGCCAACCGCTGCATGAAGCTGATGTCGCCGACAACAGCCGAACTGCCGCGTTTCCTATCGGCGAGAGGCGGCAGTCGTCAGGGCTATGCGGAACTGCAGAAGCCCTTGTCCGCGCTGGAAGCCGAAATCCGGCACCTGGCCAACCCGATGTCACTCAGCCCGCTCGCCGTTTCCGACGGCATCGAGGATCAGTCGTCGATGGCGCCCAGGGTGGTGGCCAAGACCGCCGAGATCATCGAGCGCATGCGCTATCTCGTGGCGATGGAGCTGATCTTCGCTGCGACGGGTGTGGAGTTGCGCGGTGTCGTCGACAGCATGGGCGAAGGGCCGCGGCGCACCTTCGCCGCCGTGCGCGCGCTCGTCAGCCCGCTCGATGACGACCGCGAGATGAGCACCGACATGACGCGGATGGCGCGGATGGTGGCCGGTCCCCGGTACTGAGCCGACGGCCGGTCCGCCACGATCGGTATCCCGATCTTCCGGCGCGAATCCTAGGCGTCAAGCAACCAACGCGCGCGGTCCGCCCACCAGGGCTATCGGTGTGGTCGGTCGTTGCAAAACTCATCTTCGGCGTCACAAGCGGCGCATGCAATGCATCAAGACATTAAAGAAGAGATGTCGCGAAATTGCTTGCCGATATGGCATGATCATATTAGAAATAACAAATACGTTCTTCCATGAGGTAAAATAACGGAACCTGCGCTTGGCTAGCGCAAGCACTGCGAAAGTATCCGAGGAGAGCCAAGGCCCGGGTATGCGGTTCGCAGACAAGAATGTGCCGCCCTGGAGTGAATTGCCGAACGTTTGCCTGACCTGACACCCCTGATCCTGTCTGGGAGGAGCCCATGGCCAACACCTACAAGGTCCATTTCGTCAGCAATCGGAACCCCATCGTGAACAGCCAAGGGCGGATCACCGGCTTCGGCCCCAATCTCAGCCAAGCTCAAGGCGTCGATATTCGCTACGGAGAGGTCCAGGTGACAGTCACCGGAGCTCCCAAACAGGGCAAGATCGTGCCTGGCACCCTGCGTGTGTATGATGAGAAGATACTCGTCGAGAAGGGCAAGGCTCAAATTCGTGGAAGCGACCAGATGTTTTCCGCGCTTCATCCGGCGTTCGTTTCGGCAAAGACGATCATCTTGTTCGCGCACGGCTTCTTCAACACCTTTTCCGACAGCGTCGAACGCGCGGCGACGATCCTCAGCTTCTACGGAATACATGCCGAGATCATCGTCTTTAGTTGGCCCTCTGCCGGCACATTGATCGGCTACCAGCATGACCGGGCAACATCACGACAGAGCGGTCCGGCCTTTGCCCGGGTTATCCGCAGGCTAGCGACGGAGCTTGCCGGGCTTTCCTCGACCGCGCCGCGTCCGACTGTTCACCTGCTCTGTCACAGTATGGGAAACTATGTGCTGCGTTTTGGCGTTCAGGCATTGCTGGCGCAACCGCAAGATACAAAACCCGGCGAGACCCAACCGGCCGTACCGGCGACGCATCTTCCGACCATCTTCAATCAGATCATTCTCGCCGCAGCCGACGAGGATTCCGACGCGTTCGACCGGCAGGACAAACTGAAGGCGCTGCCCGACCTCGGGCGTGGCGTTACCGTCTACTACACCCACGAGGATTGGGTGCTGACCTTCTTGAGTGCTGGAATTGAATTCAACGGCCCCCGGCTTGGCGCCGGAGGCCCTGACAACATGGCAACCATCAGCGACAAGGTGAGTGCGGTGGACGTGAGCGACGTTGTTCCAGCCGAGCTCAACATGAATAGCCATCAATATTATCGGCTCTACACGCCGGTGCGCGACGATGAAGTCGCAGTACTGGCAGGTCAAGCGCCCGACAAGATCCGCAACCGTGCAGCGACAGGCGTTCCACACCGATATCGGATCGAGCCTACGGTGGGTTAGATATTGAAGATTGCGGCGGAGTGTCTCGTTCGGACCTGCTGCCGTGATAACCCGCTGCGGCAGGTCGAGCCTATTGGTAAGGGCCTCGGAGGTTGAGTTTCTCGGCCAGGAGGCAGAAGCGGTCGATCAGCCGGACAAGCTCTTCGCCCTGCTCAGTGACCATCTTGCCGCGCTCTGTGGGCGGCGCATCCGACAGAGCCTTCCACAGCCGGCTTTGCCGATCACAGACATCCGCCAGTTCGGAGCAGTCGCTGGCAGTCAATTTCAAAAAATGATCCGCCGTCACCGGTCCGATGCCTGGGGGCGTTGTCGCCCCAAGCGAGAGATAACCCGGCGGCACGGTGCCTTTGGCATTGGTCACAGATTTGCGGCAGATGACATCGAACAGCTGGTCGACAGCCTGTTTGGCGCCGGCAACGCGCGACGGATGGTCCGTATCGGCTGCCGCATGCGGCAGAAGTTCAAGTTTTTCGCCGTGCCTTTCGACGAGGTCGAGATAAGGCAGCATCGGGCCGGAAAGACGTCCAGTCGAGTCATCCCTGAACAGATCGGCATCAATGGCGGCGTGGCGCACCCGCCCTGCGTCCAGCGCCTCGCCAAGCGCTGCGACGTCGACAAGCTCGCCGCGATCGTAGTTGACCAGCACCGCACCCTTGTTCATGCGGGACAGTACCTCGGCGCCAATGAGCCCGGCATTGGCGTAGCGGCCCGTCTGCGCGTCCTGCTTGCCTAGGCCGACATGGACGCTGAGCACATCTGCACCTTCAGCCGCGACGGCAAGATCCGCCGCGAAGGCAAAGCCCTCGGCTTCTACCCAGTCGCGGTGCCGTGGCCTTGCATGGATCACCACGCGCATGCCGAAGGCACGGGCGAGCTTGGCCACCTCGCGGCCGATATTGCCGTAGCCGATGATCGCGATCGTCTTGCCTTCGAGTTTTTCGGTCGGGAAATCACGCAACTCCCTGCCAGTGTCGAAATTGCCGCGTGCCACCCGGTCGTGAAGCAAGCCGACAGGTAGATCCGGCAGCACTTTCAGGATCGCCTTCATCACCATCTGTGCGGTGGCGCGGCTGTTGATGCCGGGCGTGTTCATCAGCACCGCGCTGCCGCCCTCGCCGCTGCCGCCACCCCAGGAGCGCGAACCCATATTGCCGGTGCCGGCGCCGATCCGCACACCGGCCAGCGCAAAGACGGTCTCTGCGGGCAGGAAGGTCGCTGCGGCGATGACGGCGTCGTAGCGTCCGTCGCCGGCGGCCTCGACCAGCTCCTCGCGGGTGCTGAGATCCGGCTGGTAGAAGAAATGCACCCGGCCCCGCTCGAGGCCCGATTTGTCGCCAAGCGCGGACAAATGGAAGCGGCCGCCCTTGGCTTCGATATGGGCGCGCACGTCGCTGGGATCAGGCTTGCCGTCAGGTCCGAAGCGCAGGCCGACCAGATCACAGATCAGCACGGTGTAGATCCCCTGCGGATCGATCGGCTCTACGGCCTGGGTATTGGTGTTTGCGGTCACGTCGTTTCCCCATGCAAGAACGGAAAGGTCTGCCGGTACGGCAGCACGCTCTGAAATCAGAACCTATCCGCCCGGAAGGGCGTCAGATCGATCGCCGGCGGCAAACCGGCGGCGAGTTGCGACACGATCTTGCCGGTGACGGCGCCGCCGATGAGGCCTTGATGGCCATGGCCGAAGGCATAGATGACGTTCTTGGCCCGCGACGCCAGACAGCCCTATCTAGAGACTGGGTCCTAGCTTGATCGGGCTGCCGTCGCTGAACCGCGATTGACGGAACCTGTGAAGATCATGCCCGATCTCGTTTCCCTGGACGAGGTCGGACACGACGCGGCCCATGCCAGGTCCGATGCCGAAGCCATGACCGCTCATCCCGGTGGCGATGACGAGACCCGGAATTTCGGCGGCACGATCAACGACCGGCACCACATCCGGCATCGCATCGATCATGCCCGCCCAGCTCGCCTTGATCGGCACCGTCTTGAACTGCGTGAAAAGTGCCGCGAATTCGCGCTCGATATCGCGCAATGCCGAGGCTTTGGGGGCGGGATTGAGGATGCGCATCCGTTCGAACGGGCTTTCCTCGTCCGCGTTCCACCTGCGTGGGGTCGACCAGCCGTCCGGATAGCCGCGCGGCGGCGCCGGCAGGTAGGAGGTGCCAAAAGGATTTGCCATCAGAGCGGGAACGTATTTGGTCGCATGACGAAAGGCATCAGGCCCGACATACAGCTGACTGGTGCCTCCCGATGCCAGCGTGTAGCCGCCATCCTGCCTGCGTCGGAATGCGATATGTTCGTCGGCCACGGCGCCCGAATGGATTTCGGGCATCGGTCCGGTCGCGGCGACGGTCGCCCTGACGCTCAGCTGCGGGATGGAGACGCCGTGGGCGCGCAGGAAGAGCGACGTCCACGCACCGCTCGCGACGACCGCGCTCGAGGTGGCGATACGGCCCTGCTCGGTCCAGACCCCGCTAACGCGTCCAGCCGATATGTCGAGCATGCGCGCCGCACAATTCTCGATGATGGTGACGCCCTCCCGGGCGGCCAGGCGGGCAAGCGCTGAAACCGCGACCCAGGGCTCGGCGCGCATGTCGGATGGGGTGGTCATAGCGCCCTTGAAAGAGCGCGACATGGCCGGGATCAGCCTGGCCGTCTCACCCTGGTCGAGGAGACGCGTGTCGACGCCGTGTATCTCTGCGATCTTCAGGAATTTCGCGAAGCCGGCCATCTCCTTGTCGGTTCGCGCAAGGTAGGTAACGCCCGTCTGCTTCAGTCCGATGTCCTCGCCGCATTCCTCGGCCAGTTGCCGCCAGAGGCGTTGCGCTTCGATGACAACAGGCAGTTCATCGGCATCGCGACCCTGCTGCCGGATCCAGCCCCAGTTCCGCGACGATTGCTCGCCGGCGATGCGGCCCTTTTCCAGCAATGTCACCGAAATGTTGCGTCGCGCCAGGAACAGGGCCGTGGTCACGCCGATGACGCCACCACCGATGACCACAACCTCCGAAGCCTTCGGCAACGGTGCTTGAAACTGGATCGGCATGGCTTCGGTGAAGGGAAAACTTGTCAAGGAAGACTGCCCTCTTGCTTTTCACGGCGGCGTCGGCCCTGGCTGCTTCCGTGTCGGCGACGCGTGACAGAACTGATAGTCCGTCAAGGCTGGGTCGAGCTGGAGAATCTGCGCGTCAATGCAATGAATTGTTTATGCCAGCGAATGTCGGCTCGACACCCTCACAGGAACTTTGGCGGCAAAGGCGCAAGCGCCCGGCGACGACCGATGGCGGCACCGCCTGTCAGGCACAGTGCGATGCCGCCATTGGCCCCTTGAAGGGTCAAGTCCGACACGCGTAACATTGCGTCATCAGAACTGAGTCTGCTTCATGCGTCCGGGCTAATGTCCGGATTGGACTGGATATTTCCTTGCCTACGGATGCAACCAGCGGCGCGGCGAAGCGCGGCAAATCGTTTGCCCATGTGGCGGAAGCCTCCTGGGGCAAGGGCCTCAGCACCTTGCTGCGCATCGTGCGCATGACGCTGCGCCATCCCTGGCAGGTCGCCATCACGCTGGTCTCGACCTTCATCGCCGCGACGCTGCAGCTTTTCATCCCACGCCTGCTGGGACGCGCCATCGACCAGGCGCAAGGCGTGATCGCCGCGGGCGCCGGCACCGCGGCAGAACAGGCACTGTGGCACACGGCGCTGACCCTGCTGGTCGTCAGCATCCTGCGCGGCCTCTTCACCATGGCGCAGAACTATTTTGGCGAGGCCGTCGGCCATCAGACCGGCTATGAATTGCGGCTCGCCTTCTACGAGAAGATCCAGCGGCTGAGCTTCTCCTTCCACGACAAGGTCCATACCGGCGACCTGATCACGCTCGGGCTGCTCGATCTCGACGGCGTGCGCATGTTCTTTTCCACAGGCATCCTGCGCGTGGTGCTGCTCGGCGTGCTGATCGGCGTCGGCGCCTATCTCCTGATCAGCACCGATCTCGTGCTCGGCCTGCTCAGCCTCAGCTTCGTGCCTTTCGTCGCCTGGCGTTCCTCGGTGACACAGCTCAGATTGCGCAGCACCTGGCTGACGCTGCAGGAGCGGCTGTCGGTGCTGAGCCGGGTGATGGACGAGAATCTTGGCGGCATCCGTGTCGTGCGTGCCTTCGCGGCGCAGCGCCATGAGCTCAAGAAATTCGACCGCGCCAAGCAGGACGCGCTGGAGCTGGCCAATCAGCGCGTCGACATCCGCGTCGCCAACACCAGCGCCATGAACTTTTCCTTCCTGGCCGCCATGGGGCTGGTGCTGTGGTTTGGCGGCCAGAAGGTGATCGCGGGCCAGATCAGCGTCGGTACGCTGGCGCAGTTCCTCACCTTCATGACCATCCTGCAAATGCCGGTGCGCCAGCTTGGCCTGATGGTCAATTCCTTCGCGCGCGCCTCGACCTGCGGCACGCGGCTGTTCGAACTGCTCGACACCGAACTCGACATCGAGGATGCGCCCGACGCCAGGGAGCTCGTCATCACCGATGGCGTGCTGCGCTTCGATGATGTCGGCTTCCGCTATGAGGGCGCGGGCGGCCGTCCGACCCTGTCCGGCATATCCTTCGAGGCGAAGCCTGGCGAGACGGTCGGCATTGTCGGCCCGCCGGGCAGCGGCAAGTCGACCATCGCGCATTTGATCCCGCGCTTCTACGACGTCACCTCCGGCGCGATCACCATCGACGGCCAGGATATAAGCAAGGTCACGCTGCAATCGCTGCGCAAGGTAGTCGGCGTGGTGCAGCAGGATGCGTTCCTGTTCACCACCTCGATCGAGAACAACATCGCCTATGGCAACCCCTGGGCGCGCGAGACCCGCATCGGACAGGCCGCCGAATATGCGCAGTTGCACAACTATATTATCGGGCTTCCGGCCGGCTACACCACGGTCGTCGGCGAGCGCGGCGCCTCGCTTTCCGGCGGCCAACGGCAGCGCCTGACCATTGCGCGCAGCCTGATGCTGCGGCCATCGGTTCTGGTCTTCGACGATTCCACCGCGGCAATCGATGCCGGCACCGAGCAGCGTATCCGCGCGGCGATGAAGCGCTTCGCCAAGGATCGCGTGACGCTGATCATCTCGCACCGGTTGAGTTCGCTGATGCATGCCGACCAGATCCTGTTCGTCGAGGGCGGCCGCATCGTCGAGCGCGGCACGCATGAGGAACTGCTGGCGCTGGGCGGACGCTACCGCGCGCTTTACGACCTGCAGCTGCGGCCGGACGACGACCGGCTCGAGGGAGCCGCATGATGTCGACGCAGGACGACGACGAGAAGGACGACAAAAGCGGGCGGCCGACCAAGGCCGTCGTCGGCTCGCATCGCGACGAGGAAGAGGTTTTCGGCAAGGCCTATGATCCGCGCATCGTCAGACGCATCTGGAGCTTCGTGAGACCCTATCAGGGCCGGATCTTCATCTCGGTGGCGGCGGTGCTGGTGTTCACGCTGACGCAGCTGGCGATCCCGCTGGTCATCCGTTACGCCATCGACCACGGCATGGCTCCGGGCCGGCTCGACCGCTCGGTGATGATCTCCGCGATCGTCACCTTCACCGTGATCATCCTGATCAACTATGCCGCCAGTTATGTGCAGGAAAGCGTCGTCGGCAAGGTGGCGGAGAACGTGCTTTCCGACCTGCGCCGCGCCATGTTCAGCCATCTGCAGCTTGTGTCGCTCAGCTTCATGGACAAGACCGAGGTCGGCCGGCTGATGTCGCGCCTGCAGGGCGACGTCAATTCGATGCAGGAATTCCTCGAGACATCGGTGATGTCGGTGGGCGACATCGTGCTGCTGTTCGGTATCGTCACCGTTCTGCTGTGGCTCGATTTCCGGCTCGGACTGCTGACGCTGTCGACCATGCCGATGCTGTTCATCGTGCGGCTGTTCTGGCTGCCGCGCGCCAAGGTCGCCTTCATGGCGGCGCACGAAACCAATTCCATCGCCAACGGGGCACTCGCCGAAGGCATCCATGGCGTGCGCACCGTGCAGAGCCTGGAACGCCAGCACGTCAATTTCGACCTCTATGACGAAAAGGTGCTGGCCAACCTCAACGCCCATCTGCGGTCGGCTCGATACGCGCAGGTGATGGTGCCGATCGTCGACACGCTGACTGGCATCGCCATGGCGACGGTCATTGTCGTCGGCGGTTCTATGGTGCTGTCGCACAGCCTCGATGTCGGCGTCATGGTGGCGTTCCTGTTCTACATCCAGCGCTTCTTCGACCCGATCCGCTCGCTCACCATGCAGTACAGCGTCATGCAGCGCGCCATGGCTTCGGGCCAGCGCATCTCCGAAGTGCTCGACGTGCCGGTGGATGTCAGCGACAAGGACAATGCGGTGGCCTTGTCGCGCGATACGGACGGCTCGGTCGAGTTCAGGAACGTCACCTTCGGCTATCGGCCGAACCAGCCGGTGCTGAAGAACATCTCCTTCCGCGTCAATCCTGGCGAGACCGTCGCGCTTGTCGGCCCGACGGGATCGGGCAAGTCGAGTTCGATGGCGCTGGTGCACCGCTTCTACGATGTCTGGTCGGGGCAAGTCCTTGTCGGCGGTCACGATGTGCGTGACCTGACGCAGGATTCACTCGGCGACCAAGTGGCCATGGTGCTGCAGGAGCCGTTCCTGTTCTCCGGCACGGTGCTGGAGAACATCCGCTACCACAAGACATCAGCCAGCCGCGAAGAAGTGGTTCGCGCGGCACAGGCCGTCGGCGCGCACGACTTCATCGAGCAACTACCCGGCGGCTACGGTACCGAGCTCGAACAGCGCGGCGGCAACCTCTCGCTCGGCCAGCGCCAGCTCATCAGTTTCGCGCGCGCGCTGGTCGCTGACGCCAAGATCCTGGTGCTCGACGAGGCCACGGCCAGCATCGATTCCTACACCGAGATGCTGATCCAGAGGGCGCTGATCACCCTGCTGGAGGGCCGCACCGGGCTGGTCATCGCCCATCGACTCGCCACCATCCGCGGCGCCGACCGCATCATCGTGCTGCAGAATGGCGAGATCGTCGAAAGCGGCAACCACGAACAGCTGATGCTGAGGAAGGGCCTCTACGCCCGGCTCTACAACATGAACTACGCTTCGTTCGACGACATTTCCGAAGAAGAAATGGGAATGGACGCGGCGCTCGGCAAAGCGACGTGAGTGGTGCGGGCGGGTTCGAACCTCCGCTGCCCTCCTGAAAGAACCTATCTGCGAGATCCCCTGATGTGACCGCTGACCTGCACGCCATCCTCGGCGCGCAGATACAGAAAGCCGGGAATGGAGATCAACGGGATGATCGCGGTCAGCAGGAACACCTGGTGAAAGCGCTCCGGCGTAAGCACATGGGTCTCCCCCGCGATCAGGCCCAGCAGCATGGCGGCGATCGAGACACCAAGCGAAACGCTGAGCTGCTGCAGCACGCCACCAAGGCTGGTGGCGCGGCTGAGCTTGTCCGCCGGCAGATCGGCGTAGGACAAGGTGTTGGAGGTCATGAACTGCGCCGAGCGGACGATGCCGAACAGGAAGACGTAGACGCCGATCGTCCAATGCGGCGTATCAGGCCCCATCAGGGCGAACCCCGCCACGGTGGCGGAGCCGACGACCGCGCTGCCGATCAGCACGGAGCTGAAGCCGAACCGCCGCAGCAGCGGCGACAGCAGCGGCCGCATGAGCAAGGCGCCGAAGCTGCCCACGAATGTCAGCGAGCCCGAAGTGACCGGGCTCATGCCGAAGCCGAGCTGCAGCATCAGCGGCAGGAGGAACGGCACGCCGTTGAGGCCGACGCGGCACAGGCCGCCGGCCAGCGTGCCGACCCAGAAGGAGCGAAACCGAAACAGCGTCAGGTCAACGGCCGGCGCCGCGACGCGGCGCGCATAGCGCCCGAAGGCGAGCAGCAGCAGGACGGAAGCGGCCAGCACCAGCACTGTGGCTGAAACGGGAATGATCGGCCGGCCGATGTTTTCCAGCCCGAATTGCAGCAGTGCCACCCCGCATCCCACCATCAGGAACCCTGCGAAGTCGAAGCGCTGCACCGCCTCCTCGTGAAAATCGTCGACAAAGCGCAGCGCGGCCAGAATGCCGAGGCAGCCGAACGGCACGTTGACATAGAATATCCAGCGCCACGAGGCGTAGGTGGTCAGCAGGCCGCCGAGCAGCGGCCCGATGACCGGCCCCATGATGGCGGGCAAGGTCATGTAGGTCATGGCGGTGATCAGCCCGCTGCGCGGAAAGCTGCGCAGCAGGATCAACCGGCCGACCGGCGTCATCATGGCCCCGCCCAACCCCTGCAGCGCACGCATGGCCAGCAGCATGCCGAAACTGTTGGCCACACCGCACAGTGCCGAGCCAAGGGTGAAGGTGAACAGCGCCAGCGCGAACACTATTCGCGCGCCGAACCTGTCGGCGAACCAGCCGCTGACGGGAATGAACACAGCGAGCGTCAGAATGTAGGTGGTGATCGCAAGGTTCAGCCGGACCGGCGTCGTGTCGAGGCTGTGCGCGATGGCCGGAATCGCGGTGGTGATGATGGTGGAATCGAGCTGCTCCATCAGGAAGGCGATGGCGACAATGATCGGAATGATCAGCCTCAGCCTCGGATCACGCTCGGTGGCGAATTGAGGCTGTTCCAATGCTGCGGCAAATTCCGTCATGCGAGCGGCTTATATTCTGTAGCCAAAGCAGCGCATCCCAGTTCAAAGGCAAGATTGCCCTACGTGCCAGCCAGCCGGAGTCTGGTCGCACGGCCGTCTTATGGTCCGACAAATAGGTCAGGGGTAGCGATTTCCACCTTGCCGGAAGTCAACAAATCTTGACCGGCGCCGTGAGTGGGCCGGACGTCGGCAAGGAGGCGATGGTGTCGCGAGATTGCCTGAAGACACTGCACGGTCCCGCAAGCATCCGTCCCGATTTCGTGAAGGAACGTGTCCGGCGAGAGACGGCTTTCTTCCCCATATCCTTGGAACGGAAAGGAGACATTTCCATGAAAAGGCGACTCGTATTCATCAGTTCCATGCTGCTGACCTTGGCCACGAGCACGATAGCGTTTGCCACCGTCGCCGACGCCGCCGTCGTCAGGCACCACTTTGTCCACCTCACCGTTGCGCACGGCGGCCATGCGCACGCCGCACATGGCCGACACGCTAGCCACGGCGGCTGGGTTGGCCGCGATTGGACTGGCGACAATTGGGGCAGCAACTATGGCCGGATGGACAGCGACTACAATGGCTACGGCAGTTACCATGGCTACGCCGGTGACTTCTGCGGGACCATCGCGTGGACACTCGACCTATGCGGTCCCCACGGCCCCTGATTGCTGACCATGCAGAGCGACTCTCCGTCCCGATTTCGTGAAGGAACGTGTGCAGTGAGGCGGCCGTTTTTCTCCCATGCGCAATATCGCAACAAAACAGGAGTAACGCTCATGAAAAGGCAATTGGTGTTTGCAAGCTCCGTTGCGCTGGCATTGGCGGCAGGTACGACTTCATTTGCAACCATGGCCGACGCCGCGGTCGTCAGGCACCATGGCGGCGGTCATGCCATGGGGCCTTTCCGCGGCCGCCATTTCGGTGGCGGGCATAGATACGCCTTTCACCGCGGACACGGCCGCCATTGGGCTGGCGGCGGCTGGCGAGGCGGCTATTATGGCGGCTACTACGATTATTGCGGACCGGTCCAGCTGGCGCTCGGCCTATGTGTCCCATACCGCCCCTACTATTATGGCCCCTTCGGAATGCTCTGACCTTTGTCGGGCCATGGTAGCCGCGAGGGCTCGAGGGCTACGCCATTTCAGGACGTCTTGACGCCTCGCGGATCGCCTTGTGCACGCCGCGCTGCAGATCCATGAAGGCCGGGGTCTCCATCACCTCTTCCCGGCGCGGCCGCTCGATGTCGACGTTGAAGGTCTGCATGATGCGTCCCGGCCCGATCCCCATGACGACGATGCGGTCCGACAGATAGACCGCCTCCTCCACATCATGCGTGACGAAGAGAACGGTCAGCTTGTGTTCCTCCCAAATCTGGGTCAGCAGTTCCTGCATCTGGTGCCGGGTCAAGGCATCGAGCGCGCCGAACGGTTCATCCATCAGCAGCATCTTCGGCCGATAGGACAGCGCGCGCGCAATGGCGACGCGCTGCTTCATGCCGCCCGACAGTTCGGACGGAAAGCGGTCGGCGCTTTGCGACAGCTTGACGAGGTCGAGATGCTCAAGCGCAATCTCGCGGCAGGCCGTGCGATCGTAGCCGGCGGCCTTGAGGGCGAACTCGATGTTCTGCCGCGCCGTCAGCCAGGGCAGCAGCGTGTAGGACTGGAAGACGACGCCGCGGTCGAGACCCGGCTGCAGGATCGGCGCGCCATCGATGCTGAGATCGCCGGCGTCGAAGTCCTGCAGTCCGGCAACGATCGACAGCAGCGTGCTCTTGCCGCACCCCGACGTGCCGACGAGCGAGACGAACTCATTGTCGGCGAGATCGAGATTGATGTCGCGCAGCACTTCAGTGCGCCGCTCGCCCGTGCCGAAGCTCTTGTCGAGGCCGGCGATGCGCAATTTGGGAACAGTCATCGGCGGTTCCTCATTGCGAATGGCCATCCTGGCGAAACAGAACCTTTTCCAGCGCCTTCATGACCTGGTCGGTGATGAGACCAAGCACGCCGAGGAGCAGGATGTAACCAATGATGGTGTTGGTCTGGAAATAGCGCTGCGACACGGTAATGCGATAGCCGAGGCCTGATGTCGCCGCGACAAGTTCGGCCAGCACCAGCCAGGTCCATGCCCAGCCGAGGCTGATGCGCAGCGTATCCCAGATACCCGGCAGGGCGCTGGGCACGACGATGCGCGTCAGGATCTTGCGGTCCGGCAGGCCGAGCGTGCGGCCAAGGCCGATGAAATCGGCGGGAACCCGTTTCACATTGTCCATGACCATCAGCACCTGCTGGAAGAAAGTGCCGATGAAGATGATCAGGAATTTCTGCGTATCGCCGGTACCTGCCCACAATATGGAGAGCGGCACGAAAGCGACAACCGGCATGTAGCGGATGAAATCCACCAGCGGCTCGATACCAGCCTCCCAGGAGCGGAAGCTGCCGATCAGCACGCCGATCGGGATCGACAGTGCCGAGGCGATGAGGAAACCGATGGAAATGCGATACGCCGAGGCGGTGAGGTCCAGCCACAGCGTGCCGTCAGCGGCGAGCTTGGCGATCTGGGTCGCAACACTGCCGGGCGACGGCAGGAAGATGGGCTTTACCCATTCCAGCCCGGTCGCCGCCCACCAGGCGAGGCCAAGCCCGACAAAGACGGCCACCGCGATCATCAGGAAACGCGACCTGGCGATGGGCGCGCCGATCCCGGAGGACCGGCGGCGCCTCGCCTGTTTCGTGGCCGCCTTTGGCGCGGAGCGCGCCGGGCCGGTTTTCGCGGGGGGATCCGCTGACATCTGCGCTACCACCGCGATCCGGCCTCTATCATTGCGCCGCCTTGACGAAGGACGGGTCGATCATCTGCTCGGGCGTCACGTCGGCCTGGAGCAGCTTGGCGTTCTTGGCGGCAGCTTCGACGTCGGCGAATGTCTTGGTGGTGAAATCGCCGGTCAGCGCCGTCTTGTTTTCGGCAAGCGAATAGTAGCGCACGCCGTCGAAAGCGGTGTTGAGGTCCTTGACGTCGGAACCGACCGCCTTGGCGATGATGGCGCGGCCGCCGGGTGTGTCTGCATTGTAATCCTTGAGTGCGGCGTCCCAGCTCTTGATCATGGCCAGCACCTGGCCGGGCCGCGACTTGATGACCTCGTCGCGCACCACCAGCACGTCGCTGATCAGGCCGGGGTCCTCGCCGGCGGAAAACAGCAGCTTGACGTCCTTGTTCTGCGCCATGGCGACGGTGAGGTAGGGCTCGTAGGTGACAGCGACCGGCACGCGGCCGGCGATCAAGGCGCCGCCGGCGTCGGAGGCAGGCATCGGAACCGGCTGAACGTCGGCGATCGACATGCCATTCTTGGCGAGCGCGTATTTGAGCAGGATGTCGCTGGTCGTGCCTTCTTCAAAAGCAACCTGCTTGCCCTTGAGGTCGGCGATGGAGGTGACGTCCTTGCCGGCGATGATAGCGTCGGCCGTCATCGAGACATCGAGCAGCAGCACGATCTTCACCGGCAGGCCGGCGGCCACCATACCCATCGCCGTGTGGGTCGCGATATTGGCGGCGTCGAGCTGGCCGCTGGCCAAAGCGGCGTTGATATCCTTGTCCTCGGCGAAGTTGACGATCTGGACGTCCGACAAGCCATTCGTCTTGAACAGGCCCTTGGCGTCGGCGACGTGCCACTGGCCATAGCCGAGCCAGGGCTCGATGCCTATCTTGAACGGTCCTGCCTCTGGCGTCGTGGGAATGGCCGCATCGGCGGCGTGGGCCACTGGCGCGGCGGCGAGCCCGATGGCGGCGGCCATCATGAGCGCGCGAAATTGTCCTGCTAGGTTACGCATCATCTCAAGTTCCCCTTGATGATCAGACCGCTTTTTTCCCAGGCATCCGGTCTGGTGAGACTGCGGGTTTCTGCTCTTGCGGCACTGTGCCTCGGCGTCTTGCCCACCACTTCGTGGTGAAGTGCAGGGATATTTCAGCGTCAGCGGGAGCGGATGTCAAGGCTAAAATACATACATGCATATACAAGTTGGCACCGCTCAATTTCCCTCGTGGATCAGGCGCATCCGCTCGCGCTTTCAGGATCGATCAAGTCGAGGAAATCGGTCACCCGATCGGCCCCGGCATCGGGCTCGCTGCCGACCATGGCCGCGACTGAAAAGGCGATGAGAGAAGACACCGGCGTGTGGCTGCGCGCGCCGGCGCGCAGGTTCATGACCAGGGTCGGCGACAGGAAAAGCCCTGAGCGCAGGACCGCCCGCCAATCCGCCGGCAGCATGCCGCGCCGCTTGAGCTCGAGCAGCAAGGGTCGCCACAAAGCGGTGGCCTTGACCTCCAGCAGGTCGCGGCGAACCGGGCTCAAATCCCAGTCGGTGTCGACATGGAGCAGATTTCCTTCCAGCCGCGCCCGTGCGCGAAAAGTCTCCGTCGCGATGGCCGGATCGTAGAGCCAGAACGGATGGGCGAAGATGTTGTGGAAGGTGGCCTTCACCTCGGCCAGCAGCGTCGGGATATGCGAGCCGGCAAAAGCAGGATCGAAGAAGGACAGCTCCGCCCTCCCCGCTTCTTCCGTGTACCAGACATTGGCATTGTGGGCGTCGCCATGCGCGACCACGCCGCCGGCATCGGCTAGCCGGTCCGGCCGCAAGCGCGCCGCAGCAACGTCGAAAAGTTCGCCGATGCTGCTGGTGTAAAGCTGGCCGTTGATGACGAATTTCAGCCGGGACAACCGATCCCAGCCAAGTTCCATGCCGGGAAAGACAAACGGCTTGCCGACATAGAAATCCGCCAGCCGGCCGCCCGGCGACGACCGCGTATCGGCGTCGATCAGCCGCTCATAAAACAGCCGGTGGATCGGCTCCGCCGAGACCTCGGCGACAGTCACCGGATGCAGCTTCTCGAGATAGACCTCGAGCAGCCTGGCGGACAGGTCGCGCTCGGCGAGAACCGCCTCGCGCCGCTTGCCGGCATCGTCCTCAACATCCAGCGCGAACAGGACATCCGAGAATCTCGGATCCGTGCGGCGCCGATAGACAAGGATCTGCTCGCCGGGCTGAGCGGACATATGGACAGGCTGGTCGACCGGCAGGCCGGCACGCGACAGGATCTCGGCCCGGTAGTATTCGCCGGTCATGCCCTCTTCGCGTTCCTCCTGGTGAAACTTGAAGAAATAGGCCTGGCCCTCGCTGTCGAAGAAGCCGTTCAACGAATTGAGGCTGTATTTGTCGACATTGATGCGGACATTGCTTGGGGTCATCCCGAACAGGTCGCCCAGCAGCGCCGCCAGCGCGCGTTGCGCCTCGCCGACATCATGCTGCGCGAGCGTGCGGATCCGCGCCGTACGGCTCGGTGTCTGTGTCATCGATCGTCGCCTCGGGTCAGGCCGTCAGCCGAGAGTGAAATCGTGCTCATCAATACATGTACATACATCTATGGAAAACCTCTGCGAACTGCGGTAGCCCTGCTGCCGTCAGTTGGTCTTGGAAGGGGAATAGCGGCTGCCGAGCGAATAGCGGCTGCCGGCATAGGTCAGCTTGCTGATGGTGGCGACGATCGCGCCCGTCCATGTGCGACGGTGCAAAAACAGACAGCAGCTGCCGACATCGATATTGAGATGCCGCGCCGTCTCGGCGTCGGCCGGGATCGCCGAGATGATATGCTCGACCTCGGTCACCGGGGTTTTCTGCATGAGGTAGTCGTAGGTCGCCGTCTTCGAAAAATCCTGCTTGTCGTAGTCGGGGATCAGGCTCGGATTGACGAAGCGCTCTTCCAACTGCACCGGCAAGTCGTTCTCGAAATTGACGACGACCGAGTGATAGATCGCGACGCGCTTTGGGAACTCGAAGGACAAAGCGAGCTCCTTGGTCGGCATGATGGTTTCCAGCACGAGGACTTCGGAGCGATGCCTGTTGCCACGCTCGACGATCTCGGCCGCGATGTTGTTGATCTCGATCAGCGTCGATTGCGGCCGGGGCGGCGCGATGAAGGTGCCGACGCCTTGCAGCCGGATCAGGAACCCCGCCGCGGTCAGTTCCCGCAAGGCCCGGTGGACCGTCATGCGCGAGACACCAAGCGAAACCACCAGCTCATTCTCGGACGGCAGCTTGCGATCCTTGCCCCACCGGCCCGTTCCGATGTTGGTCAGGATGTAGTCCTTCACCTTCTCGTAAAGGGGGCTCGCCGTATCGGGCAAATCGATCATTTCAAAATCCTTTCCGGCAATTTATCGGAAATCACGCCGGCTCAACAGGTTGCCGCATGCGGATGATTGTTTTCAAGCCGTCGCTTTGCCCCGCCAACAGCCGCTCATAAGTGGCCGGAATATCGTCGAGACCGATCTCGCGATCGATCAGGGCGAGCAACGGTTCGCTCAATTCACCCAGCATCCGCACGGCGTCGGGCAGTTCGTCGGCGAAGGCATGGCACCCCAGCAGCGCGATCTCGCGTTCGACCAGAACGTTGGGGTCGATGTCGAGACGGCCGTGGAAGATGCCGACCATCGCCACCGCGCTGCCGGAATCGAGAACGCCGAGCAACTGAGTGAATGCGGCGATGCTGCCGGTCGCCTCCACGGCCGCCAGGAGCGGAGCATTGGCGGTGGCGGCGGCAATGGCATCGCGGTCGAGGTCGACGATTGTTGCGCCGGTCACCCGCGCCACGCGGGCGCAGCGGGCCTGGTTGCGGTCGGCAACAAGCACCGTGCCGGCGAAGCTTCGAGACAGCAGCAGCGCGGCGAGACCGCCGATCGGCCCGCAGCCGACGACAAGCACCGAACCTGCCGTCTTGGGCAGACGCCGTACTGCGTGCAGCGCCACCGCGAGCGGCTCGGCCATCGCGGCAACCCGTTCGTCAAGTGCTGCATCGACAACATGCAGCAAGCGTGCGGGCAACACCGCCTGTTCGGCGAAGCCGCCGTCGCAGACTTCGCCGACGAAGCCCAGCGAAGCGCAGAGATGGCGCCTGCCGGCGCGGCATTGCGCGCATTCCCCGCACCAGAAGCGGGAATCGGCAACCACCCTGTCGCCGACGGCGACGGTGTCGACGCCCTCGCCGAGCGCTGTCACCGTGCCGGTCAGCTCGTGGCCGGCCGTCGAAGGCGAGCGGCTTATCCATTGGCCGGTGCGGAAATTGTGCAGGTCCGAACCGCAGATGCCGGCGGCATCGACCCTGAGCTTCACCCAGCCGGCATCCGGAATGCCTGGCGGGGCAATGTGCTCCACGCGCAGATCGCCGGGTCCATAAAGCCGTGCTGCCTTCATCGCGATCGTCTCCGTTCAGCCGGCGAGGTAGCGGTCGCGGATTTCCGAGACGGCGTTTTCGTGCGAGCTGAAGCCCTCGTAGCGGGCGAGCCTGCGGGCGTGCTTCGCCAATTCCGGATAGGCGGCCGAGGTGACATAGCCGACCGACGAGCGCTTGACGAAATCCGTCACCGAAAGCGGCCCATAGGTCCGCGCCCAGCGGCTGGTCGGCAGCACGGCATTCGGCCCAAGGACGAAGTTGGCAAGCGTCACCGGCGTGTGCGGACCCATGAGGATCTCGGCCGCCTCGGTGATGTGCCCGAGATGCGCGAACGGCTCCTTCGACAGGATTTCCAGATGTTCGGGCGCATAGTCGTTGATGAAGCGGTAACTGTCTTCCAGCGACGCTGTCAGTACGATGCCACCGCGCTTGCCGGTCAGCACCGCGCGCGAGAATTCCACACGCTGTTCGGTCATCCGCGACCAGTGTTGCGGGAGCGCAGCGAGCGCTACCTCGGCGACCTTGCGGCTGTGCGTCACCAGATAGGCCGAGGAATCCGGTCCGTGCTCGGCCTCGATCAGCAGATCGAGCGCGGCAAGGCCGCCGTCGATACTGTCATCGGCAAAGATGATGGCTTCCGACGGTCCGGCCGGAAGCCCTGTGTTAATGACCGAGGACAGTACGCTCTTCGCCGCCACCACCCATGGGCTGCCGGGGCCGACGATCTTGAGCGCCGGCTTCACCGTCTCGGTGCCGTAGGCGACGGCGGCGACGGCATGGGCGCCGCCGCATTTGTAGACGGTTTGCACGCCGGCGAGATGAGCCGCGACCAGGGTCGCCGCATCCACCGAACCATCCGATGTCGCTGGCGTCACGATGGCGATCTGCGGCACACCGGCAATGACCGCCGGAACTGATGTCATCATCGTCACCGACGGGAAGGCGCCCTTGCCGCGCGGCACATAGAGCGCGACTGAGGCGATCGGCGTATAGCGGTCGCCGGCATAGGCGCCCGGCCGAACTTCCTTGAGCCACATCGTTTCCGGCTTCTGCTCCTCATGGAAACGCCTGATGTTGTCTATGCCGAAGCCGATGCTTTCCACGACATCCTTCTCGACCTTGTCGAAGGCCGCATCGAACTCGGCTTCCGACACCTGCAGTCCGCCTTCGGCGACATTGGCCTTGTCGAGCTCCCTGGCGAAGCGGATCAGCGCGGCGTCACCCTCGTCCTTGACGGCCTGGATGATCGGGCGGACCTTTTCGACGAAGACCGACAGATCGGCCTCGGCGCGCTTCAGCAGGCTGGACCGCTGGGTGGCGTCGAGCGATGACAGATCGTGGAAGCTGACGTCGGACATGGATATTCCTCTTTGTTGGAACGCAACGCGCCGGCCGGTTACGTTGCGCAAGACGTTGATTTCGAACCTTTAGCGCTGCCTCAAATCGATGCCAGGAAGCCGCCATCCACCGGAATGGACTGGCCGGTTATGTAGGCCGCCGCATCCGAGGCAAGGAAGACGGCAACGCCGTGCAGGTCGCCGAGATCGCCGAAACGGTGCTGCGGGATCTTGGCGAGCATGGACTGCTGCCATGCCTCGTTGCTGTAGAACACATCGGTCATCGCCGTCCGGAAGTAACCCGGGGCGATGGCGTTGACCCTGATGCCGAGACCCGCCCACTCCGCCGCCAGCGCCCTGGTCATGCCGAGCAGGCCCGACTTCGACGAACCATAGGGCACCGCGGTGGGAATGCCGACTTCTGATGTCAGTGAGCAGAGATTGATGATGGCGCCGCCATGCCCGGCATCCCGCATCTGCAGCGCGGCCGCCTGGGCGCAGAAGAACGCCCCCTTGAGATTGGTGTCGATGATCCGGTCCCACAGCGCTTCGTCGACGTCGAGAGAGGGCCTGACCTCTTCCATTCCGGCATTGTTGACGAGGATGTCGAGACCGCCAAGCAGGCCCGCAGCCTCGGCGGTGGCCGTCCGGCAGCGGTTGACATCGGTGACGTCGAGAGCGACGGCATGCGCAACCCCGCCGGCCGCGCGGAGCGCCGCCGTGACCTCATCGAGGGACGCCAGGCTGCGCGCGGTGACCGCGACGTCGGCGCCGGCAGCGCTCAACGCTTCGGCGATGCTGCGGCCGATTCCGCGGCTGGCGCCGGTGACAAGCGCTTTCCTGCCGGCGAGATCGAACAGAGAAGCATTGCGCATGTGATCCTCCTTGCCGGTGTCGCGCTTCCGTTCCGATAGCGAGACTACCAGATCAAGTTACATATACAAGCATATACAAACAATTTCGGCTGCGCTACTTCTAGCAAAAATTCGCTGCACCAGTGCGCCTGTCAATGACCTGACTCACCCCGGGAACGATGCGGCGAAACCCAGTGTTTGAGAACCCGGTCGATGATGGGGTCCGTCGGCCGACCGCAGAGGAGCCCGCTCGTGTCGAGAGCATCAGACATGGTCCGAACCGAAGTCACGCGCTTGTCGCCTTACAATTCCGGACTGACCATCGCCGAAGTCATGCAACGATATGCTCCGGCCAGGATCGCCAAGCTGGGGTCGAATGAAAACCCCCTCGGCCCGAGCCCGACGCTGGCCACGATGGTGCAGGCCGGCGCCGAGATGTTCCGGCTCTATCCGGATCCGGCCGGGCGCGAACTGCGCCAGGCGATCGCCGCCAGATATGGATTCGGCGAGGACCAGATCATCCTCGGCAATGGCTCGGAGGACCTTCTGTCCGTCATCAGCCGTGCCGTGCTGAGGCCCGGCGATACCGTCGTCACGCTCTATCCATCGTTCCCGCTGCACGAGGACTACGCGACGCTGATGGGCGCGAGCGTCAAACGAGTGACCGTCAACAACGACCTCACCATCAATGTCGATGCCCTGATCGAGGCGGTGCGCGAGCGGCCCCGCATGCTACTGTTCTCCAACCCGATGAACCCGGTCGGCAGCTGGCTGTCCGCCGGCGACCTGTCGAAGGTTCTGGATGCGGCCGGCGACGAGACGCTGATCGTCGTCGACGAAGCCTATGCCGAATATGCGGAAGGCGACGACTATGCCTCGTCGCTGCCTTACCTCCGCAAACGCGACCGACCCTGGATCGTGCTGCGGACATTTTCCAAGGCGTTCGGGCTCGCCGGATTGCGGATCGGCTTCGGCATCGCCGGCGACCCGGAATTGCGCGCCCTGCTCGACAGGGTACGCACACCATTCAACGCCAATGGCATGGCACAAGCCGCCGCGCTGGCGGCGTTGGCGGACGAGGAACACCTTGCAAGGGTCGTCGCGCTTGCCAAGGCGGAAAGAACGCGGGTCGAGAGTTTCCTCCGGAACATGGGCCTCGACGTCGCCCCTTCCCGCGGCAATTTCCTGTTCTTCAACTGCCGGCAAAATGCCTCCGCCTTCGCCGAGGGCCTGCTGCGCGAAGGCGTCATCGTCAAACCCTGGAAGCAACAAGATTTCGACAGCTATGTGCGTGTCAGCATCGGCTCGCCAGCGGAGAACGACCACTTCATGGCGGCGCTGTCGCCGCTGTTGTTGTGATTTCCCGAAAGCCATGCTGAATTGCCTGGCGCGCACCGGGCACGATATTGGACGGTCTGCCGTTCCCAATATGGAGTTTTCGCAAGTGGCGCATCGCTTTCGGCCAACGGCTTCCATCCAGCCTCTCGGGCCCGTGTTCCTCTCCAGCCACCTTGACGATACCCAGCATGCTTGAGAGCAACCCACCGAAAAGCCTCTACCGCGAAACGGCCGGAGGGACCGGCAATTACCCTGCCCTTGCCGGGGCGCAGCGGGCAAGGGTCGCCATTGTCGGCGGCGGCTTCACCGGCCTTTCCACCGCCTTGCATTTGGCGGAAGCGGGCGACGACGTTGCCGTGCTGGAAGCGGCCCAGCCGGGCTGGGGCGCTTCGGGCAGGAATGGCGGCCAGGTCAATCCCGGCCTCAAATACGATCCCGACACGATCGAGGCGATGTTCGGCCCCGACCTTGGGCCGCGGATGATCGATTTCTCCTACGGCGCGCCGGATTTCACCTTCGGCCTCATCCGGCGCCTGTCGATCGCCTGCGAGGCCCGGCAGAATGGCACGATCCGCGCGGCCATCCGGCCGAAGCCGGAAGCCGCGGTGCGAACCACGGCCGCGCAATGCGAGCGGCGGGGCATGCCGGTCAGCATGCTGGATGCACAGGCGATGGCGACACGAACCGGTACCGGCAGATACATAGCCGGCATGTTCGACGCCCGCGGCGGCGACCTCCATCCCCTGAAATACACGATCGGCCTGGCAGCCGCCGCGCGGAACGCTGGCGCGCGGATTTTCGGTGGCAGCGAAGTGCTTTCGCTGAAGCGAGAGGCTGGACGATGGGTCTTCAAAACCGCCAACGGCTCGGTCAGCGCCGAGAAGGTGCTTGTGGCAACCAACGGCTATACCGGAGCCCTGTGGCCGGGCCTGGAGCAGTCGGTTGTTCCGGTGTTCAGCGCGATCGCGGCGACCGAACCGCTTGCGCCGGCAGCCGCGGCCGCAATTCTCCCTGAAAGGCCGGTCGTCTACGAAGCCGGCAATATCACCGTGTACTACCGCATCGACGCGCAGAACCGTCTTCTCATGGGCGGCCGGGGACCGATGAAGCCGATCGGCGATGCTGCCGCCATCCGCTACCTCACCGACTATGCGCTGCGGCTGTGGCCGGCGCTCTCCGGAGCACGCTGGACGCATGGCTGGAACGGCCGGGTCGCGATCACCAAGGACCATCTGCTGCACATTCACGAGCCGGAGGACGGCGTGCTGATATGCCTTGGCTACAACGGTCGCGGCGTCGCCATGGCCTCGGCGATGGGCGCTGCCCTGGCGCAACGGCTGCAAGGCCGCGAGACGTCGCCGTTTCCCATGCCGATATCGGCGCTCGAGCCAATCCGGTTCCACCGCCTCTGGCCGCTCGGGGTGAAGGCCGCGATCCTGTCGGGGCGGCTGAAGGACCGGTTCGGCCTCTGACGCGAAGCGTTCGACCGACCTGACGGCTCGTGAGGTTGGAAAAGCTGCTCCTAACTAGCGATACTTCGGAAACGCGTCGCCGGCCGGCGCGTTGGCCCAGCTCTGCAATGTCTGGCCGCCGTCGATCAGCCAGTCGACGCCGGTGACGTGCCTTGCCTCGTCCGAGGCGAGGAAGGCCACGGCGGCCGCGACATCGTCCGGCTGGCCAATGCGGCGCAGCGGGATGCGGTCGGCGAAATGCTGGACGCTGCTCTTGAAATCGCCATCGGCGTCGATCTGTCCGGCACCTATGCTTTCGGCGCGACGGTTGCCGATTTCTGGGGCGAGCGCGGCGAGAAGGACAATGCGCGCATCGCTCACGAAGTCGATGCCGACCGCTTCTTCAAGCTGATGTTCGACCTGTTGCGGGATTAGCCCGCGCGGGGATATGCCGTTGCTTCAGCGTGACCCGGTGCCACGAACCGGGTCAGCCAGTCTTTCGGCGTGCCATCTCAGATGGTCGTCCATGAATGTCGAAATGAAGAAATACGAATGGTCGTAGCCGTCCTGCATGCGCAAGGTCAGCGCAATGCCGGCCTTGGCGCAGGCCGCTTCCAGCAGCCACGGCCTCAGCCCGTCCTTGAGAAAGCCGTCCGACGTCCCCTGATCGACGAAAAGCTCGGGGAAACGGTGGCCATCCTCGATGAGCAAGGTGGCATCGTAGCCCCGCCATGAAGCCTCGTCGGCGCCGAGGTATTTTTCGAGGGCGGGCCGCGACCAGCCGGCGGTGCTTGGCTGCACGATCGGCGCGAAGGCCGAGCAGCTTTTGAAGCGCTCGGGATTTTTGAGCGCGATCGTCAGCGCGCCATGCCCGCCCATCGAATGGCCGAAGATCGCCTGGCGCGTCATATCGGCTGGAAACTCCTGCGCGATCAACGCCGGCAATTCCTCGGTGACATAGGAATACATGCGGTAGTTCGTGGCGTAGGGCGCCTGCTTGGCGTCGAGGTAGAAGCTGGCGCCGCTGCCGAACTGCCAATTGTCCTTCTCGTCGGGAATATCGGCGCCGCGCGGGCTGGTATCGGGACAGACGACGATCAGGCCAAGCTCCGCGGCCATGCGCCGGTATTCCCCCTTGTCCATCACATTGGCATGGGTGCAGGTGAGGCCGGAGAGGTACCAGACGACGGGGCAAGGTTTCTCACGCGCCTGCGGCGGCACGAAGACGGCGAAAATCATGTCGCAAGAGCAGGCGTCCGAAGCATGGGAATAGACGCCCTGCACGCCGCCATGCGACTTGGCCGAGGAGAGGGTCTTCATCCGGTCCGACATCTTGTTTCTTCTCCGCCAACGTCCTTCACGGCCGCCTGTCTACGGCATGGGCCGGGACCGCGGCAACCCTGATGGATTTGGACCATGGTCGCGAGAGCAGCTCCGGCCTATTCCGCCGCCAGAGCCGTCATTTCCCGCCGGAACGGCAGCGCATCGCCGATATCATGTTCGTCCAGCTCCCGCGCCAAGCGGTGGCCGCCATGGGTCGCGGCGGCTTCGGCATCCGAGGACAACGCACATCGCCACGACATTATTAGCGCGGATCCAGCAGGATCATCTCCGCTGCCTTCTCGGCGATCATGACGACCGGAGAGTTGGTGTTGCCCGAGACGATTGTCGGCATGATCGAGGCATCGACCACGCGCAGTCCGGCAAGCCCGTGAACGCGTAGCCGGTCGTCGACCACCGCCATCGAGTCCGAACCCATCTTGCAGGTACCGACCGGGTGGAAAATCGTCGTGCCGATATCCCCGGCCTTGCGGATAAGGTCTTCGTCGCTGTCATATTGCGTACCGGGCAGCATCTCTTCGGGCGCGAAGCGTGCCACGGCCCGTGCCTTCATCAGGCTGCGCACATGGCGCAGCGATGCGACCGCGACGCTGCGGTCTCCCGTGGTGGAGAGATAGTTCGGCCGGATCTTCGTCGCTTCGCGCGGATCGGACGATGCCATATGCACGGCACCCCGGCTTTCCGGGCGCAGATTGCAGACCGACACGGTGACCGCGGGAAAGCGATGCAGCGGCTCGCCCAGACGGTCTGTGCTGAGCGGTTGCACATGATATTCCAGATCAGGTGTTGCGAGGCGCGGATCGCTCCTGGCAAAAATGCCGAGCTGGCTCGGCGCCATCGACAACGGCCCGCTGCGTTTGAGCGCATATTCCACACCCATCGCCGCGCGGCTGATCAGATTGTGATAGCGCTGGTTGAGCGTCGCGGCATTGGCGACCTTGAAAACCGTGCGTATCTGCAGATGGTCCTGCAGATTTTCGCCAACACCCGGCAAGGCGTGTCGAACATCCACGCCAATGCTCGAAAGCAGGTCAGGGCGCCCCACCCCCGACAGTTCGAGGATCTTCGGCGAGTTGATGGCACCGGCAGCAAGGATCGTCTGTCCGGCGCTGACCTTGTGCAGGCGGTCGCCTTGGCGGAAGAGCAGTCCGGTGACGCGTCGGCCGTCGAATTCGAGCCGTTCCGTCTCAGCCCCCGTCACCACGCGCAGATTCTGACGCGCCGCAATGCCGCGCAAAAATGCCTTCGATGTGTTCCAGCGCACCCCTTGCCGCTGGTTGACCTCGAAATAGCCCGAGCCTTCATTGGTGCCGGTGTTGAAATCTTCGGTGCGGGGAATGCCGAGTTCCTCGGCGGCTTCCCGGAACGCGTCGAGGATCGGCCAGGACAGACGCTGCCGTTCGACCCGCCACTCGCCGCCGCTGCCGTGCATGGCGCTCTTGCCGCCGTGATAGTCTTCCGACTTGCGGAAATACGGCAGCACATCGTCCCAACCCCAGCCGACATTGCCGGCCTGTCGCCAGCCGTCATAGTCGGCTGCCTGGCCACGCATGTAGATCATGCCGTTGATCGACGAACAGCCACCAAGCACCTTGCCGCGCGGATAGTTGAGGCTTCGTCCGTTGAGACCGGCTTCCGGTTCGGTCTTCATCATCCAGTCGGTGCGCGGATTGCCCATGCAGAAGAGGTAGCCGATCGGGATATCGACCCAGTGATAGCGGTCGCTGCCGCCGGCTTCGAGCAGCAGCACCCGGTTGCGCGGATCGGCCGAGAGCCGGTTGGCGAGCACGCAGCCGGCGGAGCCGGCGCCGACGATGACGTAGTCGTAATCGCCGAAAGGGGATGGTGAAGTTTCGCTCACGTGCGTGCCTGCCGTGCGGCGATGCGCTCCCACATCGGAATCATCGCCTGGTTGATCTCGCCATAAAGGCGATACCCTCCCGCGTAGGCCTCGGCAACCGCCACCCATGGCCGCTGCAGCCGATGGCAACGATCTCGCCGGCACCGATGCCGGCTTCGGCTATGCTTTGGCCGATGACCGAAACCGCGTTGCGCCAGAAGCGCCGTGGTGTCGGTCCCCTAGTCTAGATATCGATGCGCTGCTCGCTGCCGGGGTCGAACAGGTTGGCGCTGGCCGGATCGACGGCAAGGAATATCGGCTCGTTTCGCCGGCCTGCAAACCTCGGCGGCAGGCGGGCGATGATCGACTGGTCGCCAACCTGCACCGTCACCATGGTTTCAGGCCCTGTAGGCTCCACGACATCGATCACCCCGGTGACCGAAGCTTCATCGCGCCCGGCCACCTTCAGTTCTTCAGGCCTTATGCCCAGGATCACAGGGCGCTCTGAATCAACCGGCCGCTTGCCGGTCTGCAATGCGACCGACACGCCGCTCGCCGCGAAACGCACGCCATTCGCGTCCGAGACCAGACGCCCGGGCAGGAAGTTCATCGCCGGCGATCCGATGAAACTTGCGACGAACACGTTGGCGGGCCGTTCATAGATGGTGCGAGGATCGGCAAACTGCTGGATATGGCCGCCCTTCATCACCGCCACCTTGGTGGCCAGCGTCATCGCCTCGATCTGATCATGTGTCACATAGACGATGCTCGTGCCGAGACGCTCGTGCAGGCGCTTGATCTCCGTGCGCATTTCCACACGAAGCTTTGCATCGAGATTGGAAAGCGGCTCGTCAAAAAGGAACAGCTCCGGGTCGCGCACGATCGCCCGCCCCATTGCAACGCGCTGCCGCTGTCCTCCCGAAAGATTGGCAGGGCGTCGGTCGAGCAGATGCGAAATCTGCAGCAGCCGCGCGGCGTCGTCGACGGCGCGCTTGCGCTGATCGGCGTCCACGCCACGCATTTCCAATCCGAAGCCGATATTTCGCTCCACCGACATGGTCGGGTAAAGTGCATAGGACTGGAACACCATCGCGATATTGCGGTCCTTGGGCGCGAGATCCACGACCGAGCGTCCGCCGATCAGGATGTCGCCGCCGGACGTGTCGTCGAGGCCCGCAATCATGTTGAGCAGGGTCGACTTGCCGCATCCCGACGGCCCGAGCAGAACCAGAAAGCCTCCGTCCTCGAGCTCGATATCGACCCCGTGAAGGACCTCTACGGAGCCATAGGACTTGCGCACGTCCTTGATGGAAAGTGTCGCCATGCGAATACTCCTAACCTTTGATGGCGCCCGCGGTCAGCCCCTGAACCATGGTTCGCTGGACGATGGCGAAGAGGACGATGACAGGCAGGATGCTGAGAATGCCGCCTGCCGCCAGCACACCCCATGGAAGCTGGAATTCGCCGACCATCAACTGCAGGCCCACGGGCCAGGTGCGTGATCCCTGCCCTGTCGTCAGCATCAGGGCGAACAAGAACTCGTTCCAGGCAGCGATGGCAATGAACACCGAACTTGCCACCAGACCGTTGCGCGCAAGCGGCATGACGATGCGGACCATGGCGCCAAGCCTTGTCGAGCCGTCGATGCGCGCCGCGCTCTCGAGTTCCTTGGGTGCGGAATCAAAGAAACCTTTGAGCATCCACACGAACAGCGGCAAAAGGAAACTCGTATAGGCAAGCGCAAGTCCGAAACGGCTGTCGACGAGGCCGACGCCACGCATGACGACATAAAGGGGAATGATCATCATCACGGCGGGGAACATGCGCACGACGAGATAGCCGAGCATGAGCTGCGTTCGGCCGCGAAATGCGAAGCGTGAAAATGCATAGGCGGCAAGCGTGCCCGTGGCGACGCAGATCGTCACCGTCAGGAAGGTGACGACCAGGCTGTTGGCTATCAGCCGCGGGAAGCCGGACTGCGTCCAGATCGCCACATAATTGTCGAAGGTGACGCGCCTCGGTATGTACTGCATGGTCTGGGTGACGATGTCGGCCTCGTATTTTAGCGATGTCAGAAACATCCAGATCATCGGACCGATGCAGAACATCGACAGGGTCGCGAGGACCAAGTAGGTGGCGATGTTGGCGATCACCCGCCGGCGGCGCTTGCTTTCAATCATCGCCGTCTCCCTTGGTGATCCTGGACAGGCGGATATATGCCGCCGCGAAGATCATCAGGATCACGAACATCACCACCGACAGGGCGGATGCGTAGCCGAAATTGAATTCCTTGTACGCGGTCTGGAAGGCGTATAGCGACAGGACCTGCGTGGCATCTCCCGGTCCGCCACCGGTGAGAATGAGGAGCAGATCGGGCGAATTGACCAGCCCGATGACGCGCAGGATCACCGCCGCCGCAATCACGGTCTTGAGCATCGGCAAGGTGATCAGCCTGAGCTGCGCCGGGACGCCCGCGCCGTCCACCGCGGCTGCCTTGTAGAGATCTTCGGGAATGCTCTTCAGGCCCGCGAGCAACAGCAGCGCGAAGAATGGAAATCCGTGCCACGCCTCGACAAGGACGGTCGCCGCAAGCGCGGTATTGGGATCCGCGAACCATGCCTTGTAGGTGTGCAGGACGCCCGCGCGGACGAGAAGATCGTTGATGACCCCAAGCCTCGGATCGAGCAGCAAGGCCCACATATGACCCGCCACGACGTTGGGCAGGAAATAGGGAAGCAGGATCAGCACGGCGAAGATCTTCGTGCCCGGCAAATCCCTGTTGAGGGCGGTCGCGGCGAGAAGGCCGAGCGCCAATTCCAGCACGACCGCCGCGGTGACCCAGACGACCGTGTTCTTCAGGGCGATCCAGAAGACAGGATCGGACCACATTGCCGCATAATGTTTGAAGCCGACCCAGCCACCCAGACCGGGACGCGTCAGACGCATCTCGCGAAAACTGATGGCCATGCCGTAAAGCGTCGGATAGGCGATCACCAGCAGGATCATGACGAGGCTGGGAAGGAGCAACAAATACATCCAGTAGCGGGTCTCGGACAATTCGCCGAGAGCCCGCAATGGCCGATATCCGCTTGAGCTTGATGTCATGGATCCGCGATGCGAATGCATCGTCCCGTTGCGTTCAACGTATGGCCGCACGCCGGAGCCGGCCGTGCAGGGATGTATCAGCGAAGGGCGGCCTCGAGGCCCTGGATCATACGGTCCACGGCCTGCTCCGGTGTCGACTGGCCCGTGAGCACCGATTGGAAAGCGGGATTGACGACATTTTCGGACCAGCCCGCCGCGCCCACGAAATTGTTCGGCAGACGTCCGAACTCGAGCGTTTCGACCGCCGCGTGATAGATTGGATTGCCGGTGATCCGCGGATCTTGCAGGGCAGCGGCAGAGGCCGGGAAATAGCCCGTGCCTTCGAGCAAGGCCAGGGCAGCATCGGTCTCGCCCCAGAAACTCACCCAGCGCCAGGCAGCCTCTATATTGTCTTCCTTCATGATGCCGTTGCCGGCGTAGGCAACGCGAGCGACATGCGCCTTCGGACCCGCCGGCATGGGTGCGGTCGAGAATTGTTTGCCCTGCTTCATCGCGGCCGAGATTTCATTCAGCGAACCGGTGTGGTGCCACACCATTGCCGTCTGCCCGGTGCGGAAGCCCTCCATGATCTGGCGGTAGCTGTCGTTGGGCGCGCTCGGCGGCACGACCTTTTCCTTCAGGAAGAGATCGGAATAGAACGTTATCGCCTCGATCGCCGCTGCCCTGTCGATGGCTGGCTGCCCATCCTTGACGATCGGCGAGCCGAACGCCTCCATGACATCGATAACATATTTGAAACCGCCGGCGCCGGCGCGCATGCCAAAGGCATATCTACCCTTCGACGGGTCGGTCAGCTTGCGGCAAGCGCTCAGGAATTCGTCGAAATTCCGGGGCGGCCCGGCCAACCCGGCTTCCTCGAAATAGTCGGCACGGTAGTACATCCAATCGACGAAGGCGAAGGCGGGAACCGCATAGATGGCGCCGTTGCTGGAAAGCCCGGTCCAGCGATTTTCGGGGAAATTGGCCTTGCCCTTCCAGCCGTTCACGCGCTCGGTAAGATCAATCAACCCCTCCATCGCGGTGAGATCGGCGAAACGCTCGGCGATCACCATGGCGGTATCCGGACGGCCACCGGCCAGCACGGCCGACGAGACCTTTGCCATATATTCAGAGTTCGGGATGTTCTCCTGCGTCACCGCCACATCGGCATTGGCCGCCTGAAACAATGCGATGATCTTCAGCAGGCTGGCCATTTCCGACTGGCTGGTGAAATGGTGCCAGTAACTGATGGCACTCGCGGCACGGGCGCCGCCGATATGCCCTGCCATCGCCAGGGCCGCCGTACCCATGAGAAACTGCCTCTTGTTCAACTGCATCCTATCTCCTCCAAGATATCAGATCATCAATCTGATCGATCAGTTGAAGTTTGGGTAGCATCCTTTCCCACGCCATGCAACCGCCCGGCGCGCAACTGGACTAAGCGACGGATCACGATTGACCTGTCAGACGAGACCCAGGCTTCGCTGCATCGCCGCCTGGAAATGCGCCTGCAGTTTTGCCTCGGCGGCGTCGGCATTCCTTGTGCCGCAAGCCTCTAGGATATCGAGGTGCTCCTTGAGCGTCCGGACCATGATGGGTGTCGTGATCTTCCTGTCGAGCCGCAGCAGACGCAGATAATTGTGCATGCGCCGGTAGGTGCTGTCGATCAGCGGATTGCGCAGCGCGGCGATGACCGCGCCGTGCAACTCTCCCTCCAGCGCGTCCATCTCCTCCAGTTGTTCTTTTCCGAGACCATCGCGCTCGACGCGTCGAAGCAGCCTGGAATGCCGGATTTCCAAGGCATTCATGACGGCTTCATCGCCTTGTTCCGCAAAGACACGGATCGCGGCGCGCTCGACGATGGAGCGGAACTGGTAGGTGGCACGCGTAAGCTCCAGGCCGGGCCTGACGAACTGGATGCCGGAGCGCGGGTGGATGGTCAGGATCCCTTCCGCCTCAAGAACACGCAGGGCGTCGCGAAGCGGGGCAACAGGCACGTCGACGATCGCGGACAATTCGTTTTGCGAGATGAATGCCCCGGCCGGCACGCGCCGGTCGAACAAGCCCTCAAGGATTCGTTCATAGGCGACATCGCTCATGCGGGCGGCCGCCACGAGGGGAGAAGAGTCCGTTTTTGCCTTGCCCGCCACTTGCGGCCCCTCCATTGGTCCGGTACTAAGATACCATCTGATAGATCAGTTGGATATCGTAACCGATCAGAAAGCCCTTGTGATGAGCCTTTCGCATTTTCGTATAACCCGATTTCAGTTCGCCCGCGACCGGGTAATCGGGGACAGCCAGGTTCGGGCCGACGATGTCAACGTCGCCGCACTGGAGCTCGTTTCCGAGAGTGGCGAGGTGGGGCTGGGATTCATCCAGACGCTCTTCAATCCACTGCCTGATCAGCAAGAGATCGAGAGCGTTTTCGAACATGAGGTTTGGCCGAGCCTGAAGGGAAACAGGGCGATCGCCCTGGTCCACCGTGTGCACCGCCCGCGCGGCGGCAATCAGCGGGCTTACTCCCTGCCCTTTCACGAAGCGATTCAGGTAGCGCTTTGGGATCTTGCGGCCAAAGAAGCTGGCCTGCCCCTTCATGTCTTGCTTGGAAGTCGCCGCAACCGGGTGAAAGCCTATGCCAGCGGTCTCGATTTTCACCTCGACGATGAGGCCTTCGTCTCGCTGTTCTCCCACGCGGCTTCGATTGGCTACTCGGCTTTCAAGATCAAGGTCGGCCACCAGGATTTCGATCGCGACCTGAGGCGCTTGGAACTGTTGAAGGCTTGTGTCCCGGCCGGGTCCAAAATCATGATCGATCCGAACGAGGCCTGGACCTCTAAGGAGGCGCTCACGAAGTTGGTGGCGATCCGCGAGGCCGGCCACGAACTTCTGTGGGTCGAGGATCCAATCCTGCGTCACGACCATGAAGGGTTGAGAACACTCAGGCATGCCGTCACATGGACCCAGATCAACAGCGGCGAGTATCTGGATCTCCAGGGCAAACGGCTGCTCCTGGAAGCCCATGCGGCCGATATCCTGAATGTCCACGGCCAGGTGACGGATGTCATGCGCATCGGCTGGCTGGCGGCCGAACTCGGGATACCGATCAGCATCGGCAACACGTTCCTGGAGGTCGGCGTGCATATGGCGGCCGCGCTTCCCGAGGTCGAATGGCTGGAATATTCATTTCAGAACTTCGATCATCTGGTGGAACAGCCTATCGAAATCCGGGACGGCTACGCCTACGCGCCCGATCGGCCAGGCCATGGATTGGTCCTATCGGAAAAGGCGCGCGGCGAATGGATCAGGCCAAGGCGCCTGGCACGGTCGGAGCTCGGCGCCGCGCCGGAAAATCCACGCCTTCCCGTGAAGCAGTAGAGAAGATGAAGCCCAGACCAGGGCTGCGGCGGTCGGCCCACTATCGTCGTTGGTTCAAAGTGAGGGGCTTGGACCGGGGCGCAATGGCTGTTGATGTCAATGTCTGCTTTTTGAAGGGACAAAAATCGTCGCCAAAGTGGGCGAAAGTTCATGGAGATGCAGCAGGTCCGCTACTTTCTGCCCCTGTCCAGCACGTTAAGTTTCACGAGAGCGGCCGAGGAATGCATGGTCCGCCAAAAAGTTACGCTTTTTGATTTTAAAGGGCAAATCGCCATGAACGATATTCTGAGATTTCAGCATCAGTCGCAGTCAATCGCGCTTTTCGGTCGACTTCAGGTGCCGATATGTCCTCGCCGCCAGAAACTGAAAAGTACCGTTACGTGTCTTTCCTGGAGTATCCATCCACTGCCCCGCTTGCCGCCGCCGATCTCCGACTGACCTACCTTTGGCCGCTCGGCCGCTTTGCGCCAGTCCTGTCGCCACGACTGCAATGTCCACACAGTGAATTGCAGCACCAGTCAGAACCCTGAAGGCGATGCACCATCAATGCGATCAGTTAGATGATTGCTTTATCATTGCCTGATGAACATCCCCGTGTAGGTCTGGCCGGCAAGCGTATAGGTTCCGGCCAGGGTGTCATCCGACAGCATCACAAGACTGACGTCCGCGCCGTTCGGTAGGCGCCCAAGTTTCAATGTCCTGCCTATGATTTTTCCGACGCCGGCGGCCTCTCCTGGATTGTTGTCGCCCAGATTCCCCCATGCAAAGGTGACCGTCACTTCGCCATTTGGAGAAATCGTCTGCACCGCGACTTTGGCTTCATACGTCCCCTCCAATCGTCCAGCCCACATACCCGAAAATGCGGCGTACTTTGTCGGAATGCCCTTTGCAGGGGGAGTGATTGTCACGGATTGATCCATGATTGCCGAGCGAGGAGGAACCACGCCGGGATCCAAGACGGGTTGAGGAGGGACGGTAGCAGGCTCTGACGCAGGCTCGAGAGCGGTGTGGTGGGGCACTGGAGGAGGCGATTGGCACGCAGCCAGGGCAACTGCCACGAAACCCAGCATGGTGTTTCGCATAGAATTCTCCCCGTCATCAAGCGTCGTTGGGCAGTGGACGCGCCTAATTCCACGTCATTCTAGACCGCGGCCCGATGTCATGTTTATCGCGCTTTACATCCGCGCACGACTGCGTTTCAGATCAATCAGCCTGTGTAGTATGCCCGAAGCCGAGAGTCACCTAGTGGCAGCGCCGTGCGCTGCCTGGAAAGACTTTTCGTGCTTGGAGATGCAGTTCGACCCACGACGACCAAACGGGTGGTGGCGCCGGCCAACCGCCGGCTTGGCCAAGAGAGGAGCGGCCAGCCGCTGCTCGACGCTCATGTTGAGGCCGCCGCCGGTGGTGACGTTGATGACCGCGTCGGTCGCCTGCTTGATGCGCGGCAGGAACTGCATGAAACGCCGCCGGGTCCGGCGTTGGACGGCCGTCCTTCGGATCGCGTGCGTGCAGATGCAGGATCGAGGCACCTGCCTCGGCCGCTTCGATCGACTGGCGGGCAATGTCGTCCGGCGTGAAAGGCAGCGCATCCGACATGGTCGGCGTGTGGATGCCGCCGGTGACGGCACAGGTGATGAT
>NZ_JBFRGG010000009.1:0-231338 GCF_052115225.1 Mesorhizobium sp. 2RAF45 | reverse complement strand
GGAGACGATCATCCTGCCCGACGTGCCCGAAATCATCTCGCCGATCATCTATGCGCTGCCGATCCAGATGCTGGCCTACTTCGCCGCCGTGTTCATGGGCACCGACGTCGACCAGCCCCGAAACCTGGCGAAATCGGTGACGGTGGAGTGACGGCAACGTCGATGGCCCTTCATCTCGTCGAGGGGACGTTCGACAAGACCCGCAGTCACTATCAATGCCTGCGGGATCGCTCGCGGCATCTCATCGGTTCTTGTTATGCCGCGGTCTGCATGGCCGCTCTCAGCAGCATGCCATAGAGGTCGCGCGGTTCGTCCGGATCGGCCAGCAGATCGAGCTCCTCGTAGAGGCCCGTTGCCTGCAGCTGGTCGCGCACATAGCGCAGCGCCGAAAAGTCCTCGATGGCGAAGCCGACGGAATCGAACAGCGTGATCTGCTTGGCGTCCCGGCGGCCTGGCACCTTGGCGGCGATCACTTGCCAGAGCTCGGTCACCTGATGGTCGGGATCAAGCTGTTGGATTTCACCCTCGATGCGTGTCTGCGGCGGGAACTCGACGAAAATGTCGGAGCGCAGCAGGATATCCCTGTGCAGTTCGGTCTTGCCGGGGCAATCGCCGCCGACGGCGTTGATGTGGACGCCGGAGCCGACCATGTTGTCGGTGAGGATGGTGGCGCATTGCTTGTCGGCGGTGACGGTCGTGATGATCCCGGCTCCTTCGACCGCTTCCTGCCCGGTTTCGCAGATGGTGATGTCAAATCCCATGGCAGCCAGGTTCTTGGCGCATTTCAGCGAGGCGGATCGGTCGATGTCGTAGAGCCTGAGCCGGTCGACGCCGGTCAGCGCCTTGAAGGCGATCGCCTGGAATTCCGACTGTGCGCCATTGCCGATGATGGCCATGGTGCGCGCGCCGCGTGGTGCCAGATACTTGGCCGCGACGGCGGAAGTCGCGGCGGTGCGCAGCGCCGTGAGAATGGTCATTTCGGTGAGCAGCATCGGGTAGCCGCTGCCGACATCGGCAAGCACGCCGAAAGCGGTGACCGTCTGCAAGCCCTGGCGCATGTTCTTGGGATGGCCGTTGACATACTTGAAGCCATAGAGCCGCCCGTCGCTTGTCGGCATCAGCTCGATGACGCCGTCATGGCTGTGTGATGCGATGCGGGGCGTTTTGTCGAAAAGCTCCCAGCGCCGGAAATCTTCTTCGATGTAGCTGGCGAGCTCGGTCAGGAAGCGCTCGACGCCGATGGCAAGCACCAGCTTCATCATACGGTCGACGCTGACGAAGGGGACGATGTTCAGCTTTGCCGTGGTCATGATCAAAAGCTCCCGGAATGGCTGCGGGTCGGGCGATCCATGATGCGGCGGCCCATCAGGCTCGCCGTCAGGTCGACCATAAGCGTCGCGGTTCGGCCACGCTCGTCCAGAAAAGGATTCAGCTCGACCAGGTCGAGGCTGGAGACGAGGCCGGTGTCGGACAGCATCTCCATCACCAGATGCGCTTCGCGGAACGTCGCGCCGCCAGGAACCGTGGTGCCGACAGCCGGCGCAATCGACGGGTCGAGAAAGTCAACGTCGAGACTGACATGCAGCAGCCCGTCTTCATCAGACACGCGCGCCAGGAAAGCGCGCAGCAGCGGCGCGATGCCATGTTCATCGATGGCGCGCATGTCGTGCACGGTCACGCCCGCCTGGTTGAGCGCGCTGCGCTCGGCCGGGTCGACACTGCGCAGGCCCATGGTGCAGATACGCTTGGGATCGACCGCCGCCGGCAGATCCGGGAAATAGCCACTGAAACCTGGCTGGCCGCTGGCGTACGCGAGCGGAACACCATGCAGATTGCCGCTGGCGGTGGTGTCCAGAGTGTGGAAGTCCGGATGCGCGTCGAGCCACAGCACGAACAGCGGGCGCCCGGCCTCGGCGGCGCGGCGGGCGAGGCCAGACACGGTGCCGGCCGAGATCGAATGGTCGCCGCCGAGAAAGATCGGCATGGCGTCCTCGCTCGCCGCGTAGGCTGCCGCTGCGATGGCGGATGTCCAGGCCGATATTTCGGGCAGGGCCTTCAGGGCGAGGTTGCCGTGCACGACGCGCCTCGCCGGCATTGGCTGGACGGCGCCCATATCCTCGACAGCGTGGCCGAGGCCGGACAGCACCTCGGCAAGCCCCGCCGTCCTCAGCGCACTCGGCCCCATTTCGCAGCCCATTCTGCCGGCGCCGTCCTGCACCGGCGCCCCGACGATCCTGCAACGCATTGTTTTTCCCGCGGCCAAAGTTCGAATGGTCGACAGGAGATCATGGCGAGCCGGCAATATGAACAGAGAGAATTGGCAGTTCGCGAAGCATAACCTATCATAATGGCGGCAGAATTTATCGAAATGGTAATCTGATGGATGCTTTGGACGAACGGCTCGTGACCTTGCTGCGACATGACGCCCGGCGCAGCGTGTCGGACCTCGCCATCGATCTCGGCGTCTCGCGCGCCACGGTTCGGGCACGCATGGAGCGGCTGGAACGGTCCGGCGACATCATCGGCTACACGGTGGTGCTGCGCGCCGACGCCGTCGATCAGCGCATCCGCGGCATCATGCTCATCGAGATCGAGGGCCATGCCGCCGACCGCGTGGTCCGGGCACTGGGCGGCTTCCCGGAAGTCTCGACCATTCATACCACCAACGGTCGCTGGGATCTGGTGGTCGAGCTCGGGACGGCATCATTGACCGATTTCGATGCCGTGCTACGGCGCATCCGACTGATTGCCGGCATAACCGGCAGTGAAACGAGCCTGCTCCTGGCCACGCCGCGCACGACGCGAGCACGACTGGCGTAGGTACGCGTTCAATGAAGACGCTGGTGGCCGAGGAAGTTCTCCCCGACGAAGCCGAGGGCAAATCGTGCCGATTTTGGCACGGCTGATGACGGCGAGCTCCTCGGGCCAGATCGCGCATGGACGCGCTTGTATTCAGCGATCGCCTCAGCCCTTCAATCCGATAAACAGTCCCATTCTTCGCATGTGTTGATCCGTTGCGATCGATGGCGAGCGTCAGCCGAGAAGCTCGGCGGCGACTTCGAGTGTGTTGCGGAGCGACGTCTCGAGATGGTTCTCCATCGCCTGCGCGGCGCCCTCGGCATCGTGGCGCTTCAGCGAGTCGAGAATGACCTCGTGCTGTTCGATCGTCTGTTCGCCGTAGCCGGGCTTGGGAATGGCGAGATAGCGGCCGCGGTCCATCTGTGCCTTGGAGATATCGACCGCCCGCCAGATCATCGGCAGGCCGCAGATCTCCGCAATGGTGCGATGGAAGACGTCGTCGAGCTGGATCGCGGTGGCATACCGGCCGCGCGCTATGGCGAGCTTGTGCGCCGCCATATTGTCCTCCAGCAGTTCGGCGGACGCCGGGGTCATCTTGGCGGCGGCGCGCCTGGCGCTTTCCATCTCGAGCGCCCGGCGGATGACATAGGCCTCTTCCAGGTCGGCGCGGCTGATCGGCGCGACATAGGTGCCGGTCTGTGCCAGGATTGTCACCAGGCCTTCGTCGCTGATGCGCTTGACCGCTTCCCGCACCGGAGTGCGCGAAACGCCGAGCGCCTCGGCGATAGCCACCTCGTTGATGACTTCCCCCGGCTTCAACTGGCCGACGACAATCAGATTGCGGATCTTGTGATAGATTTGATCGCGCAGCGGCAGCGCCCGATTGAGCGTCGAAGGATCCAGGTCCATGGCAAATCCGTATCTTCGTTCGCCTGAGATGGTCAATATTAGAATGTCAAATACAACGCACCAGGGACAAGGGGCCCAGGGCCTCCCGAACAGCTAAGAGGCATCAGCCAGGCGCTTCCGGGCGTGAAGGCTTCCGTCCAACGTCAAATTCGCCGCCGGCATCCCCAACGCAATAGGTCAGCGCAGACCTCTCACCTTGGTCAGAATATCTTCCGACAGCGCCGAGACGAGCGCCCTGTCGGCACCCTTGCTGGGGATAAGGACAAATTCCACATCCTCCAACGGCGGCAGGCGCCCGGATGGGATCTCCTTCAAACCCGGGGGCGACATGCTTTGCGGTTGCACCAGAACCCCCATGCCGGCACGCGCGGCGGCCGTCAGCCCGCTCAGGCTGCCGCATGTGCAGACAATGCGCCACGGCATGCGGTGCCGTTCGAGCACTTCCAGCGCAATGCTGCGCGTGACGCTCGGCGCGGGGAAGGCAATCAAAGGCAAGGCCGCGAGCGACAGGACGTGTTCCGGATCGCGGGCGAGCCAGACAAGCGGCTCGCGATAGACGAGCCGGCCACGGCTGTCGCCCAGCCGGCGCTTTGCCAGAACGAGATCGAGCTCGCCATTGTCCTGCATCTGGTAGAGCACGCCGCTCAACGCGACGGTCAGTTCAAGATCAACGGATGGGTGGGACCGGACGAAATCCTCCAGCACCAGCGGCAGCCGCCTCGTCACCAGGTCCTCGGATACGCCGAGCCTCAAAGTGCCCCGCAGCCTCTGCGCGGTGAAAAGCGCCTGCACCTGTCCCTCTATCGACAACAGGGTCCGGGCATGGCCGAGCAGGGCTTCGCCGTCTGGCGTCAGCACCACCTTGTGCGTATCGCGGGCCAGCAACTGCCTGCCAAGCGCGGCCTCGAGCTTGCCGATGTGCTGGCTGACGGTGGATTGCCCGAGCCCCAGCCTCTCCGCCGCGAAGGTAAAGCTTCCCATCTGCTGGACGGTGACGAAGCTGCGAAGTTGGACCAGATCGAGCATTTGTATCCCAAATCACGATAACTGTTATTCATTGTATCTTGTTTTGCAATGCGTAAAAAGACGGCGTCGCCACTCTGGAGCGAACATGTCATGCGCCGCTTTCTGCCGGACACCTTTCTGATCCTCCTGTTGTGCACCGTCGCGCTCGCGTCGGTCGCACCGGCGACCGGGACGTTCGCGGGATGGTTCGCGATCGCGACCAATCTTGCCGTGGCGCTGCTGTTTTTCCTGCATGGTGCGAGGCTCTCGCGCGATGTCGTTGTCGCCGGCCTGATGCATTGGCGCCTGCACCTGGTGATCCTTCTGACGACCTTTGGCCTGTTCCCGCTGCTGGGTCTGGCGCTTGGCTACCTGCCGGCTTCGATCCTGCCCAAGCCGCTTTACCTTGGCATTCTGTTTCTCTGTGTCTTGCCGTCGACGGTGCAGTCATCGATCGCCTTCACCTCGATCGCCGGCGGAAACGTCCCCGCGGCCATCTGTTCGGCTTCCGCCTCCAACATCTTCGGCATGTTTCTGACACCCTTGCTCGTCGGCCTGCTCTTCTCCATAGGTGGCCATGGCGGATTTTCGTGGGATGCGGTGAGCCAGATCCTGGTGCAGCTGCTCCTGCCTTTTGCGCTCGGACAGCTGCTGGAACCGCGGATCGGCAACTGGATACGCTCCCGCAAGACACTGCTGATGCCTGTCGATCGCGGTTCGATCCTGATGGTCGTCTATCTGGCCTTCAGCACGGCGGTCGCCGAGGGGCTTTGGCACATGTTCTCGCTGCGCGACATTGCCGTGGTCGTTGTCGCCGACATGGTGCTGCTCGGCCTGGTGCTTGTGCTGACGACCTATGGCAGCCGGCTTCTGGGCTTCGACAGGGCCGATCAGATCACGATCACCTTCTGCGGTTCGAAGAAGAGCCTGGCGAGCGGCGTGCCGATGGCCAATGTGATCTTTGCCGGCCAGGGTGTCGGCGCGATCGTTCTGCCGCTGATGCTCTTCCACCAGATACAGCTCATGGTCTGCGCCATGATCGCCCAGAAATATGCCAAGGCGGCGCGCCGGCCGACGGTTCTGCCAGCCGAGCCGACGGCCTCGGTGGCTTAGCGCCGTCGGGCGAAAGTTTCGGCGATCGCGAGGACCGCGGCATGAATCGGTCCCGCGGTGAGGTTGGGCATGATCGACGCGTCCACGACAAAAAGATTGTCGAGCGCCTTGAGCCGCAGATTTGCATCGACGACGGCGTCCGGGTCCCTGCCCATTCTGCAGGTGCCGCAGGGATGGTGGTGCGTGATGACCGATCGCGCGATGAAGTCGTCCATCTCGGCCGCACTGTTCAGCGTTCCTGGCAGGAGTTCGCGCTCTCGCCAGCCGGCGAGTTCCTCTCTGTGCCCGATGGTCCGTGCTGCCTCAAGTGCTCTGCGAAACCGTTCGCGGTCCCGATCAGTTTGCAGGTATCCCGGGTCGATGATCAACCGGTCGCCGAGCTCAGGCCCGCTGATGCGCACGCTGCCGCGGCTCGTCGGATGGGTGATGCCGAACAGCAGCGAGTAGGCGGTGCCGGCGGCGGGTGCCTTAAAGCGTTCCGACACGATCGGCGCGACACCGCAGCCAACGACAATTTCAGGCTGCCCGCCAGCGGTGAAGCTGTCAGCCCGCATATAGGCCATCGATTCCGAATGTTGGAGGCGCGATGGCGGCACCGGCTGGCGGGTCGCGTAAAGGTTGCCGGCGCCAAGCAGGTGATCCTGAAGGTTTCGACCGATGTCAGGCATATCGATCAGGCAGCCGACGCCCGCCGCATCGAGCACATCGCGCGGACCGATGCCCGAACGCATCAGCAAGGCCGGGCTTTCCAGCGCTCCGGCACAAAGCACAATCTTGTCCGCAAACACTTCGGCCGAACCCTGTCGCCCCACGACCTCGAGGCTGCGGACCTGATTGCCCTCCAGCTTGAGCCGCTGCACTCGGGAGCCCGTGAGGATGGTCAGGTTCTCGCGGCCTCGAACCGCCTTTGTGAGCCAGGCGTCCGCCGCCGTAACCCGGCGCCCGTCGCGAATGTTCATGGAGTTCGGAGTGACGCCGATCATCTCTCCGCTGTTGTGGCCTTCAAGGCGAGGCAGACCCAACGATGCGCCTGCCTCGATGAAGGCGCGAGCAAGTGGACTGACTTCGTCCGCCGGCAAATGGATCGGCAACGGCCCACCCTTGCCGTGAATGCCGTCGCCACCAAGCGGATGGTCTTCGATAGCCTGGAAAACGGGCAGAAGTTTATCCCAACTCCATCGGCGATCCCCGGTCGCGTCGACCCAGGCCTGGAAGTCGGAAGGATGACCGCGCATGTAGCCCATCGCGTGCAGGCAGCTCGATCCGCCGATCAACCGCCCGCGCGCCCAATGATGCACCCGGCCCGCGGTGCCGGCTTGCGGCTCCGTGCGATAGTCCCAATCGTAGCTGCGGCCCTGAAGTGCCGGCCAGGCGGCGGGGTTCCAGATATCGGGATCTGTCGCCTCCTCGCCTGCCTCGATCAGCAGAACGCGGCTGCCCGGATCTTCGCTCAGCCGCGCGGCGAGCAACGACCCGGCCGACCCGCCGCCGACGATGACGATATCGCAATTCGGTGCGTGCTCAACATTGGCCCTGGTCATCCTCACTCCATCTGCCATTTGCCGGTTGCGATAGCCGTCATGTCTGACACCGACACGGAGAAGGCCCGCGCACGAATCCGCGTTCGGCCGATCCGAAACGTCATGAAGGATTTCGAGTCTTCAGGCGGAACGACAGTCCATCGAAGACCTCAAATCCCGTTGTCCATGGATATCTTCGCTGCCGCTTTCGCCCTCAAGACATGCTGTTTGGAGGCTTTGCGGGCGGCCTTCTCGTCGCCGGCGGCGATGGATTCGAATATCTCCCTCATCTCCGCCAGGCTGCTTTGTGCTCTGCCCTCCAGGGACATCGATCGTCCTCGAAAGAAGCTGATCCTGGCCACCAGACCGCGATGGACTTCCTCCAGGATCGGGTTGCCGCAATTCGCCAGTATGATCGAATAGAAATCCGCGGCGGTCATGACCTGCGCCAGGCTGTCATTGCTGGATGCCGCCTCTTCGAAAGCGGAAAGCGATTTCTCGAGTTCACGCAACTGTTCCGGGGAAATCCTTAACGCGCATCGTCCTGCTGCCTCGACTTCCAGCAACTCTCGAACCTCGTAGATGGCGGTTGCCACCTCCCACGAAAGCGCCGGTATCGACGGCCCGCGGTTGGGCACGATCTCGATCAGGCGTTCCGCCTCAAGACTGCGCAAAGCCTCCCTCAGCGAGGGGCGGCTGATGCCGAGTTGTGTGCACAGTTGACTTTCGATGAGGCGGCTTCCCGGCTGGAACAAACCGGAGAAGATGGCCAGCCGTAACTTGTCGACGGTTTCCCGTTGCACGGTCCGTGGCGAAATTCGCAAATTCAAATCTGGGGGCATCGGTAACGTCTCATGGCCTTTGAGTCGCAAAACTGAAGCAGCATACGCCACGCCGCGTAAATTTGACAGCAGGATAGCCAGATTGTCAAATATGAAGATTGTCAGACAATCGGCTTGACGTGACCCCGGTCTGTATGATCCTTTTGCAGGAGACGCGCAGCGAGGCGAGGATCCAGGGATCATGGACATGGCGGCAGACATAGCTTCCGACCACTTCATCTCGCGACGCGTCGACATTGGCCGCGTCACCTTGAACGTGCGCGAGAAGGGCAGCGGTCCCTTGATGCTGTTCTTCCACGGCATCACCTCCAACTCCGCCGTCTTCGAACCGTTGATGATCCGGCTTTCGGACCGGTTTACGACGATTGCGGTTGATCAGAGGGGGCATGGCCTCAGCGACAAGCCGGAAACCGGCTACGAGGCGAATGACTACGCGGACGACATCGCCGGCCTGATACGCACGCTCGATCGCGGCCGTGCCATCCTCGTCGGACATTCGCTTGGTGCTCGAAACTCCGTCACGGCCGCGACGAAATACCCGGATCTGGTGCGGTCGGTCGTTGCGATCGACTTTACGCCCTACATCGAGACCGACGCCTTGGACGCCTTGGAAGCGCGCGTGAACGCGGGGAGCCAGCTTTTCGAGGATGTGAAGGCCGTCGAAGCATACCTAGCCGGCCGCTATCCGAACATTCCCGCCGACGCCATCAGGATCAGGGCTGAAAGCGGCTATCAGCCGGTCGACGGCGGATTGCGTCCATTGGCATCGCCCACGGCCATGGCGCAGACCGCCAAGGGCCTGCGATCGGATCTGGTGCCCGCCTACCGAGACGTGACGAAGCCCGTCCTCATCGTTCGGGGTGAGGCGAGCAAGCTGGTTTCGGCGGCGGCGCTGGCGAAGACAAGCCGACTGCGGCCCGATCTGCCTGTCGTCGTCGTTCCGGGCGCCGACCACTACGTCAACGAGGTGTCTCCCGAGATCACGTTGAAAGCCATCACCAACTTCATAGACGCCTGACGGCCAAGCGCCGTCTTCTTGCACGCAGCATCAGGATAGAAAATGGCCAATCTAAACAAAACTCCGGGTAAAACGCGTCGTGCCGAGGTAGCCGGCGGCGGCTTTGCCGGGCTGACGGCCGCCATCGCTCTCAAGCAGAAGGGTTGGGATGTCAGGCTGCACGAAAAGAGCTCGGAACTGCGGGCATTCGGCGCGGGCATCTATCTCTGGCACAATGGCCTTCGCGTGCTCGAAGGGCTGGGCGCCTTGGACGATGTTCTCCAGGGCTCGCACACGCCTCCGACCTACGAGACCTGGATGCACAACAAGTCGGTTTCCAAGGAGACGTTCAACGGTCTCCCCTGGCGCATCATGACCCGCAGCCACCTGCACGATGCCCTGGTCAACCGGGCCCGCGTCTTGGGCGTCGACATCCGCGTCAATTCCGAGGCGGTCGCCGCCGACCCGGAAGGGCGCCTGACCCTCCAGACCGGCGAGGTTCTCGAAGCCGACCTGATCGTTGGCGCCGATGGCGTTGGTTCCAAGGTCAGGGATTCCATCGGCTTCAAACAGGATCGCTGGGTTTCGAAAGATGGCCTCATCCGGCTGATTGTCCCGCGCATGAAGAAAGAGCTCGGTCATGGCGAGTGGGACAATACCATCGACATGTGGAACTTCTGGCCGCGTGTTCAGCGGATTCTCTATTCGCCCTGCAATGAGAATGAGCTCTACCTCGGCTTGATGGCTCCGGCCGCCGATCCTCGTGGATCAAGCGTTCCGATCGATCTCGAAGTCTGGGTCGAGATGTTTCCTTTCCTGGAGCCATGCCTGGTCGAGGCGGCCAAGCTGAAAACCGCCAGGTACGACAAGTACGAAACGACCAAGCTGGATAGCTGGACAAGAGGCAAGGTCGCCCTTGTCGGGGATGCCGCGCATGCCATGTGCCCGGCTCTTGCCCAGGGCGCCGGTTGCGCGATGGTCAACGCCTTCAGCCTGTCGCAGGACCTGGAGGAGGGCGCTTCGGTCGAGGATGCGCTGGTCGCTTGGGAGACGCGCATTCGCCCGATCACCGATCGCTGCCAGGCCCTGTCTGGCGACTATGCGGCGAACCGCTCGCTCTCGAAGGGAAACATGTTCACGCCGGCGGCGCTGGAAGCCGCCCGCTACGACCCGCTGCGCCGTGTCTACTCGTGGCCGCAGTAGCGTCGGGCGAGCCGGTCAAAGAATTAATCGGTGCGTGCGGAAACAGCGCGCGCCTTTCAGGAGATAAAGATGAACTATTCCAGTGAAGTCGAAAGAGATTATGATGTCAGGGGATGGTATTCCTCGGTCCAGGAAAGCCGGCATGACGGCGGCACGCCTGGCGAAACCCTCGTCAAAGTCGCGACTGGCGTTGTCATACGCAATCCCTTCGCCGGAAAGTTCGTCGCCGAACTGTCCGATCTGACCAATCCGAGTGCAGCGATCGGTCATGCGCTCGGCGAGAGGGCGGTGGCGCTGCTCGGCAACAGGCCGGTCGAAAGCTATGGCAAGGGCGGTATCGCGGGTACATCAGGCGAACAGGAACATGTCGTCGCCTGCATCACCACGGTGTTCGGAGATCCGCTGCGCCAGCAGGTGGGGGGCGGCAAGGCCTGGATCTCCTCGGTCAGCAAGGTCGCTGTCGCCGGCACGACCATCGATATCCCGCTTGCCCACAAGGACGAGCTCTACATCCGTTCCCACTACGATGCCGTCACCTTTTGCGTGCCGGATGCCCCGCGCCCGGACGAACTTCTGATCTGCGTCGCCGTCGCATCGGGTCCGCGCGTGCACCAGCGCGTCGGCGGCAAATCTGTCGCCGACCTCAAGGCCGGCGCCTAGCTCGATCGAAATTACGGAAGGACGAATTCCATGCCCCTGAACATCAAGGACCTCAAGATTACGTCAGCGGATTTCCAGCCGCTCGGTAAAATGCGCGACGAGCATGCCGGCGACAAGGGCAACGTATTGCCCAAGCTTAGGGTCAGCGGCGTCCCGGCAGGGACGAAAGAGCTTGCGGTCATCTGCCACGATCCCGACGCGCCCCTGCCCAATGGCTTCACGCATTGGGTCGTCTACGGCATCGATCCGTCGACGACGGATCTTTCTGGAGCACAGGAAAAGTTCCGCGTGGGACCCAACGGCGCCGGCGGCAAGCAATATTACGGACCCCAGCCGCCCGCTGGCCATGGAGAGCATCACTACTATTTCTGGGTCTATGCCCTGGACACGAAGGTCGACGGCACGCCCACCAGGGAGGAGTTCCTGCAGAAATACGCCGGCAACATCATCGAGCAGAACCGGATCGTCGGCATCTACGAAAACAAGTGAAATCCGCGGCCCTGGCGACCGATAACAACAACAAGAATGGTCGCCATCGCCGCAATGGGAGAATTTGGAAATGACAGACAACAGCCCAGTGCGTCGGAAGGTCTTCGAAGAGCTGGTCACAGCGACCAAGATCCTTTTGAACGAAGGCATCATGGATACGTTCGGGCATATCAGTGCCCGTGACCCCGAGGATCCCGCTAGTTTCTTCCTGGCGCAGAAACTGGCCCCGAGCTTGATCACCGTCGACGACATCCAACGCTTCAATCTGGATGGCGAGACCTCGGACAACCGGCCGTCCTATCTCGAGCGGTACATCCACAGCGAGATCTACAAAACGCGGCCCGACGTTCAGTGTGTACTCCACACCCATTCTCCGGCTGTCCTGCCGTACTGCTTCGTCGACACGCCGCTTCGGCCGGTCACCCACATGGGAGCTTTTATCGGCGAGTCGGTCCCGGTCTACGAGATTCGCGACAAGCACGGCGACGAAACGGATCTCTTCGGCGGCAGCCCAGACGTTTGCGCTGATATCGCCGAGAGTCTCGGCAGCCAGACCGTGGTTCTCATGGCGCGGCATGGCGTCGTCAATGTAGGCAACTCCGTGCGGGAGGTCGTCTTCCGGGCCTTCTATCTCGAGCAGGAAGCAGCAGCGCTCACCGCCGGCTTGAAGATCGGCAATGTCAAATACCTGTCGCCGGGCGAGATCAAGACGGCAGGAAAACTCGTCGGCGCCCAGATCGATCGAGGATGGAACCACTGGTCGCAGCGCCTCAGGCAAGCAGGCCTCGCCTGATGTCCATCAGGCTTTGAACATCAGCTGGGAAGCCTGGTGTCGGCCAGGACTTTCCAGCCTCAATCGCACTAGTTCTCTGGCGCCGGGGCGTCGGACGAAAGCAATGAAACCATGCCGCACGCGGAAAGTTACGATTACATCATCGTTGGAGCCGGATCGGCCGGTTGCGTGCTCGCCAACCGGCTGAGCGCCGATCCGAGATGTTCGGTGCTGCTGCTGGAGGCCGGCGGCTGGGACCGCGATCCGATGATCCACATTCCGCTTGGATGGGGCAAGATCCTGACCGAGCGCCGCCATGACTGGATGTATTTCTGCGAGCCGGAAGACAATGTAGGCGGGCGCAGGGTCGAGTGTGCGCGCGGAAAGGTCATTGGCGGATCATCGTCGACCAACGCCATGGCCTATGTGCGCGGCAATCGCGGGGACTACGATCGTTGGGCGGCGACAGGTCTCAGCGACTGGTCGTACGACAAGGTGCTGCCGTATTTCCGCAAGCAGGAAAGCTGGGAAGGGGGCGAGGACCAGTATCGCGGCGGCGCCGGCCCGGTCAGCACCCAGTTCTGCCGCTACAAGGACACGCTGATCGACGCCTTCGCGCAAGCCAGCGTGCAGGCAGGCTATGCGCAGACGAAGGACTACAATGGCGAGCGGCAGGAAGGGTTCGGCCGCCTCCAGATGACGATTTCGAAAGGTCGGCGCGCCTCGACCGCGTCAGCCTATCTGCGGCCGGTGCTGAAGCGGCCCAATCTGACCGTTCTGACGGAAGCGAACGCAACCAGGATCGTACTGGAGGGTGCGCGCGCAACCGGCGTCATCATCAACCATCGGGGTGGCGAACGTACGGTTCTCGCCCGCAAGGAAGTGCTGCTTGCCGGCGGCGTGATCAACACGCCGCAACTGATGATGCTGTCGGGTATCGGGGCGCAGGATGAGCTTGCCGCGCACGGTATCCAGACGCGGGTCAATCTGCCGGCGGTCGGCAAGAACCTGCAGGATCACGTCTCGGTCATCCTCATGTACCGGCGCCGGGCTCCGGGCGGCCCTTTCCTGCGCAACATGCGTGCCGATCGCATCGGCTTCGATTTCGTCAAGACCTACCTCACGGGACGCGGTTTTTCGGGCGACGTGCCCGGCGGTGTCGTCGCCTTCCTCAAGAGCGGCCCGGCGCGACCATTGCCGGATGTGCAATTGCTCTTCACGGCGGCGCCGCTTGCGGCATGGCCATACTTCAAGCCGTTCAAGGCGCCGTTTGCGGACGGCTTCGCAACGCGCATCGTGGCGACGCAGCCCGAAAGCCGCGGAGCCGTGAAACTGGCCTCGGCCGATCCTTCCGCGGCGCCCCTGATCCACCAGAACTTCCTCGCCTCGCCGAAGGATTGGGAGTCGCTGCGGGCCGGTTTCCGGGTGGCAAGGGATCTGGCCGCGCAGCCCTCCATGCAGCCCTTCATCGAGGCGGAGTTCTTTCCCGGTCCGAAGTGCCAGAGCGACGACGAGATCGACGAGCATATCCGCAAGACCTCCATCACCGTGCATCACCCGGCCGGGACCTGCCGGATGGGGGCCGATGCGGCCTCGGTCGTCGACCCGCAATTGCGGGTTCGCGGCGTCGACGGGCTTAGAGTGGTGGACGCTTCCGTCATGCCCGACCTGGTCTGCGGAAACATCAACGCCGCAGTGATCATGATTGCCGAAAAGGCCGCCGACCTCATCGCGAGCTCAAAAGAAAGCAGGGCAGTGCAATGATCCGAAATATCGCCATCATCGGCCTGGGTACGATGGGGCCGGGCATGGCCGCCCGGCTCGCCAGAGGCGGCCTGCAGGTGGTCGCCTACGATGTTGCCCCGGCAGCGATCGAGCGCGCGCGATCCATGCTGAGCGTGGCCGAGACCGTTCTGGACGCCTTGGGCATCGCGCCACCGTCGGCCGGCGTCGGGACGGTTCGCTTCACCGACGATATCGGCGATGCGATATCCGGCGCCGACCTCGTCATCGAGAACGTTCCTGAAAACATTTCGGTCAAGGCCGATGTCTATCGCACCGTCGACGGCCTGATCGGCCCGGATACGATCGTCGCGTCCGACACGTCGGGTATCCCGATCACCAAGCTGCAGGCGCATATCTCGCATCCCGAGCGGATGGTCGGCATGCACTGGTCGAACCCGCCGCACATCATCCCGATGATCGAGGTGATCGCCGGCGAGAAGACCGCGCCGCAAACCGTGGCGACGATCCGCGACCTCATCCGCTCGATAGGTTTGCTGCCGGTGGTGGTGAAGAAGGATGTTCCAGGCTTCGTCGAAAACCGCGTGCTCTATGCGCTGCTGCGCGAGGCGGTCGACCTCGTCGAGCGAGGCGTCATCGATCCGGAAGATCTCGACACCTGCGTGTCCTGGGGCATCGGCTACAAGATCGCCGTGATCGGGCCGATGGCTCTGCTCGATATGGCGGGGCTGGATATCTACAAGTCCGTCTCGTCCTTCCTCAACGCCGATCTCTCCAATCGCGGCGATGTCGCGCCCATGGTGCTGGAAAAGACCAACGCGTCGAAGTTCGGCATCAAGTCGGGCGAGGGCATGTTCTCCTATACGCCCGAGCAGACCAAGGCGCTGCAAGGCGAAAGGGCGCGCAAACTCGTCGCGGTGCGACGCATCCTGGAAGGCCGGGAGTAGCCAATGGTTTATCGAGCTCACAAAGACAGGCACGCCGTCGGGGACTGGACGGTGCGGTCGAGGCTGACGGCAGTGCATGAGGTGGCAAGCCATGCGCGTTGAAACCATTCGAGCGGCCGGCGGCCGGCCGGCCCATATCCGCCATGACGACCTGATCTCCGCCAAGGGTGTGTCGGTGGTCATGGCCAAGCAGCTGGTTCTGCAGAATATCGATCTTTCGGTGCCGAAGGGGTCGTTTGTGTCCCTTATTGGTCCGTCCGGCTGCGGCAAGAGCACCTTGCTCAAGGTCCTGGCCGGGCTTGTCAATCCGACGAGCGGCAGCGTTTCGATCGCTGGGCTTTCGCCGGTCGAAGCGGCGCGCAAGCGCATGATCGGCCTCGTCTTCCAGGACGCCAATTTGCTTCCCTGGAAGAACGCCGTCGACAACGCATCGATGCTGCTCAGTATCGCCGATAAGTCGCTCTCGCGCGCTGAGTTGCGCGGGCGCGGCCAGGAGATGCTGGAACTGGTGGGGTTGGGCGACAGTGCCCACAAGCGCCCCCATGAATTGTCCGGCGGCATGCGCCAGCGCGTCGCCATCGCGCGGGCCCTGGCGCTCGATCCGGCGGTGCTGCTGATGGACGAGCCGTTCGGCGCGCTCGACGCCATTACCCGCGATGCGATGGGCCAGTCGCTGCTGGAGATCTGGCAGCGCACCGGCAAGACCATCGTGCTCGTCACCCATTCGATAGATGAGGCCATTCACCTGTCGCGCCATGTCCACGTGCTGGGGATCAAGCCTGGGCGGATCACCGAAAGCCTCGACATTGGTCTGCCCTATCCGCGCGACCTGACGGTCACCGAGGATCCGGAGTTCGTCAGGCTCGTGGTTCAACTGCGCACCATGCTGCGCGCCAGCCATCAACCGGGAGACGCATCATGAGCGATCAACCCGTCACCAATTTCTCCGAGTCGAGGCCCGAGTCGCGGCTTGCCTCCAGCTGGGGCGCAGCGACCGGCAGCTGGCTTCCCGCGGTCATCCTTCTGCTGGCGACGATCGTGGTGTGGGAAGCCGTGGTGCGGATTTTCGCGATATCCGCCTTCATCATTCCCGCTCCGTCCGAGATTGCGCAATCGCTGGTCGCGCAATGGGGAACGCTGATGCAGGCGACGCTGGTGACGGCGGGCGAGATCCTGTTCGGATTCCTTGTCTCTGTCGTGGTCGGCATTGCCATCGCCTTGGTCATCGTACGCTTCGACTGGCTGGGGCGAGCGCTCTATCCGCTGGTGGTGCTGTTCCAGAATGTGCCCAAGGTGGCGCTGGCACCGATCTTCATCCTCTGGTTCGGCTATGGGCTCGCGCCCAAGATCGGCCTGATCCTGGTCATCGCCTTCTTCCCGGTGACCTTGTCGATGCTGGCGGGAATGCAGTCGGTCGATCGTTCGCTGCTGTCGCTGATGAATTCGGTCGGCGCCAGCCGCACGCAGATCCTGTTCAGGATCCGCGTTCCGCATTCGCTGCCCAACCTGATGGCCGGCACCAAGATCGCCGCGACGCTCAGCGTCATCGGCGCCATCGTCGGCGAATTCGCCGGCGCCTCGGACGGGCTCGGCTACGTCATCCAGTTCGCCTCGACCCAGCTCGATACCGCGCTGGTCTTCGCTGCCCTGCTCCTCGTTTCGGTGCTGGGCATCGCCTTCTACTACGCGGCCGAAATTCTCGAACGCATCGTGGTGCCATGGGCGCCGAAATTCAGCCAGTCCTAGGTCCGCTCTCAACAAACGAAAAAGGGAACAAAAATGCTCAGACGCTCACTCATCAAGGCAGCCGCGCTTGCGGCGTGTGTCGGGACACTCGGCTTCTCCAGCGTGGCCCTGGCGGCCGACAAGGTCAACGTCCAGCTCGACTGGGTGGTGCGCGGCAACCACGCCATGTTCTTCGTCGGCAAGGAGAAAGGCTTCTTCGCCAAGAACGACATCGACGTCGCCGAGATCCGCAAGGGGTCGGGCTCGCCGGACGCCATGCGGCTGGTGGGCAATGAGAACGCGGATTTCGGTTTCGGCGATCTTCCCACGCTCGCCGTCGCGCGGTCGCAGAATGTTCCCGTCGTGGCGCTGGCGGCCGTCAACCAGCACTCGCCCCTGGCGATCATCTCGCTGGCGAAGACGATGAAGCTCACCAAGCCGGCGGATCTGAAGGGTCTCACCATCGGCATTCATCCGGCCGGTTCGACCTACATCTTCTTCAAGGGCTTCCTGGCGGCCAATGGCCTGACCGAGAAGGACATGACGCTGAACAGCGTCTCGCCGCCCTATGAAAGCTACCTGCTTCTGGGACGGGTCCAGACGGTGGTCGGCTATGTCGACGCCGAGGTTCCCGAACTTGAGGCCAAGGCCGGCGGTCCCGGTTCGCTCAGCATCATGATGGGTTCGGACCATGGCTGGAAGGCCTATGGCTCAGGCCTGTTCACCTCGCAGAAGATGATCAAGGACAAGCCCGAAATCGTCGCCCGCTTCGTCAAGGCGTACAGGGAGGCCTTCGACTATGTCGTGGCACACCCCGAAGAGGCAGCCGAGATCACCGCCAAGGCCGCACCCGGCTACGCCGACAAGAAAGACGTGCTTCTGGCGCAGATCAACGCCGACATCGCGTCGACCTTCACCAGCCCGGACACCAAGGAACACGGCCTCGGCTGGATGACGAAGACGCAGTGGGAGGAAACGTTGAAGACGCTCACCGATCAGGGCGTGCTCAAGGCGGCCCTGTCGGCGGACGACGTCTTCACCGACAAATTCCTGGCCAAGGAGTAGGCCGCGCTATGTCGCGGGCCAACGGATCGATGAGCGCCTACCGGCACGCCAGCGTGTCCCGCTCCACGCCGCAGGACACGGCGCGCGCTCCCTTGGCCGCGTCGTTGCGGTCAAGCGTGATCTGCACCCGTGTGGCATATGCGCGGCCCGACAGGCCGCACCACAGCCGCTCGACCGGCAGGTTCTCGCGCTTGTCGTTGAGGATCGTGAACGTGCCGGTCTTGGCGTCGAACCAGAGCTCGACGCGGGCGCTCTTGCCCGGCTCGACCGTCGCGATCCCTGCCGAATACCAGTGGGCGAAGTCGGCATTGCAGGACAGCCCTTCCTTGCTCGCATTCGAAATCGTCAACGGCACCATGTCGAGCCCGTCGGTGCCCTTGCGGACGATGACATGGTGCAACTCGACCGCGTTGGCGAAGGATGTGAACGCCAGCGCGACAGGGAGAACATAACGAATCTTCACTTTGCCTGAACTCCAAGGGTAAACTTTATCAGGCAGTCTACCTCGCTTCTGCGCAATAACAATAAGAATATTGATTGGCAAATCAACAGAGAGGGTAACATGTTAAAGATTCTTAAAAGCAGCGTAAGTGCAGTTATACTGATAGGTATCTTGATGGGTGGCGCGATTGCTGGCGAAGTCAAGTCGATCGCCATCCTGACACCCGAAGAAGGCACTGATTACGGCTGGAACCAGCAAGGCATCGACGCCGCCAAGGCGGCTGGCAAGGCCGCCGGCATCGAAGTGGTCGTGGCCCAGGGCCTCGGCTATGGCGACGTTCGTCCGACCCTGCGGGAACTTGCGTCAGACGGTGCCAGCCTGCTGATCGCCCACGCCAGCGGCTACAACACCTCGGCGCCTGAAATCGCCAAGGAGTTGAAGGTTCCGGTGGCGATCGTCGACACGCCGAACGGCCTGGAGAAGGGCCTCGTCGCCGACTACACGCTGAGTGGCCACCAGGGCGCCTATCTCGCCGGCCGTCTCGCCGCCAAGATGTCGCGCTCCAAGTCGGTCGGCATCGTCGTCTCGGGCGAACCGCCATCATGGAATTCGCAGTCGGCGGCGTTCGCGCAAGGCGTGAAGGCGGAAAACCCGGACGTCAAGATCACCTATGCGGTGATCGGACCGGCCGCCTACAGCGATGCGGCCGGCGGCAAGCGGGTCACCGAAAGCGTGATCGCGTCGGGCGCCGACATCATCTTCGGCCAGGGCAACGGTTCGAGCTTCGGCATGCTGCAGGCGGTCGAGACGACCAAGGCAGCAGATGGCGGCAAGGTCTATTTCATCGACGTCATCGGTGACAAATCGCCGATCGACAAGGGCTTCCTGCTGTCGTCGGTGGTGTGGAACATCGAGCCGGTCTATGCGGCGATGATCGCCGACATCAAGGCCGACACGTTCGGCACCAAGCACTATACGATCGGCCTCAAGGACGACTCGGTGAAGCTGCTGAAAACCGCCGCCATTCCGGACAATGTCTGGGCGGAAATCCAGACGCTGCGCGAAGACGTCATTTCCGGCAAGATCAAGGTCGATCCGGTCTATGACGCGGCCGCCGTAAGGGCGCTGATGACCAGCGTCGCCCAGTAAGGCGATCACGGGTTAGCTGCCGGAGGGGTGATCCGTTCGCCTCTCCGGCCGATTACCATTTTCTTGGTGCAGGCTTTCATGAGCGGTTCTTTTTCATCGTCCGTTGCCGGCCGCGACATCGTCGCGCTTGAGGGCGTGACCAAGCGGTTTCCCGGCATTGTCGCCAATGACAGCGTCGACCTGTCGATCCGTCCCGGCGAGGTGCATGTGCTGCTCGGCGAGAACGGCGCGGGAAAATCCACCTTGATCGGCATGCTGTCTGGCCTGCAGCAGCCGGACGAAGGGCGCATATTGGTCGACGGCAAGCCAACGCCGATCACCTCGCCGCGCCATGCGCTGGCGCTGGGCATCGGCACTGTCTTCCAGCACATGATGCTGGTGCCGACGCTGACGGTGGCGGAAAACCTGTTGCTTGGCGGACCCTGGTGGCAACGCCCCAGGACCGAGGAGCTTGAGGCGCGCGTCGCCGAGATCACCCGCAGTCTCGGCATCACGGTGAAGCTGCATGCCAAGGTGTCGGAGCTTTCGCTCGGCGAGCAGCAGCAGGTCGAAATCCTGCGCGCCATGGTGCGCAACAGCCGGCTGCTGATCCTGGACGAGTCCACCTCCATGCTGACGCCGAAAGGCATCGACGAACTGGGCGCACTGATGCGCCGCCTTGTCGAGCAGGGTCTGGCCATCGTCTTCATCACCCACAAGCTCAAGGAGGCGGCGGCCTTCGGCGACCGCATCTCGGTGCTGAAGCTCGGCCGCAAGGTCGGCGAGATCCCACCCGAGCGGTTTCGCGCGCTGGGCGAGCAGGCGATCATCTCGGAGATCGTGGAATTGATGTTCGGCAAGCAGAAGGACGATCCGGAAGCCGTCGAGCGTCCGGTCCGTACAGTCCAGGCCGAAGCGGCGCCGCTGCTCCAGGTCGCGGATCTGGCGGTCGCGCCGACGGACAATGCGCCCGGCCTGTCGTCGATCTCCTTCGACATCCGCCCGGGCGAGATCCTCGGCATCGCCGGCATCGACGGCAACGGTCAGAAGCAGCTTGCCGAAGCGCTGGCCGGCCAGCGCGCCGCGACAGGCGGTTCGGTGCGGCTGGAGGGCGTCGCCATCGAGGCGCTGAGCGTCGGCGAACGCCGCCGGCGCGGTCTGCGCTACCTGACCGACGACCGGCTCGGCGAAGGCACTGTCGGCACCTTCCCGGTCTCGATCAACTTTTTCCTCAAGCAGGTCGGCGCTGCCCCGTTCTGGCGCCACGGCGTCGAGCAGCGTGGCGAGATCGACGAGCGCGCCGCCCAGCTCGTGCGCGAATACGACGTGCGCACGCCAAGCCTGAAGACGCCGGTCGCCCGGCTGTCGGGCGGCAACATCCAGAAAGTGCTTCTGGCACGCGAACTGGCAGAGGGCGCCAAGGTGGTGATCTTCAACAAGCCGACCTATGGACTCGATCTCGCCAATACTTTGGCATCGCGCCAGCGCATCCGCGATACGGCGGCCCGCGGCCTTGCCGTGCTGCTCATTTCCACCGACCTCGAGGAGTTGCTTGCTATGTGCGACCGTGTCGCCGTCATCGCCAACGGAGCGCTCGTCGGCACGGTCGAGAACACCGACGATGCCCGCACCAGGATCGGCCGCCTGATGATCGGACTTGCCGCATGAGCATCGACACCGCCCCCACGGCCAGTGCCACCGCGCTCGATGCCACGAGCGGGACGGCGACGCGCCGCGACATCCTGCATCGGCTGCTGATGACGCTCGGCCCGATCCTCATCGCCCTCATCATAGCCGGCTTCATCCTGCTTGCCGTCCGCGTCGACCCGCTCGCCTATTACGGTTTCGTGCTGGAGAAAGGACTGTTCTCCCCGCTCGGTATCCAGCAGACGCTGACGCGGATGGCGCCGCTGCTGTTTCTTGCCGCCGGCCTCATCGTCGCCTTTCGCGCGGGCATGTGGAATCTCGGTGGCGACGGCCAGTTCCTGCTTGGCGCGGTGACGGCGGCGGCCAGCGCGCCCGTACTCGTTCAGATCATGCCATCCTGGCTGGCGCTGACCTTTTCGTTCCTCATCGCCATGGCGGTGGCGATGATCTGGTCGCTGATCCCAGCTCTGCTGCGTGCCTATCAGGGCGTCAACGAGATCATCACCACGCTGATGATGACGTTCCTGGGCACCTCGCTCGCAAATGTGCTGGTCAAGCTCATGTTTCGCGACCCCAGCACGACCGTGCCGCAGACGCGTACGTTGCCGGTGGAAGACAGGCTGCCGCGCCTGTTCGAAACGACCATCACCAGCGGCCTGCTGCTCGGCCTGGCGGCAATCATCATCGTGCATCTGGTGATGACGCGCACGGCGTTCGGGCTGAAATTGCGGATCGTCGGCGCCAATCCGCGCGCCGCGGTCCACGCGGGGCTCGGAGTGTCTGGCCTGACCGTCACCGTCTTCGCCATTTCGGCCGGGCTGGCCGGCCTTGCCGGCGCTGTCGACATCATCGGCGTCCAGGGCAATGTCCGCGCCGACTGGAATCCCGCTTACGGGCTTGCCGTCATTCCAGCCGTGTTCCTCGCCCGCATGAACGGCTTTGCCGCTATCGGTTTCGTGTTCCTGCTTTCGGTGCTGTCGATCGGCGGCGAAAGCGCGGCGCGGCGGCTTGGCGTGCCCAACCATTTCACGCTGGTGCTGGTCTCCATCGTGCTGATCGTGCTCGCGCTCGCCGAATATGTCGACCATCGCTACAACCAGTCGAGAAAGGCTTAGGGCATGACCGGGCTCTTCAGCGAAGTCTTTCTCAGCGCGCTGCTGTTCGGCGCCGTCACCGCCGCCATCCCGCTGCTGCTGGCCGGCCTCGGCGAGCAGATGTCGGAAAAAGCCGGCGTGCTCAACATCGGCATCGAAGGCATGATGCTGGCCGGAGCCTATCTCGGCTTTGTCGGCGCCTTCTATTCCGGGTCGCTGTGGCTGGGGTTCCTTACCGGTGCCGCCGGCGGTGTCGCCGTGGCGATGATCATGGCGCTGCTGTGCGTGCGCATCGGGCTGAACCAGATCGTCATCGGCATCGCGTTGACGCTCGGTCTCGAAGGTCTGACGGCGCTGCTTCATCATTTCCAGTTCTCGCGCAGCTATCCCCGCCTGCCGGCGGCGGACGCCACCATCATTCCGCTGCTGTCGGATATTCCTGTCATCGGACCCGCCTTCTTCAAACATCATCTGATCGTCTATCTGGCGGTCGCGCTGGTTTTCGGCATGGGCTACCTCTATCGGCGCACGCAGCTCGGCCTCAATCTGCAGGCAGCGGGGGACAAGCCGGCAGCACTCGACGTCGCCGGCATCGACGTCATCAGGACCCGGACCATCGCGGTGCTGACGACCGGTGCGCTGGCCGGGCTCGGCGGCGCCTATCTCGCCAATGTCGGTGCGGGCCTGTTCATTCCGTTCATCACCAATGGCGCCGGCTTTCTCGGCATCGTGCTGGCCATGCTGGCGGGCGGCCGGCCGGTCTGGGTGCTGTTCGGCGCCCTGCTGTTCGGCGTCTGCCTGTCGCTGACAACGGCTATGCAGGTGGCGGGCATCAACATACCGACCGACGTCATCCAGATGCTGCCGTTCCTGGCGGTGATGATCATGCTGGTGCTGTTTGGCCGGCGTGCCAGCCTGCCGGCGGCACTAGGCATTCCATACGAGCGCGGCGCGCGCTGACCACAATCAGATGCGCGGAAGGGACCCGCGCCAAACAGGAGGCAAGAATGTCGGATACCAAAGTCTACCTGCTCGACGGCGGCTCGCTCGTTCTCGACGGCTACCACGTGTTCTGGAACCGAGGCCCTGGCGGCGAAGTGCGCTTCCCCGTCTATTCGATCCTGATCGAGCATGCCGAGGGCCGGTTCCTGATCGACACCGGCTACGACTACGATCACGTCATGAAGGTGCTGCCCTTCGAGAAGCCGATCCAGGAAAAGCACCAGACCATCCCCGGCGCGCTTGCGCTGCTCGGCCTCGAGCCGAAGGATATCGACGTCGTCGTCAACTCGCATTTCCATTTCGACCATTGCGGCGGCAACAAGTATTTTCCGCATGCCAAGAAGATCTGCCATCGCACGGAGGTGCCGCAGGCCTGCAATCCGCAGCCTTTCGAACATCTCGGCTATTCGGACCTGAGCTTCTCGGCGGAGGCCGCCGAAGCGCGAGGCGCGACGGCGCAACTGCTGGAAGGCACGACGCGCGCCAACTCGACCTTCGAGGGTATCGACGGCGACGTCGATCTCGCCAAGGGCGTCAAGCTGATCTCGACGCCCGGCCATTCGATCGGCCACTACAGCCTGCTGGTCGAGTTCCCCAAGCGCAAGCCGATCATGTTCACCATCGACGCCGCCTACACCCAGAAGAGCCTGGAGACGCTGTGCCAGGCTGCCTTCCACATCGACCCGGTGGCAGGCGTCAATTCGATGCGCAAGGTGAAGAAGCTCGCCGAGGACCATGGCGCCGAGCTGATGTACTCGCACGACATGGAAAACTTCAAGACCTACAGGACCGGCACGCAATTCTACGGCTGACCGCCGCCAATCCGGAGACAACACCATGCGCTATTCCGATCATGCCGATCCGGTCATCACCCTGACCGCGGGTCCGGTAAACGCCTATCCAGAAGTGCTGCGCGGCCTCGGCCGCACGGTGCTCTACGACTACGATCCTGCGTTCCAGCTCTTCTACGAGGGTGTGGTCGACAAGGCGCAGAAGGCGATGCGGCTGTCGAACAAGCCGGTCATCCTGCATGGCGAACCGGTGCTCGGCCTCGAAGCGGCGGCGGCGTCGCTGATCGCGCCCGACGATGTCGTGCTCAATCTTGCCTCGGGCGTCTACGGCAAGGGCTTTGGCTACTGGGCGAAGCGGTACTCGCCGCATCTGCTCGAGATTGAAGTGCCCTACAATGAGGCTATCGATCCGCAGGCGGTCGCCGACATGCTCAAGGCGCATCCGGAGATCACCATCGTGTCGGTCTGTCATCACGACACGCCGTCGGGCACCATCAACCCGATCGACGCCATCGGCGCGCTGGTTTCGGCACATGGCGGCTATCTCATCGTCGACGCGGTCTCGTCCTTTGGCGGCATGAAGACGCATCCCGAGGATTGCAAGGCCGATATCTATGTCACCGGCCCCAACAAATGCCTGGGTGCCCCTCCCGGCCTCACAATGATGGGCGTCAGCGAGCGGGCCTGGGCCAAGATGAAGGCCAATCCCCTGGCGCCGCGCGCATCGATGCTGAGCATTGTCGACTGGGAAAATGCCTGGTCGAGGGACAAGCCGTTTCCGTTCACGCCGTCGGTCTCGGAGATCAACGGGCTCGACGTCGCGCTCGACCTCTATCTCAATGAGGGGCCTGAGGCTGTATGGGCGCGCCACGCGCTCACCGCCAAGGCCATGCGCGCGGGCGTCACCGCGATGGGCCTATCGATCTGGGCGGCCAGCGACAGCATCGCGTCGCCGACCACCACCGCCGTCCGCACCCCCGATGGTGTCGACGAGACGGCGCTTCGCCAGGCCGCGCGCGCCCGCTACGGCGTGGTGTTTTCGTCGGGCCGCGGCGAGACATTGGGGAAGCTGACGCGGATCGGCCATATGGGGCCGACGGCGCAGCCGATCTATGCGATCGCGGCGCTGACGGCACTTGGCGGCGCCGTGAACGCGGCTGGCCAGAAACTCGCGATCGGCAAAGGCATCGAGGCGGCGCTGGCTGTTATCGACGCCGACGCCTGAACAGACATCAACAGATACGGATTGAGGGAGCATTTTCATGACTGAACGGCTTGCGGGAAAGACGGCCCTGGTTACCGGCGCCGCACAGGGTATTGGCAAGGCGATCGCCGCGCGGCTTGCCGCCGACGGGGCAACCGTCATCCTCAGCGACATCAACGCCGAAGGCGCCAAGGCTGCCGCCGTGTCGATCGGCGGGAAGGCGAGGGCGATCGCCGCCGACATTTCCGATCCGGCCTCGGTCAAGGCACTCTTCGCCGAAATCCAGGCACTGACCGGAGGCGTCGATATCCTGGTCAACAATGCCAGCATCGTGCCGTTCGTCGCCTGGGACGACGTCGATCTCGACCATTGGCGCAAGATCATCGACGTCAATCTGACAGGGACCTTCATCGTCACCCGCGCGGGTACGGACCAGATGCGCGCGGCTGGCAAGGCCGGGCGGGTGATCAGCATCGCCTCCAACACCTTCTTTGCCGGCACGCCGAACATGGCGGCCTATGTCGCGGCCAAGGGCGGCGTCATCGGCTTCACCCGGGCGCTCGCCACCGAACTCGGCAAATACAACATCACGGCGAACGCGGTGACGCCTGGCCTGATCGAGAGCGACGGCGTCAAGGCGAGCCCGCACAACGAGGCGTTCGGCTTTGTCGAAATGCTGCAGGCGATGAAGGGCAAGGGGCAGCCGGAACATATCGCCGACGTGGTTTCGTTCCTGGCCTCCGACGATGCGCGCTGGATCACCGGCCAGACGCTGAATGTCGACGCCGGGATGGTCAGGCACTAGATCACATACCCGCTGCTCAGCACTGCAGTGCAACCGGCAGCCGCATTATGGCCGCCTGTCGCGCTTGCCGGGTCAGGCTGCGGACCTTGCGATCACGCCGGGTTGCCTCGACCACTGGGCATACCAGCTGTCGAACAATTTGAGCTGCGCCTCGGCATAGCCGCGCTGGCTGTCGGTGAGGGCATCCGTCTCATTGAAGTGCAGCAGGTACTCGGGATTACCCTTCAGCACCATCATGTGCTTGAAATAGAGCACCAGGTCGGGGCCTTCGTCGAAGGAGGACAGCACGGCGAGCGCGGCGTCCAGTTCCAGCGCGCGCTGGCGGGCCTCGGCGTCGCCCTTGGCCGCCGCCTGGCTCAAGCCCACAAGGTGCAGCACCTCCTTCGGCAGGACGTTGCCGATGCCGGTGATGGCGCCGGACGCGCCGCAATTGACGAAACCGTGGAAGACGGCGGTGTCGACGCCGATCATCAGCGCGACCTCATCGTCGCGGCTGGTGATATTTTCCGCCGCGTAGCGCAGATCCGACGGGCCGCCGAACTCCTTGAAGCCGACGAGGTTCGGATGTTCGGCGCGAAGGGCGAAGAACAGGTCCGCACGTGTGGCAAAGCCGTAATAGGGGCTGTTGTAGATGACCGCCGGCAGATCAGGCGCGGCGGCAAGAATTGCCTTGAAGTGATGGCGCTGCGCCGTCACCGAAGGCCCGCGCGACAAAACACGCGGGATCACCATCAGGCCCCGGGCGCCGACCTTCTGGGCGTGCGCCGCGTGCGCCACGGCCTTGGCGGTGTTGACCGCGCCGGTGCCGACGATCACCGGCACGCCGGCCTTCACCAGGCGCTCGACGCCTTCCATGCGCTGCTCGTCGGTCAGGAGCGGCCAGTCTCCCATCGAGCCGCAATAGACGACGGCCGACATGCCGGCCGCGATCAGCTCGCGTCCCTTGCGCACCAGCGCGTCGAAGTCGGGCTGGCGGTCCTGCGTGCACGGGGTCATCAACGCCGGCATGCAGCCGGAAAAAACATTAGAGGTCATTTCGGATTCTCCTTGAGGCTTGCACGCGGATTGATCAGTTTGTCCCGAAGCGGCACGGCTTGCCAAGCAAAATAGTCGTGGCCGGCAGGGACAAACGCAGGAACAGCAATGCGCAGCAAAACCAGCATTCGTGTCGTCGGCTGCCATGCCGAAGGTGAAGTCGGCGACGTCATCATCGGCGGTGTTCTGCCGCCGGCTGGCCGCACGATGATGGACAAGATGATCACGATGGAGCGCGATCACGACCATATCAGGCGCATGCTGATCTGCGAGCCGCGCGGCAGCGTCGCGCGCCACGTCAACCTGCTCGTTCCATCGACGCGCGAGGATTGCGCCGCCGGCGCCATCATCATGGAGCCGACGGAATATCCGCCGATGTCCGGTTCCAACACGATCTGCGTCGCCACGGTGCTGCTGGAGACCGGCATGGTGCCGATGCAGGAGCCCGAGACGCGCTTCAAGCTCGACATGCCGGGTGGCGTCATCGAGGTGCGCGCCCAATGCCGCGACGGCAAATGCGTCTCGATCACCTTGCGCAACGCGCCGGCCTTTGTTGACCGCCTGGATGCCAACATCGAGGTTGAAGGGCTCGGAACGCTCACCGTCGACATCGCCTATGGCGGCATGTTCTACGCCATCGTCGATGCCAAGGCGCTTGGCTTCTCGGTCGCGCCCGACGAGGCGCGCGAACTGGCGGTGGCCGGCGAGAAGATAAGGCGGGCCGCGCGCGAGCAGCTCGATGTCGTCCATCCGCAATTCGATCATGTGCGCGGCGTGTCGATCGTCCAGTTCGCCATGCCGTTCCAGGGGCCGGGCAATGTCACGCGCAACACCTGCATCGTCTCGCCGGGCCGCTCCGACCGCAGCCCTACCGGAACGGGCACATCGGCCCGCATGGCCGTGCTGCAGGCGCGCGGCTTGATGGGCGTTGGCGACGTGCTGATCCATGAATCGATCATCGGCTCGCGCTTCACCGGCAGGATCGTGGAGCTGGCGGAAATCGCCGGGCGCAAGGCGATCGTTCCGGAGATCACCGGCCGGGCCTGGATCACCGGCGAGCACAGCTACTATCTCGATCCGACGGATCCATACCCTCAAGGCTACGTGCTGTCGGATACCTGGGGCACCTCCACCTCGGTGAAGCAGTAGGCCTGAGCCGGCCCGTCGATTGCCCTGGTTGCCATGATTTTCGGGTCGCATCATGTGGGCGACGATCTTGAGTGTCGGCAATTCGCTGGACTGGCGGGTTCCCGCCGAGCCAGAATGGTCAACGGCGGCATTCCCGTCATATCAGCCTGGTGAGAGTTCACGCATGAACATGGATGGTATCTGCGATCCGCGCTTTGGCGCCGTGCGCGCGGCATTCGCCGAGTGTTTCGCCCAAGGGCTGGAACATGGCGGAGGCGTATCCGTCGTGGTCCACGGCAAGACCGTTGTTGACCTGTGGGGCGGTCATGCGGATGCCGCACGAACCCGTCCGTGGCGGCAGGACACGCTGATCAATGTCTGGTCCTCCACCAAGGGCGTCGTCGCGCTGGCGATCGCAATGTTGGTGGAGCGCGGCAGACTGGACTATGCCGCACCCATTGCCCGCTACTGGCCGGAATTCGCGGCCGGCGGCAAGGAGCGCATCACGCTTGACCAGGTGATGTCGCACCAGGCCGGGCTGAATGGTCTTGCCGTGCCGATGGACGAAGCGGGCATGTTCGCGTGGACGCCCTTTGTCGACGCGCTCGCCGCCATGCCGCCCCTATGGGAGCCCGGCAGCCGCTGCATCTATCACGCGCTTACCTATGGCCACCTTGCTGGCGAAGTTTTGCGACGCGTCGACGGGCGAAGCATCGGCCGCTTCATCGCGCAAGAGATAGCAGGCCCGCTCGGTGCCGATTTTCATGTCGGTCTGCCGGACCGCGAGGAATCCAGGGTCGCCGAGATGATCGAAGGCCCGAGGGCTTCGGACTGGGTCGAATTTGTCCGCGCCTCGCCATTTCCCCACGCAGGCGACAATCCGGCGCCCCGTGCATTGGCCCCCAACGACCGCGTCTGGCGCGCCGCCGAGGTGCCGGGCGGCAATGGCCAGTCGACGGCGCACGCATTGGCGCGTATTTACGGCATGATGGCAGCCGGTGGCGTCTGGGAGGGCCATCCACTGATCGGCCGCGCGGCAATCGAAGCGGCGGCGCGTCAGCGTGTTCGCGGCATGGATGAAAGCTTCGCCGCCCCCACTGCCTTCGCCGCCGGTTATCAGATGGAAGATCCGGTCTATGCCGGCCGTGCATCGCCGCAAACGTTCGGCCACACCGGCTGGGGCGGCGCCATCGGCTTTGCCGATCCCGGTGCCGGCGTCGGTTTCGGCTATGTCACCAACCGCATGCTGGGTTTTGACGACATGGACCCACGCCGCAAGATGTTGATCGACGCCGTTTACGACTCGCTCTGACTGAATGGCCGAAGGCCAGCCGGGTGGTCCCGGCATTTGCTGGAGCGGATTGAGTTTGAACCTTTCCGGTTGTGAGACCCACGCCTTGCAGATGAACTCGTAGGGTGTGAGACCTTTGAGGGTCTTGAGCCTACGGGCAAAGTTGTAGGCTGCGACGAAGTCGGCGAGATGGATGCGGAGTTGGTCGTGGCTCTCGTAATAGAAGCGCTTGACGGTGGCGTCCTTGATAGTCCGGTTCATTCTCTCGACCTCGCCATTGGTCCACGGATGCCTGGCCTTGGTCGTGCGGTGCTTTATGTCATTCCTGGCGCAGGCGTATTCGAAGGCGTGAGCGCGGAAGATCTCGCCATTAGCGATTGCCTCCTTGATCAGCGGCACGGCCGAGCCACCGGCACCGGGAGTGGTGAACTGGATGCCATTTTTCGTAAGCACAGTGTGGATCTTGTAGGGAACGGCCGCGATCAGCCGGAGCAGGAAGTCTTTAGAGATGGCTGTGGGGGCCTTCTCGTGCAACTCGACGAAGGCGAACTTCGAGGTACGGTCGATAGCGACGAACATGTGCAGCTTGCCCTGCTCGGTCCTGACCTCGGCAATGTCGATGTGGAAGTAGCCGATCGGGTAGCTCTTGAATTTCCTCTTCGCCGGTTTGTCGCCCTCGACATCCGCAAGCCGACCGATGCCATGGCGTTGCAGGCAGCGATGCAATGAAGACCGCGTCAGGTGCGGGATGGTCGCCTGAAGCGCATATAGACAGTCGTCGAGCGGCAGCAGCGTGTAGCGGCGGAAAGCGACAATGACCGCCTCCTCCTCAATCGAGAGCACCGTCGATCTCGGTTCCTTCGGACCAGTCGGTAGATCGGCGACCGAAGCTCGCCTCTTTCACTTCGCAACCGTCTTCTGGTTGATCCCGTAGCGCTTGGCCAGGGTCCTCAGGCTCTCTTGACTATGCTGTATCGCTCGACGGACCGCCTCTGTCGTTGTGGCGCTCCCATGCAGAACTTGGCCCATAGCGCATCCTTTGATTCGGAAGATAAGGATGCACCATCAAAAACCGGGATCAAACATCTAGTCGGGCTGACGGTCCGCGGCCGGACGGCGCCCGTCGATCCACAGGGCAAGCAACGTGCAGGCGGCGCCCGACAGCAGATAGGCGCCGGCGGCGATGAGGCCGAAATTGCCGGCCAGCAGCAGGGCGGCGAGCGGCGCGAAGCCGGCACCGAACATCCACGCCAGATCCGAGGTGATCGCCGAGCCGGTATAGCGATACTGCCGGGAAAAGCGCGAGGCGACGACGCCCGACGATTGCCCGAAGCTCAGCCCCAGCAGGATGAAGCCCAGCACCATGAACAGCGCCTCGCCGACGGCGCCGCCATCCAGAAGCTGTGGGGCAAAGCCGCTGAAGGTCGCGATGGCGATCGCCGAACCGCCGAGCAGCGCACGGCGCCCGACGCGATCGGCCAATGGCCCCGATGCGACGATGGCCGCAATGCCGAACAGCGCGCTCACCGCCTCGATCATCAGGAAGCGTGCCGGCCCCTCATTGGTGAACAGGAACACCCAGGAAAGCGGAAACACCGTCACCATGTGGAACAGGGCGAAACTCGCCAGCGGCGCGAAGGCGCCGATAACGACGTTGTGGCCCTCGGCCCGGATCGTGTCTCTGATGCGCGTCGGCTGCAGGTCGCCGCTCTCGTACAATTTCGAGAATTCAGGCGTGACGACGATGCGCAGCCGGGCGAACAGGGCCACGACATTGATGGCGAAGGCGACGAAGAAGGGATAGCGCCAGCCCCAGGAGAAGAAGTCGTCGGCCGACAGATTGGCGACGAAGAAGGCGAAGAGGGAGCTTGCCACGATGAGGCCGATCGGCGCGCCCAGTTGCGGGATCATGGCATAGAAGCCGCGCCGGTTCTGCGGCGCGTTCAGCGCCAGCAGCGATGGCAGTCCGTCCCATGTTCCGCCGAGTGCCAGCCCCTGGCCGATGCGGGCAAGCGCCAAAAGCCACACCGCGACCGCACCGATGTCGCCATAGGCCGGCAGAAATGCGATGGCAACGGTCGACGTGCCGAGCAGGAACAGCGCGATCGTCAGTTTCGCGCCGCGGCCATAGGCGCGGTCGATCGCCATGAACAGCACGGAGCCGAACGGGCGCGCGACGAAGGCCAGCGCGAAGATGCAGAAGGAATAGAGCGTGCCGACGAGCGGATCGTGCGTCGGAAACACCAGTTTGGGAAACACGATGACGGAGGCGATCGCATAGACGAAGAAGTCGAAGAATTCCGACGTCCTGCCCACGATCACGCCGACCGCGATATCGCCCGCGCTGACCTGGCCATGATGCGAGCCGATCAACTCGCTGTTTGTTTCGGCAGTCGAAGTCTGAGCCATCTTATCCGTCGCCACCGCGTGGAATGAATTGTCCGGAACCCAATTCCGGGGATTCCCCCGGGGGGGGGTCTATTGTGCACTGCACACTGCGCCAAAGCCATGCCTGATGGGCATTGGACAAATTGTCCAATGTTACCACAGCGCCGCGAGCAGTAGCCCTTGGATCGATACCGCACTGCAACATGAACGGTTGCGGCGATCCTTCGAGGGCAGCGCTTGATGAAACGATTTGGAGCCTTGCTTCTGTTCCCCCTGGCCGGGCTGTTGAGCGGCTGCGATCTGGTCGTTCTGGCGCCCGCCGGCGATGTCGCGGCCCAGCAGCGCGACCTGCTCGTGGTCTCGACCTTGCTGATGCTGGTCATCATCATCCCGGTCATGGCGCTGACGGTTTTCTTCGCCTGGGCCTATCGGCAATCCAACACAGCGGCGACCTACGCGCCGGACTGGGATCATTCGACGAAGCTGGAACTGGTGATCTGGGCGGCGCCCCTGCTCATCATCATCTGCCTCGGCGCGCTGACCTGGCTCGGCACGCATCTGCTCGATCCGTACCGCCGGATCGACCGGATCGAACCCGGCCAGCCGGTCACTGAAGCGCACAAGCCGCTCCGGGTCGAGGTCGTGGCGCTCGACTGGAAATGGCTCTTCATCTATCCGGATTACGGCATCGCCTCCGTCAACGAGCTGGCGGCGCCGGTCAACCAGCCGATCGACTTCCGCATCACCTCGTCGGCGGTGATGAATTCCTTCTACATTCCAGCCCTTGCCGGGCAGATCTACGCCATGCCGGCGATGGAAACCAAGCTGCACGCCGTCATCAACCGGCCTGGCACCTACAGCGGCTTCTCGTCCAACTACAGCGGCGCCGGCTTTTCGGGGATGCGCTTTGCGTTCCACGGCCTGTCCGACCAGGCTTTCGACCAGTGGGTGGCGCAGGCCAGAACCGCGCCGGCAACGCTCAGCCGCGATAACTATCTCGACCTTGAAAAGCCGAGCGAGAACGAGCCGGTCCGCCACTATGCCTCCGTCGATCCCGGCCTTTTTGGCGCCATCCTCAATCTGTGCGTCGAGCGCGGCAAGATGTGCATGAACGAGATGATGTCGATCGACGCCAAAGGTGGCCTCGGCCTCGCGGGAGTGCGCAACACGCTGCCGCTGCAATACGACAAGCTCGCCCGGCGCGGCGCGGTGTTCGGCAACGATCCGTCCTATGTCGCCAGCATCTGCACGGCGGAGGAAGCGGCTGCCGCGGCGCGCGCGGCCAGCGATGTCACGCCGAAGGATTGGCCGGCCAGGAATCTTTCCCCGCTGCGCGGGGCAGGGCTGCTGAGGCCCGGGACCGAGAGCCGTCGCGCCGAGGCGGATACGCCGTCGCTCGGCCTGCTGCGGCGCGAATTGTGAGAGACAGCCGATGCCCGATACGCTGACCAAATTCATTTTCGGCCGTCTCACCTTAGACTCGCTGCCGCTGCATGAGCCGATCGTCGTCGCCACCTTCGTCGCGGTGGCGCTCGGTGGCATCGCCCTTTTCGGCGTCATCACCTATTTCAAGCTGTGGGGCTACCTGTGGCGCGAGTGGTTCACCAGCGTCGACCACAAGAAGATCGGCATCATGTACATGGTGCTCGGTCTCGTCATGCTGCTGCGCGGCTTCTCCGACGCCATCATGATGCGCCTGCAGCAGGCCATCGCCTTCAATGGCTCCGAGGGCTACCTCAATTCGCATCACTACGACCAGATCTTCACCGCGCACGGCGTGATCATGATCTTCTTCGTGGCGATGCCCTTCGTCACCGGGCTGATGAACTTCGTCGTGCCGCTGCAGATCGGCGCGCGCGATGTCTCCTTCCCGTTCCTCAACAATTTCAGCTTCTGGATGACGGTCGGCGGCGCCATCCTGGTCATGGCCTCGCTGTTCGTCGGCGAATTCGCCCGCACCGGCTGGCTCGCCTATCCGCCGCTCTCCGGCATCGGCTACAGTCCTGACGTCGGCGTCGATTATTACATCTGGGCGCTGCAGGTGGCGGGCGTCGGCACCACGCTGTCGGGCATCAACCTGATCTGCACGATCATCAAGATGCGCGCCCCCGGCATGACCATGATGCGCATGCCTGTCTTCACCTGGACGTCGCTCTGCACCAACGTACTGATCGTGGCGTCCTTCCCAGTGCTGACGGCCGTGCTCTCGCTGCTGGCGCTCGACCGGTATGTCGGCACCAACTTCTTCACCAACGACTTCGGCGGCAACCCGATGATGTATGTGAACCTCATCTGGATATGGGGTCACCCGGAAGTCTACATTCTTATCCTGCCGCTGTTCGGCGTCTTTTCCGAGGTCACTTCCACCTTCTCCGGCAAGCGCCTGTTCGGCTACACCTCGATGGTCTACGCCACGGTGGTCATCACCATCCTATCCTACCTGGTCTGGCTGCACCATTTCTTCACCATGGGCTCCGGCGCCAGCGTCAATTCCTTCTTCGGCATCACCACGATGATCATCTCGATTCCGACGGGAGCGAAGATATTCAACTGGCTGTTCACCATGTATCGCGGCCGCATCCGCTTCGAACTGCCGATGATGTGGACGATGGCCTTCATGCTCACCTTCGTCGTCGGCGGTATGACCGGCGTGCTGCTTGCCGTGCCGCCGGCGGATTTCGTGCTGCACAACAGCCTGTTCCTGATCGCGCATTTCCACAATGTCATCATCGGCGGCGTGCTGTTCGGCCTGTTCGCCGGCATCGCCTACTGGTGGCCCAAGGCCTTCGGCTTCAAGCTCGATCCGTTCTGGGGCAAGGTGTCGTTCTGGTGCTGGGTGGTCGGCTTCTGGTTCGCCTTCATGCCGCTCTACATACTCGGCCTGATGGGCGTGACGCGCCGCATGCGTGTCTTCGACGATCCCTCGCTGCAGATCTGGTTCGTCATCGCCGCCTTCGGCGCGGTGCTGATCGCTGCCGGCATCGCTGCCTTCCTGATCCAGATCTTCGTCTCCATCCGCAAGCGCGAGGCCTTGACCGATCCGACCGGCGATCCCTGGGACGGCCGCACGCTCGAATGGTCGACCTCTTCGCCGCCGCCCGCCTACAACTTCGCCTTCACGCCCGTGGTGCGCGACAACGATGCCTGGTGGGACATGAAGAAGGCCGGCTACGCCAGGCCGCTCTCCGGCTTCAAGCCGATCCATATGCCCAGCAATACCGGCACCGGCGTCGTCCTGGCCGCCTTCAGCGTCGCGCTCGGCTTCGGCCTGATCTGGTACATCTGGTGGCTGGCGGCGCTGAGCTTCGTCTGCCTGATCGCTACCGCGATCGGCCACACCTTCAACTATCACCGCGATTTCCACATTCCGGCTGCCGAGGTCACGCAGACGGAGGAGGCGAGGACGACGCTCCTCGCCGCCCAGGGCTAGGGTTTGAGCATGGCTTCGAGTGTAACCACGGCCGGCACCGGACCGGTCTTCCACCTGGAAGAAGAGCATGCGCATGCCGAAGGCAGCAGCACCATGCTCGGCTTCTGGCTCTATCTGATGAGCGACTGCCTGATCTTCGCCATGCTGTTCGCGGCCTATGGCGTGCTCGGCGGCAATTACGCGGCGGGACCCGCGCCGAAGGACCTGTTCGATCTTGATCTGGTGGCGGTCAACACCACCATGCTGCTCTTGTCCTCGATCACCTATGGCTTTGCCATGCTGACCATGGACAAAGGCCGCGTCGCGGCGACGCAAGCGTGGCTTGCCGTGACCGGCCTGTTCGGCCTGGCCTTCCTGTCGATCGAGCTCTACGAATTCGCCCACATGATCCATGAAGGCGCCACGCCGCAGCGTAGCGCCTTCCTGTCGTCCTTCTTCACGCTGGTCGGAACGCACGGGCTGCACGTCACCTTCGGCACCGTCTGGCTGGTGACGCTGATGACGCAGGTCGCCCGGTTCGGCCTCACCGAGGCCAACCGCCGCCGACTGATGTGCCTCTCGATGTTCTGGCATTTCCTCGACGTCGTCTGGATCGGCGTCTTCACCTTCGTCTATCTGATGGGAATGTTGCGATGAGCGCTCATGATCATGCCGAGGGTCACGGCCACGCCCATGGCGGCGCCGCGCACGGATCGTTCAAAGGCTATCTGATCGGCTTCGTCCTGTCGGTGATCCTGACCGCCATTCCGTTCTGGCTGGTCATGAGCGGCGCCATCGACAACAAGCAGGCCACGGCCATCGTCATCATGGCTTTCGCGGTGGTGCAGATCGTCGTGCACATGGTTTTCTTCCTGCACATGAACACCGCCTCGGAAGGCGGATGGTCGATGCTGGCGCTGATCTTCACGCTGATCCTGGTCGTCATCGTGCTGACCGGCTCGCTCTGGGTGATGTATCACCTCAACGCCAACATGATGCCGGGGCTTCACGACATGCGCGAGATGCCATGAGCCCGGCGCTGGGCGCGGGGAGGACCACTGCCGAAGTAAGGATCGGACAGGCCAGCATCAGCTTGCCCGCCGCGCCAGGAAGGGATGCCGGGAGGTCGTCCGCGTCGCGGCTTCTTCTCGCATTGCTCGGGCTCGTCGGCGTGGCGGTGTTCCTTGGGCTCGGCATTTGGCAGCTGGAAAGGCGGGTCTGGAAGCTCGACCTGATCGCCCGCGTCGACCAGCGCATCCATGCGCCGGTTGTCGATGCGCCGGGTCCGGCGACATGGGGTGGCATGACCGCGGCCGGCGACGAGTATAGCCATGTGCGATTGGCCGGACGGTTTCTGGACGGCAAGAACACGCTCGTGCAGGCGGTGACGGAGCTTGGCGGCGGCTATTGGGTGCTGACGCCGATGCGGACCGACCGTGGCTTCGTCGTGCTGGTCAACCGCGGCTTCATCCCCCAGGAGCGCAAGGCCGAGTTCGAACAAGAGAGCGGCGGCCTTGGTTCGTCGACCGTCATCGGCGGCCTGTTGCGCATGAGCGAGCCGGGCGGCGGCTTCCTGCGCAGCAACGATGCGGCCGGCAATCGCTGGTATTCGCGCGACGTCGTCGCCATCGCAGCCGCGCGCGGCCTTACGAACGACGTCGCCCCTTATTTCGTCGATGCGGAAGCATCCGGCGGCTGGCCGCGCGGCGGCCTGACGGTCGTGACTTTCCGCAACAGCCACCTCGTCTATGCTTTGACCTGGTTCACGCTCGCTGCGATGCTCGCTGCGGCCCTGGCCGCGCCGATGATCGGCGCCCGCTGGCGGCGAGGACCGGCACGATGAGCGCCCCGACGCAAACGCTTCGCAACGACAAATCATTCGCGGCCGCATCGCTTGCGGGCAAGAACGGCGTGGCCCCCGATCCCGACGCGGCGAACAGGAAGAACCTGCTCCTGCTTATCCAGCTGCGCTGGCTGGCGGTGGCGGGTCAGGTGCTCACCATCCTGGTGACGCAATACTGGTTCGACATCCCGCTGCCGCTGGGGGAGATGGCCGGGGTGGTGGTTTTCCTGGTCGGGCTGAACATCTTCAGCCTGCTCGCTTTGCGCGGCCAGCGGCCGATCAGCAACGCGCAGCTGCTCGTCGCGCTCATCTTCGACATGGCGGCACTGACGACGCAGCTTTACCTCAGCGGCGGTGCCTCGAACCCGTTCGTGTCGCTTTATCTCTTGCAGATCACGCTTGGCGCCGCGCTTTTGACACCCTGGTCCACCTGGAGCCTGGTGGCCGCCGCTTCCGCGTGCTTCGTCTTCCTCACCTTCCAGTTCCAGCCGATCGCGATTCCGCATCACGGCGGCAGCGACCTGTTGGCCCTGCATATCAGGGGCATGTTCATCTGCTTCGTGCTGGCGGCCGGCCTGATCGTCATCTTCATGACGCGCATCAACCGCAATCTTCGTGAGCGCGACGCCTATCTCGCCGATCTTCGCCAGCACTCGGCCGAGGAGGACCACATCGTGCGCATGGGCTTGCTCGCCTCCGGAGCCGCGCATGAACTGGGCACGCCGCTGTCGACCATCTCCGTCATCCTCTCCGACTGGCGCCAGATCCGCAGCGTCACCCGCAACCGCGAATTGGCCGGGGACGTCGCCGAAATGCAGGCGCAGATCGAACGCTGCAAAAGCATCGTCTCGGGCATCCTGATGTCGTCGGGGCAGGCACGGGGCGAGGGCACGATCCGCACCAGCATCCGCCATTTCCTCGACGATCTGGTCCAGGAGTGGCGGGTCAGCCGCCAGCCGCTCAATCTGGAGTACAAGAACGATTTCGAACCTGACGAGCAGATCGTCTCCGACACGGCGCTGAAGCAGGTCATCTTCAATGTGTTCGACAATGCTCTGGAGGCATCGCAGGATTGGGTCGGGGTCGCCGCCGGGCGGCAGGGCGAGAAACTGATGATTTCGGTGCAGGACTGCGGGCCGGGCTTTGACGAGGGTATTCTGGCCGCGCTCGGCCAGCCCTATATGTCGAGCAAGGGACGACCCGGCGGCGGCCTTGGCCTTTTCCTCGTCGTCAACGTGGTCCGAAAGCTGGGAGGCGACTTTTCGGCGCGCAATATGGAGCAGGGGGCCTGTGTTACGCTTTCGCTGCCGCTCGCCGCGCTGACTGATGGAGATGATCATGAGGCCTGATCGATCCCTGTTTATCGTCGAGGACGACACCACCTTCGCGAAGACGCTGAAGCGCTCCTTCGAAAAGCGCGACTACGACGTCGTGGTTTGCCACGGCAGGGAAGAGCTGGTCGGCGCCCTTGAAACGGCGGTTCCGGCCTACGCCGTCGTCGATCTCAAGCTTGGCGCCGGCGGCTCCGGGCTGGAATGCGTCAAGCTGCTCAGCGCCCGCGACACGTCGATGAGGATCGTCGTGCTGACCGGCTTTGCCAGCATCGCCACGGCGGTCGAGGCGATCAAGCTTGGCGCATGTCATTACCTGGCCAAGCCCGCCAACACCGATGACATCGAAGCCGCCTTCGGCCGGGCCGAGGGCGATGTTTCGGTCTCGCTGAGCAGCCGTCCCACCTCGATCAAGAACCTCGAATGGGAGCGTATCCACGAGACGCTCGTCGAGACCGGCTTCAACATCTCCGAAACCGCGCGCCGGCTCGGCCTGCATCGGCGCACTTTGGCCCGCAAGCTCGAGAAACGCGTGGTGAGGTAGGCTCAACCGTCGTTCTTCAGTGTCGTGGTGCGGCAGGTCTATTCCGCAGCAAACCCAGGTAAGCCGCTGGCTTGATCCATAATTGTAGTGGGGCTGTAACGAGGCCGGATCGTCGAACGTGCCGACATGCATCGCTACCTTGGTTGGGCGATGCATCGTAGGTCGGGCTGAGCGGCGATCCACAGGCTGAACGCGTCGACCAATCGCGTTGGTTGCCGCCGGTCCACCAGGAACGAGTCCTGGCTTATGGCGTTCCCGTGTCCTGGGCAGCAATGGGAGAAGTCCATGAGAAGACACCACCAGCCGGATATTCTGTGATGTCGGTGCCGGGCCTGGCATATGGGCCGTTGGGTCGCGGCTGCATGCATGTCTGCGTGGATATGCAGCGGCTGTTCGCGGAACCGTCGCCGTGGGCGACGCCCTGGATCACGCGTGTCCTCCCTCAGATTGAGAGGCTCGTTGAAAGACGGGCAGAACAGACGGTCTTCACGCGCTTCCTTCCCGCGCAGAGGGCGGGGCAGGGTGTCGGGGCATGGAAGCGCTACTATGAGCGCTGGTCTTCGATGGCGATCGACAATATCGGCCCGGAAATGGTCGAGCTGTTGCCGTCATTGGCTGCTTGCTGTCCGCCGGCGGCGGTCATCGACAAGCATATTTATTCGCCCTGGTTTGAAGGCCGTCTGCGAGCCTTTCTGATGGAACACGAGATCGATACGCTGGTCATCACCGGCGGTGAAACCGACGTGTGCGTACTGGCCACAGTGCTCGGCGCCATCGATTTCGGCTACCGTGTCGTTCTCGTCACGGACGCGCTGTGCAGTTCTTCCGATGCAACGCATGACGCCCTGCTCACCGTCTATCACCAACGTTTCGCGCAGCAGGTCGAGACGGTCGAGATGGAGACGGTTCTTTCGAACTGGACTTGAATGTCACCAGGCGTCGAGGAGGCCGAAGCATCAGGTGCTTCTTCGCGCGGGCTCGGATACCTATCTGTCGAGACAAGACAGAGATCGGAACAGGCAACGGAATTGGCGCAACGATCGGGCAGTGCTGATCTTCCACTTCACGGCGGACGCGTGCCGAAGTGGCTCGGCGACCGCATGACGCGCCTTGGCGCCGTGATGTGCGAGGCGATCATCCATCATTATGGTCGCAACGAGCTGCTGCGGCGTCTTGCGCATCCCTTCTGGTTCCAGTCCTTCGGTGCCGTCATGGGCATGGACTGGCACTCGTCCGGCATCACGACCAGCGTCGTCGGCGCCTTGAAGCGCGGTCTGACGCCGCTGTCGGGCGAACTCGGCATTCATGTCTGCGGGGGCCGTGGCGCCCACTCGCGCAAAACCCCGCATGAGTTGGCCGCCATCGGCGAGCGCATCGGCTTCGACGGAACCCGCCTGGCAAGCGTCAGCCGGCTTGTCGCCAAGGTGGACAGTGCCGCCGTCCAGGATGGGTTCGACCTCTATCTGCACGGCTTCATCGTCACCGATGACGGCGACTGGGTGGTGGTGCAGCAAGGCATGAACGGCGACAGCAAGGTGGCGCGCCGCTACCATTGGCTGTCCGAAGGTTTGAAGAGTTTCGTCGATCAGCCGCACGCCGCCATCGAGGGCGCCAACCAGGGCGAGATCGTCAACCTGACCGACCATCGTGCCGAGGCCTCGCGCCAGGGACAGCTGGACCTGCTCCAGGATCTCGGCCCGGACCGCATCCTGCGCGAATTCGCTGCCCTGGATGCCGGCACAGCGGCGGCTCCCGAACAGCCGATGCTGCCGCATCTGATCATGCCGGCTCACCATGATGTGCGCGAAAGCGACATCGTCATGCGCCGCCTGCATGGAAACATGGCCGCCGCCGCCGAACGCGGCACGGCGGATTTCTCCGAACTTCTTCTGGTTCCTGGCGTGGGCGCGCGCACGGTGCGCGCGCTGGCGCTGGTCGCCGAAGTGGTGCATGGCGCGCCGTGCCGGTTTTCGGATCCGGGCCGGTTTTCAATCGCCCATGGCGGCAAGGACAGGCACCCGTTCCCCGTTCCGCTCAAGGTCTATGATGAGACGATCGGCGTGCTGAAGTCGGCTGTGCAGAAAGCCAGGCTTGGCCGCGAGGAGGAAATCGGCGCGTTGAAGCGGCTCGACGATCAGTCGCGGCAGGTCGAACGATATGTCACCGGCCCCAGCCTGAAGGAAATCGTTGCCGGCGAATTCGACCAGTCGCACCTGCTTGGCGGCCGCAGTGTCTTTGGCTGGGAGCCGCCGCCGGACAAGGCACCGACGGAGTTGGACAAGAAGGCATGACAGGGGCAGGCTGAACTCCGCAGTCGGGCTCGAAATCAACCGTCCAGATCGATCAACGCAACGCCCAATTCCGGACGCCTGCTACGGCGCAGATGGCCGGGCGCCTCCACCAGAGTCACTTCCAGCGTCGGTCGCACCATGGCCTGAAGCAGGTGTCCACGCCGGGTCGTGCCGTCGCTCAATCCCAACACCGTATGAACGTGGAGGCTGGGCTTGCCGTCATCGCCCAGCGCCACATCGCCGATGGCGCTCGGAACTTCGCATTGTTCGTCGATCGGGATTTTGCGGTAGGTCTTCGCATTGGGGTCGAACCAGCCCACGATCGCTCTTTCAAAGGCGCCGATCGCTGTCAGGGAAGCACTGTCGACTCCTTGGTCGATCGCGAAGGCGGTCAGCGCGGCGAATGCTTCTTCGCCGGGGTGGAGCACCACGACAAATGTTCGCTGTCCACCGGCCTCGCTGACGAGCCGCGATTTCATGCCTGTGCCCTCATCATGTTGGTCTTTCAGGACAGACCAAAGGGTGTTTGTCGACGTCAATGGGCATGGTGCTCGGCATTCCGCTTGCGCGTTGCCGCAGCCTTCCTCGCCGATTCCGACCGACTTGCAGCTGGGCGTGCGGCTGACGCCTTGCCGCCGCTTTTGCCGCCCTTGTGTGCCGCCGGGTGGCCGGTGTGCTTGCCGCGCCCGGAGCCGCCTTCTTTCTTGCCGCCGCCATCATCCTTGTTGACGGTCGCCCAGGCGCGGCGTTCGGCCTCCTTCTCGGAGACGCCGCGCTTCTCATAGCCTTCCGCAATGTGGTCGGCTTTTCGTTCCTGCTTGTCGGTGTATTTCGATTTGTCGCCTCGTGGCATGGCCGTATCTCCTGTTGAACAGGGTCTGAACGTGAAGCCGCCGGGTGAGTTCCAACCGATGCCTGAAAGGCTCATGGACAGGCGGAGCGACACGTTGCGCGCTAGTCTTCCGGTGCCGTGGCGGGAGCCGTGTAGCGGCGGCGCACTGCTTCCAGCACATGCTTGCGGCTCTCCTCGGCGGAGAGCTTTTTATCGTTCTCCGCCTCGGCGGTTTCGCGCGCCAGATCCTTGTCCCTGATCTGGTTGCGGAACCATTTGGAATAGTCGCCGGCACGCAGGTGGAACTCCCAGGTCCTGTCGTCGATGCCCTCGGCGATCTGAGCGAAAATCATCAGATTATGGGCCCTGAGGTTCATCGCATCGTCGGGGCCGTGGAAATAGAAACTGCCCGCCTCGTCGAGTTGCCCCTCGGCATATTTGCGGCTGTGCCGCTTAAGGGATTGACGCGGCTCGATGACCTTGACCACGGCGATCTTCTTGCGTTTCTGCGGTCGCCAGAACAGCACGCGCTCGCCCTTGGGCGGGGCCATGTCCTTGGGCGGGTCGATGCCGGTCTCGCTGCAGTAGGCCTTGACGACATCCTTCGCCTTGGGGCCAAGGGCGATGATGGCGGTCACCAGGCGCAACGCGTCGGTCGAGATCGCTTCGGGATGCACTGTGATCAGCACTGTGCCCGGCAATTCCAGGGACAGGATCGTGCGCGTGTCATCGCGTCGTTTGGGCAGAAGATGGTGCGCTTCGTCGATGACGAGCCAGTGTGGCCTGGCCGTTCGACGTCGAAAACTGCCGAGGCCAGGCAGGAGGTCAGCAAAGAAATCTGGGCGTTCATTGACGCGCAGCGCCAATCCATTGATGACGACATTGCTGTCGGCTTTCTCGATGAGGTCCAGCACTTGCGCCTTGGTCGGCGCGCTTGAGCCGTCGCCCAGACGCACGGCGCCTTCGAGGCCGTCATAATCGCCTTCGGGATCGAAGATGCAGAATTGAAACCCGCTCTCGACGAAGCCTTCCGTCAGCGCGGTGGCCAGGGTGGACTTGCCAATGCCGGAGCTGCCGGCGATGAGGACCGTGTCGGTTGGCGACAGATAGATATCGTCGCCGCCGGCGGAGCCCAGCACGATGCCGTCATGCCGCCTGGGCAGGATGTCGTGATCGCGTTTGATTAGCCTGTCGATGAGCTCCTCCACGCCTTTCCCGCGTGCGCCACGCGTGACCATATCCGCTGTGGTCTTGACCGCGGGAATCGCATTGTCGACGGCGACGCTGCAGCCGCAGGCCTTCAAGAAGGCATGGTCGTTCTCGGCGTCGCCGACACCGACCACATTGTGTGGCGACAGCCGGAGATCCTGCAGCGCCGCGGCCAGCCCGGTGGCCTTGTTGATGCCGCTCGGCAGGATCATCACCGCGCCCTTGTTGAAGATGATTTCGAGTTCGAGCCCCATCTTCTTGATGGTTTCGAGCACCGTGGCCTGATGCGGCTCCCAGGTCGCGACGATCGACCGGCCGACCGACAGCGGCTTGACGCCCTGCTTCTTCAGTCTGGAGACGAATTCGGCTTCCGGCGATGGTGAGATGACCCGCTCTTCCTCACTGGCCGGCGTGTAGATCAGCGCTCCGTTCTCGGCGACGACCTTGTCGAACAGGCCGATCTCGGGAAAGACGCGCTTGAGGTCAGGCAGCTCGCGCCCGGTCACAAGAATGAGCTTGCGGCCGCTTTTCTTGAATCGCTCCAGCGCGGCAAGAGTCTTCTTCGAGACGATCCCGTCATGCGCCAGCGTGCCGTCGTAGTCCGTCGCCAATGCGATGAAATACATTGCACTGACCTCAGTAGCCGCCGACCACGGGCAATATCTCGCCGGTGATGTAGCTCGAGCAATGCGGCGAGGCGAGAAACACATAGGCCGGTGCGAGTTCTTCCGGCTGCGCCGGCCGCTTCATCGGTGTATCCGCGCCGAACTTCGAAACGTCACCGGCTTCCTTGTCCGAAGGGTTGAGCGGGGTCCATACCGGACCCGGTGCAACCGCGTTCACCCGGATGCCCTTGCCGAGAAGATTGCCGGAGAGGGCGCGGGTGAAGGCATGGATGCCTCCCTTGGTCATGGAGTAGTCGACCAGCGCCTTCGACCCGTCTATGCCGGTGACCGAACCGGTGTTGATGATGGCCGAGCCCGGCTTCATATGCGGCACGGCTTCCTGTGCCATATGGAAATAGCCGTAGAGGTTGGTCTTCAGCGTCGTGTCGAAATGCTCTTCGGTCAGTTCGGCGAACTCGCTTGAATGAATCTGGAATGCCGCATTGTTGACCAGCACGTCGATGCGCCCGAATGCCTTGACCGTTTGCGCCACCGCGTTGCGGCATTGGTCGCGTTCGCTGACGTCTGCCTTCACCAGGATACAGCGCCGTCCTTCCGCTTCGACGGCGGATTTTGTCGCCTTGGCATCCCTGTCCTCGGCCAGATAGACAATCGCAATGTCAGCGCCCTCGCGCGCGAACAGAACCGCCACCGAACGGCCGATGCCGGAATCGCCGCCGGTGATGAGAGCGACTTTGTCTTCGAGTTTTTTCGATCCGAGATAGAAGGGCGCGTCGTAGAGCGGCGCCGGGTCGATCGCCCATTCATCCCCCGGCTTGGGATGATGTTGCTCGGGAAAGGGTGGCTCCGGATATTTTCGGGCGCCGGCCTGCATGGCGTGCTGGCCCTTGCCGTTGCCTTTCGATTTGTCCCTGGCATCGATGCCACGCTGGATGCGACGCTGCTTGGCGGCTTCGCTGGCTGTCTTGCTCTGCATGTCTGTCTCCTCGGCTTCGAGGAAGAACAACGCGCGTCGGACGAAAAGGTTTGCGCAAAAGACGATCTTGCCGCCAGCGTCATGCCACGCGGCGGTAGCTGTAGTGATCCCTGATGAATTCATTGAAGAAGCGGCCTTTCGAGGCAGCCTTCCTGAAAGCGGCATAGGTTGCCGGGGCAACGTCCGCATAGTCGTAGCGATGGCCGCTCGGCACGAACCAGACGGAGAGGATTCTGGTCGCGGGATCGTATTGTGTGCTCCGGATCGCGGTCGACGGCATGTTGGCAACCTGACTGCTCAGCCAGATAAATCCGCCAGAAATGGTCCGGTTCCCTGCCTTTCGCCACAGCACTATCTGTCGCGCACCCAAGAGCGACCCGATATTGCTCTGCGGCTCGGCCCTCACCATCTAGGCGAGATGTCGTCACTCAAATCGAAAGCCACCGGTCGCACTCCGGCATTCCAGCATGATCTCTTTGGTGCCGCACAGGATCTGCCCGAAGGTTTTGCCTACCAGCCGGGATTGATCACGCCGCAGGAAGAGACAGAGCTTGCCCGGCATCTCGAGGGACTGCCGTTCCAGGCGTTCGATTTCCATGGCCATCTGGCAAACCGGCGTGTCGTCGGGTTTGGCATGAGCTACGATTATGACCGGCGCGAAGTCGTCGAGGCGCTGCCGATCCCCGACTTCCTGCTGCCTGTGCGCGAGAGGGTCGCGGCCCTTGCGCGCCGGCCCGTCGAGGCTTTCGCGCAGGTGCTGATCAATGAATACCGGCCTGGCGCCGGTATCGGCTGGCATCGCGACAAGCCGCATTTCGAGGATGTCGCCGGCATCTCGCTGCTGGCGCCCTGCAGCTTCCGGCTTCGGCGAAAGAGCGGTGACCGGTGGGAGCGTCGGACCATCGTCGTCGAGCCAAGATCGGCCTATCTCATGACGGGACCTTCGCGCACGGAGTGGGAACACAGCATTCCGCCGCTTGCCGAGCATCGCTACTCGATCACCCTGCGGACGCTGCGGTCACAGATCCCCTGAACATCGCTCCGGCGAAGCCAAGCCGATCGCCGAGGCTCTACTTCACTCCGATGCCGGCGGTCAGGCCGCCGTCGATCTTGTAGTCGGCGCCGGTGCAGAAGCCGGCCTTGGACGAGCACAGGAAAGCGATCAACTCCGCCACTTCCTCCGGCTCGCCGATGCGGCCAAGCGGATGAGCCGCGCCGAAGCGCTTGTAGGCTTCCTCGACATCGGCGTCGCTGCCGTGGTCGCCACGCGCGGCCTTCTCCAGGATGGGCGTGCGGATCGAGCCCGGGCTGACCGAATTCACCCTTATGCCTGCTGCCGCGTAGTCGAGCGCCAGTGAGCGTGTCAGCGTATGGATGGCGCCCTTGGTCGTGGCATAGGCGGCGACATTCTGCTGGCAGGCGAAGCCCTGCACCGAAGCGACGTTGACGATGGCGCCGCCGCCGCGCTTGATCATTTCCGGAATGCCGAAATGTGCGGTCAGGTAGATCGAGCCGACATTGACCGTCATCGCCCGGTTCCAGGTTTCCCAATCGGTCGTCGTCGCGGTTCCGTACGGATGGACCGCGGCGGAATTGACGATGACGTCGATGCCGCCGAATCGTTTGACGCCGGCCGCGACCGCGTCACGCACCTGGTCGGAAACGGACACGTCGACTGTTTGCACCAGCGCGTCCGCTCTGGCCTTGGCAAGGCTTTCCTGCAGGGCGGTATTGGCGGCCCGATCGATGCCGCAGGCGATGATCGCCGCACCGCCCTGCGCCAGCCGCCTTGCGGTAGCGAGCGCGATGCCGGTCGTCCCCGTTACCAATGCCACCTTGCCGTCGAAATCCTTCATCGCGGGAGCTCCTTCATGCGCTATCAAGACGTGGTTCTGAGTTTGACACTCATCGGTGTCAAACAATAGGTTGCCGGTCTCTCGCAAAAAGGAAAGTTGCAATGGAACAGTGCTGGCGCTGGTATGGTCCGGATGATCCGGTGACACTCGATCATGTCAGACAGGCTGGCGCCACCGGCGTGGTTTCGGCGCTTCACCACATCTACGACGGCAGAGCCTGGCCCGAAGCCGATGTGCTCGAGCGCAAACGGATCATCGAGGCCGCAGGCCTGACATGGTCGGTGGTCGAAAGCATCCCGGTCCACAATTCCTTCAAGATCGGCGCGCCGGAACGCGAGCGCTACGCCGGCTACTATCGCGACAGCATCCGCACGCTCGCCAAGGCCGGCATCGAAACAATCTGCTACAATTTCATGCCGGTGGTGGACTGGACGCGCACCGACCTGATGTATCGCCTGCCGACGACCGGCTATGCCTTGCGTTTCGACGCCGTCGATTTTGCCGCCTATGATCTTTTCGTGCTGCAGCGCAAGAACGGCGCCGCCAGCTATACGCCGGCGCGGATCGCCGAAGCCGAGAAGCGGCTGAAGGCGTTGACGTCGGAGCAGGTCGATCAGATCGAGCGCAACCTCATCGCCGGCCTGCCGGCAACCGAGCGCAAATATGACCGCGACAGTTTCCGCGAGGCTCTGGCGGAGTATGACGGAATCGGGCCGAAGGAGTTGCGCGACAACCTCGCCTGGTTTCTGCGCGAGATCATTCCGGTCGCGGAAGAGGAGGGGGTGCGCATGTGCATCCATCCCGACGACCCGCCCTTTTCGCTCTATGGCCTGCCGCGCGTCGTTTCCACCGCGCAGGATGCGCGCTCCATCCTCAACGCCGTCGACAGCCCGGCCAATGGGCTGACCTTCTGCACTGGCTCCTACGGCACGCGCGCCGACAACGACATTGTCGCCATGGTCAAGGAATTCGCCGACCGCATCCACTTCGTCCATCTGCGCAACATCACCATCGAGGAGGACGGCTCGTTCTATGAAGCCGAGCATCTCGAGGGCGGCACCGACATGGCGCATGTCATCCTCGCTCTGATGCAGGAGGAGGCGCGCCGCCGCAAGGAGGGCCGTGCCGACTGGCGCATCCCGATGCGGCCGGACCACGGCCACCTTCTTGCCGACGACATCGGCAAGAAGAAGATCAATCCCGGCTACTCGCTGATCGGCCGGCTGAAGGGTCTCGCCGAGTTGCGTGGCATCATGCGCGCCGTGGAGCAGTTCGGGCTGGCCTGAGCGGCGCCTAGTGGAGATGTCTGAGCTTGTCGGGATTGCGCACGACATAGATGGCCGCGATCTTGCCGTCTTCGATGTCGAGTGCGGTGGTCTGGAATTCGCCATCGGCTTCCAGGGTGACGAACCCCGGCAACCCGTTGATGAAACCGACGCGGACAAGCTTCGAGCCATGCGTGCGCAACCAGGCCGCGACCTGTTCATACTGTCTCATGACGGCATCGAAGCCCAGGGCCGGCTGGGTGGCCGCCGGACGCTTGCCGCCACCGTCGGCATGGGCGATGACATCGGTCGCGAGCATGGCGCCAAGCGCCTTCATGTCGCCGCTGCGCGAGGCCTTGAAGAAGGCCTCGCAAGCGCTAGGCCGCGTTGCCTTTCCACCGTGAAGCGGGGCCGCGCCTCGCGGACATGGCCACGTGCCCGGGCCGCGAGCTGGCGGCAGGCCGCCGGGTCGCGCTCGATGGCGGCCGCGACCTCGTCGAACCCAAGCCCGAACACATCGTGCAGCAGGAAGGCCGCACGCTCGAGCGGAGACAGGCGCTCCAGCACCAGCATCAGCGGCAAGGTGACGTCCTCCACCTCGTCCTCTTCCACAACGGGATCGGGAAGCCAGGGGCCGACATAGGTCTCGCGTTTGCGTCGCGCGGATTTGAGCTGGTCGAGACACAGCCGCGTCACCGTGCGGCGCAGGAATGCCTCGGGCTCGCGCACCGCGGCGCGGTCGGCCTTCATCCAGCGGATGAAGGCCTCCTGCACGACGTCCTCGGCGTCCGACACCGAACCCAGCATGCGGTAGGCGACGCGCATGAGCTTGGGGCGCAGCCCCGCAGCGGCGTCGACAGGCGCTGAGCTCGCCATCACGCCGCGGCCACCCGGGCGGCCTTCACGGCAGCCGGGTCGGCATAGAGGCCGAAACCGACAGCGATACGGTTCCAGGCGTTGATGATGTTGATCGTCAAGGTGAGCTTGATCTGCTCCTCCTCCGTGAAATGCACCTTCAACTCGTCATAGGCGCTTGCATGGCTGGTACCTTCCGAGAGTCGGGTCAAGGCCTCGGTCCAGCCAAGTGCCGCGCGTTCGCGGTCGCTGTAGCAGGGCGCCTCGCGCCAGGCCGGCAAAAGGTAAATGCGCTGCTCGGTTTCCCCGTTCTCACGCGCCTCGGTGGCGTGAAGATTGATGCAGTTGGCGCAGCCATTGATCTGCGAGGCACGCAGCTTCACCAGTTCGGTGAGGCTGTGCTCGAGACTGGCGGCGGCGGAGAGCTCGATCGAAGAGCGTTGCCAGTTCTTCATCAGCGAAGGGGCAGCGGCGAAGAGGTCGATTTTTGCAGTCATGGTGGGCTTCCTTCTGTTGGTGCCGACCACATGACGAAGCAGCATCTGCCAGTGTGACATGCACGCCAGAATTTTCGTCCGTTGATGCGCGTCATTCGGCGGCCCACCGTCTGGCTCATAACTTGCGCGATGCCTAATATAAGAGCAGAATTGAAGGCGTTTGAAGGAGATCGGCTCATAAGCAAATCGGGAGGAAACCATGAACACCATGAGCCTCACCACGCTTGACCGCGGCAAGACGACAGTCGACGCTGCAGCCATCGAAGCGCTTTCGGCACAATTGCGCGGCACACTGCTTCAGCAGGGGGACGCTGCCTACGACGAAGCCCGCACCATCTGGAATGCCACGGTCGACCGGCGGCCCGGGCTGATCGTGTGTTGCGTCGGCGCCTCCGACGTCATTCGTGCCGTGAATTTCGCCAGGGAAAACAGGCTTCTCGTCTCCGTGCGCGGCGGCGGCCATAACATTGCCGGCAGCGCCGTCTGCGATGGCGGCCTGATGATCGATCTGTCGCCGATGAAGTCGGTGCGGGTCGATCCCGCCGCACGGCGGGCATGGGTTGGACCCGGCGCCACGCTCGCCGATGTCGACCGCGAAACGCAGGCCTTCGGGCTGGCGGTGCCGACAGGCATCAATTCGACCACCGGCATATCGGGCTTGACCCTGGGCGGTGGCTTTGGCTGGATCACCCGCAAATTCGGCCTGACCATCGACAATCTGGTCTCCGCCGATGTCGTCACCGCCGACGGCAAGTTGCTGCGCGCCAGCCAGACGGAAAATCCCGACCTGTTCTGGGCACTGCGTGGCGGCGGCGGCAATTTCGGCATTGTCACGGCATTCGAGTTTCAGCTCCACCAGATGGGTCCCCAGGTTCTGTCGGGGCTTGTCGTGCATCCTTTCGCCGATGCCGAGAAGGTGCTGGAGGAGTATCGCAACGCGCTCGAAACAGCGCCCGACGAACTGACCTGCTGGGTGGTCATGCGGCAAGCGCCGCCACTGCCCTTCCTGCCGGCGGAGTGGCATGGCAAGGATGTTCTGGTGCTGGCCATGTGCTATTGCGGTGATCTCCAGGCGGGTGAAAAGGCGACGAAGAAGCTTCGCGCCATCGGCTCGCCGATTGCCGATGTCGTTGGCCCCAACCCGTTTGCCGGCTGGCAGCAGGCATTCGACCCATTGCTCGCCCCCGGCGCCCGTAACTACTGGAAGAGCCACGACTTCACCGAGCTCTCCGACAGGGCAGTTGAGGTCGTCACCGAAGCGATACGTGAGCTTCCTGGCCCGGAATGCGAGATATTCATCGGCCATGTCGGCGGTGCGGCGGGCCGTGTGGCGCAGAACGCGACGGCGTTTCCGCAACGCAGCTCGCACTTCGTCATGAATGTTCATGCCCGCTGGCGCGAACCGGCAATGGACAGGGCCTGCATCGGCTGGGCGCGCGGCCTCTATGAGGCGGCCAAGCCCTATGCTGCCGGCACGGCCTATGTGAACTTCATGCCTGAGGACGAGGTCGACCGGGTGGAAGCGGCCTATGGCGGCAATTACCAGCGGCTTCTGGAGATCAAGCAGCGCTATGACCCGCTGAACCTGTTCCGCATGAACCAGAATTTGCGGCCGAAACAAAGCCAGCAGGCCGCCTGAGCCGCCCGCATGGCAGTGACGAAAAGCCCGCGTCTCCGCCACAGGCGTGGGCTTTCGCATGGCCATGGGTCTGGCTCTTCAGCGGCTCAGTTCACATGGACTGCCACCGCGTCAGGCGCTGGTCCTCACGAAACCGTCTCGGTCTCATGCGCGGGCAGCGCCGTCGCCAGCCGGTTCGCCCACTCCTCGATGCCGGCCCGGCTCGCCAGCAAATCCTGCCGGATCTCGACGAGGACGGCGGGGATCCCTCGAAAAGCCGTTCGACTGACCCTATCGCGCGTCTTGGCGAAAGTCCGCCCGACCCGCGAGCACGCAGGATGCAATCGCAGAGCGGCGACCGATATTCAGCTTCGCGAAAATCCGCCGGATATGCTCGCGTACGGTGTAGCCGCTGATGCCGAGCTGCCTTGCGATCTCCTTGTCGACTTTTCCGTCACTGATCAGCAGGGCTATCTGCAGCTCACGCCGGGTCAATATCTCGGCGGCCGAGAGCGGAAGATCGGCGGTGGCGCCCGGCATGCAGACGGCGTCATAGATCAGGTATTGCGTGCCGGCGCAGACGATGCGTCCTACTGGCCGGCGCTGATCTGCATGATTGTTTGGATCACCGCGATCGTCCGCGTAACGGATGGCGACCAGCGAATGGCCGTTCACGACAAAGCTCGAAGTATCCGTTTCCGGGTCGCACTCTTTTCGTGACGCGGAAATCTCATCAGCGAAGTCGGAAAGTCTCTGCAAGTTCTCGGCACGTGCAATCATGGCCGAACGCCCCAGTTGGCAGGAAACTCAGTACAATCACAAGCCCCTGGCGTCCCAACAAAACTGCCACGCCGCCGAACCCCGGCGCGACCAGTATGAATGCTGCATAGATAGTCTGGACTATAGCACTTTTCGAAATATTAGCATTCCAAAAATTATCGTTGGGTCGTCAATTTTCCCAGTTCAGCGCCTGAATCCGGCGCGGATCGAACGCAAGAGATCGGGGGTCAGCCTGACGCCCCGGTTGAACAGGCCCGCTGGGGCAAGCGGCACGCCGGGCCGGCATCCCCAGGCCCCACCCGAATGTGGACGTGGACCGGCGGTGTGAACCGCGATCACCACGGGTACGCCGGCCTGCTGGCGATGGATCGATACTGGAGCGCCGCTGTGCCCCGGACAGGTATCGACACTGTAGAAAAGCTGCCGTTCGGTGATCCGGTCCAGGCGCTCGGAATGCTCCCATTGCGTGCCGTCCGGCTTGTCGGCCGGATAACCCGAAATGTGCAGCAGACGCGTGGTGCGAAGCCGCTCGAGGTCCTGACGGTTCGGCGACCAGAGCTGGAAGTGTCCGGGCGATGGCGAAAACGGCCGCTCGAGTTCGATCAATCCAACATCGTGCAGGCCTGACGGACGGCGGCGGTAAGGCGGGTTGACGTGCCATTGCTTGGCCCATTGCCAGCCGAAGGGCCGCGCGTCACGCGAGGCCCGACCCGGCGTGACACGAATGCGCACGGCAAGATTGGGCAGGCCAAGCCGCTGACGGATCGGGCTGGTGATGCAGTGCGCCGCGGTCAACAGCCGCGTCGGCGAAATCAGGAAGGCGGTACAGCCGGTCAACCTGCCGTCGCCGAAATCGCGCTCGATGTGGCAGACCGCGCTGTGCGGAAAGCGGTTGGTGTGGGTGACCCTGGCGCGCCCGTCGGTCGGTCCAACCACCGCATAGTCCGCTTCGTCCGCTAGCCGGTCGAGTTCGAATGGCGCGGTCGAGAACAGCATCATGTCTCTTGCTCGTGTTCGGCTCCCGGCGAGGCGGCATCCGCCGGCATGGCTCCCGGTTGCGCTGCATCATCGATCCCACCTTCATGCGCGGGCTCTTGCGACGCCTCGGCCTGATCCGCGCCAGCACTTGCAGTGAGGCCAAGCAGGCCGCGCAGGCGCTCCATCAGAAGATGAGCCTCGTCGCCACGGCCTTCGAGATAGGCCGCCGCGCGATCCATGAATTCCTCGTCGGAGCCGAAGGGTATTTCAGCTGGGCGCGGCGACGCGGCGCGCAGCGCCTTGACCTCCTGAAGAACGATGGCGTCGAGGTCGGCCCATACCGACCTTGCATGAGTTGCGGCTTGCCCGTGCATGGGAATCTCCCTTGGTTCAACTGTTGCGCATCAGCGCCGTTTCATCGAATGTCGTGCTGTTGGGGTTGTAGAGCAGCGGGCGCTCCCGGTCCTGCAGCCAGCCTTCGTAGTTCCTGGCCCGCCTTGGATGCATGGCCTGGCGGGTGAGCCGGGCTGCCTGGACCAGGATCTGGCCCGGCTGCAGATTGCGGATCGCGGTGTTTACCCTGGGGTCGGCCCGGCTCGGCTGCCGGTAGTGTTCGACAATTCTCTGCGCGATCGAATTGTTGCCCTTGGTCATGCCGATGCTGAGCGGCCGGTCGCGGTCGATGCCGGCGCGGGTGATGCGATAGACCTGCGGCCCCGGTGCCAGGAACGGCCGCAGCAGAGCATCGACATATCCGCCCCGGCTCGCGGCGGTGCGCGCCGCGTCGATTGCCGCCAGCGAGACCGGCGGCGTCCAGCCGCGCCAGCCCGGCAGTTGTGACCCGCGCGCCCGCACCGAAGTCTGGCCGCGTGCCGGCCTCGGGGTGCGCCCGCGCCGTGTGGCTGTCTCGTCGAAGGAAGCGACGTCTCCGCAACTGCCGCAGCCGCAACTCGGAAAATGCCGGCGCCTGACCTCGACGGCGCGAAAGCCCTGCTGCCGGCGACAGCGCGCGCAGCCGCATGGCGAGCGGTGAGCGACTGTTTGCGCGGCCTCGTTGACCAGCGCGTCGAGTTGTTCGTCGAGATATGACATGCCGATCCCTTTCTCGTAACTCGTTTTTCCGCTCGGGCTCGGATCTAGCCGGATCCGGCCACCATGCTTGCGTCCGATGCCGTCGCCCGCCGGCGCAGCCTTGCCACGGTTCGTTCCCTCTGCTCGACGGTCGGCAAGGGAAAGGACGGCCGTGCCGGTCGGGGTGGGCGAATGTCCAGGTAGCGCGCGATGTTGGCGTCCGGGCTGAGCTCCAGCTGGAGAACAGAGGCCGGCGCCGAAAGCAGCGAGACGACGCCCGGGCCGTGACCCGCGACTGTGGAGTCGCTGTGCACGATGACGCCAACCGACACATGTCCTCCAAGCCGCGACCGGCCATAGCGGTTGTCGGCATCCATGATGCCGACAATGTCGCCGAAGCGCAGAGATCCGAGCTTGTAGCGCCGCACCATGCCGGGATCGGACATCTGGATGTCGTAGTCGCCGCGCAGCACATTGTTGCGGCCGAGGCCCGAGCCCATGACGCGGGCAGGGATGCGGTGCGTCACCTTGACGTGGATCCTGCCGTTGCGCTCGACCGGGCGCCAGCGCGCCAGCAGCCTTGGCGAGCAGTTCCAGATCGCGACGTCGGGATAGTCGGTCAGGCGCAGGCCAAGCCCGTAGGCCCAGACCTGGATGCGGTCGCCGATCGCCATCTGCCGCATCGCCGGCAGCGGAAAGTCGATCAGCACGGTGTCGACGCCGCCATGCTTGCCGGTCACCACGCCGCGTGCGCCGACCGCGCGTCCTGACGTGACGATGGCGTGGTTGCCGACGCAGGAATAGCTCTGCAGCGCCTGGTTGGCGGCGTCAGGGTTGCCGCCGGCGGCGCGCGCTTCGTTGCGGATCGACACCGCCGGTTCGACATGGTCGCCGGCCAGCCCGACACAGGGGTCGCCGACGCGATGGTTGAGCACGATGCCGCCGGTACCCGGCAGCGAGCGCGGCCTGCCGTCGTAACCGATGCGCCATGGTGTGCCCCTCTCGGTCGGCGATGCCACTTGTCCGGCGACGCTGATCATCACCAGGTCGCGCGCATTGGTACGCAGCCCATGCACCGGGTGGATGCGGGGCGGTTTCATGCCGCGGCCTCCGCCGGCACGACATCGTACCAGAGCGCGCAGGCATTGCGCCAGGGATCGTCCGGCGTCCCGTCATCGTGGTCGGCCGGATCTTCTAGCGCCCAGTCGGTCTCGCTCCATCCGTCGGGCAGCGCCAGGATGACCGGGGCGACCACCTGCACGATCGCCGCATTGCGGCCGCTCGCGGCGATTGGAGCCGCGGCGGGCCACAGCGCCGGGCCGGACCATCCGGGGGTTGCTCCAGGATGGCGTTTGGCGGGGAATGCCAGCCGCTCGAGATAGTCGCACAATGGCGGCCTGGCGCCGTCATTGCCGGCGATGGTGATAATGTAGGTGCTATCGGGCTGAAGCGCGGCGGAGAGCGCGATCACGTCGCGCGCGCATTCGTCGAGCGGAGCGGCGGTGCCGGCCGCATCGCCAAGACGTGTTTCAAGTGCGGCGCAGCAGCCTTCAAAGCGCGGTAACAGGGCTGTTTCCTCGCGCTCGGGCAGCGCGCTCTCATACTGGGCGTCGCCGATCCAGTGCACCCGCGATGACAGGCGGCCGTTCTGCCACGCCCGGCGCCACGGTTCGAGCTCCAGGGTCAATTCCCTGAGGATGGCATCGCGCGTGCCGGGGGCGAGCCAGCCGCCTCCCAACTGATCGGGCCGGCGCCGATAGTATTCGTCGTTGTCGAGCAAGGTGTAGAAGCCGCGCGGCAGCCACACCCGCGCTGATTGCGAAAGCGTTACCGTCACAAGCAGCCCCATCGGCGACAGCGCCAGCGGGGCGTCGATGACGATGTTCGGCGGCTTGGCCGCGAAACGCCCCGCAAGAGCAAGTTGGTGATCCATCGCAGACACCCTTCAGTCCCGGCGAACGGTTCAGGCGGCTATTCGCGACGCGGTGTTGCGGTTCAGCCCATATGACCAGTGCACCCGATCGCCGTCGAGGCCGGGGAAGCGCCGCCCTTCGCGTGTCAGCCGGTAGGCCGCCAGCCATGCGTCGGCCTGCGCGCCCATCTTCTTGGCGTCCGCGTCGAACTCCTCCGGCGTGATCGTCGTGCGGAAATCGTTCTCGGCGATGTATTGCAGGATCCTGCGCCCCGCATCGGCCATCTTGGCGCGTTCCGACATCTCGGTAGCGCCGCCCAGATGACGGTTGGCGACGGCTTCGATAACGTCCCATTTGGTGTTGGCGTCGAAGGATTTCTTGATGTCCGGTGCGTCGAACAGCTCTAAGATCTGCTGTACGTACTGTCCGGTTTCACGGGTCAGGGCCAGGATGTTGCCATAGCTCGAACGGTCGAGGTGATAGCGCAGGTCGGTGCCGACGCGCTGCACCGTGGCCAGCGCTGCGAAGGGCCGGTCGTTGATGGTGGAGCTGCCGCGAATAACCTGACCGATGGTCAGATCCTGGAAGTACTGCGACATCGCATTCATGAAGGCGACCAGCTGGAAGTGGAAGCTGCGGTTGACGATGGCTCCGGCGGGCACCGGGGCGCGACCGTAGTTGAAGACGCGTCGATAGGCGATCAGCCGGTCGCGGCGCTTGTAGCGGATGGGGCGCCATTTCTCGAGGATGTAGAGCCCGCGCGCGCCGGGGCCGCGCTGGATGCGGATCTGGCCGTTCTGGAACAGCCGGCGCAGCACATCGACCACCTGGAACAGCTTCATGCGGTCCATCTGGTAGATGTAGTAGAGCTCGGCCGATGCCTGAAGCTGCGGCGGTATGATCGATTCGTCGAAATCGTTGCGCAGCAGCGGCATCTGCAGCGAATCGAACGGCTTGATCGGTCCGTCGCCGAAGCCGACCAGGTCGGCGAAACTGGTGGTCTTGGCACTGGACGAGCGATCAAGTAGTTCCCCGTAACGACCCTCGAATTCGCTCTCGAAAGCGGCGCGGTCAGCCGGCGACAAACCCGCCAGCTCGTCCCTGAAGAAGCGCTGGAACAGCCGCTGGATGACCTGGTTGGATTCACTAGCCATAATCAGACCTCATCTTGCTCGAATTGGCTGCTCATAGTTCTCAGGCACTTGGTTTCTCAAGCACTTGGTTTCTCAAGCACTTGGGATCTCAGGCACTTGGGTTCTCAGGCACTTGGCGGCTGTTGGCCGCCGGACGCTGCGTCCTGGCTGGCGGCGATCGCGTTCATCACGGCTGGCGCGAGGTCGAAGAAGCGAACCAGTTCGCTATCGGTGACGACCGACGGCAGGCCGCCACTGAACGTGTTGGCATCGCGCAGGCGCTTGACGAACTCGTTGCGGCGATTCTCCTGCGGCTTGCCCTTCTGGAATGCCACGATGTCCTGCAACGACGCGAATTTTGCCTGGTTGAACCAACGCCCAGCGATCGTCCGGCCGACAATGTCGCCCGACGTGTCGACAGCGGCGGCATAGAGCGCCGTGACATTGTCCTTGTCGCGCAGACCAAGCGACTGCACCGTTTCATCCAACCTGTTGATCGCCGTGGTGATCTCGCCGAGCTTCTTGTCGATGGCTTCGCCATCGGGCAGTCCAGTCGCAATGGTTTCGATCGCGGCTATCAGCCGGTCGAAAATCTGCTTCGACCGTTTTCCATCGGGGAACTCCCTGATTGCGCTGGCAACGTCGCCGATGGCGGTCATGGTCCCGTCGCCGCTGGTGACGACCGTGTCGGTCAGCCTATCGATCGATTGCGGTGTCTCGGCCTCGATCTCGAAGCGGGCCTTGACCCCGGCGTGGAACTTGTTGGCCGGGTGGTAGGGAAACGGAATCTTCGCAGCCATTGTCGTGCTCCTCTCCTGCCAGCTCAGGCCGACCAGTAGTCGGGACGGTTCTGACCCATGCTCGCCATCGAGCTGGCGATCGGCGAGGGCATCTGGACCGGGCTCGGCAGATTGGTGCCAAGGCCGAACATATCCTGGAGGATCGCGCGGATCATCCAGCGGATCAGCGACTGATTGTTGCGGAAATTGAAGACGTTGAAGTCGCATTGCGGCGTCAGCGAACGCACCAGGCGTTCCGTCTGGTCCTCAGCCTGGTAGGCGATACGCAGCTCACGCACCATCAGCGACTTCAGGCCCGGGTCCCAAGCCCCAGGAGCGCCGAATGGGTCGAGCAACTCATCACGGATGACACCGAGCTTGTTTTTCAGCTTGTCGCTGAATTCACACAGAAGCACGCCCGGATTCTTCAACTGGTCGGTCAGGTCCAGCGCCGCGCCGATGGCGAGGCCAACGGCGGTAGCCCGCCTTTCCTGTTCGCCGAGGCCGTCTGGATCCGTGCCGACCGCATAGAGGTCGATCGCTCTGTCGAGCAGGAACAGCAGGTAATCCAGCAGCACCTGGCAGGAGATGTCGTCGTCATCGCAGCCGCAGCCGGCAAAGCAGTCGACCTGCTCGAGCAGGAAACCGCGCGCGATGGTCAGGTTCATCAGGCGGATGGCACCCTGGTCCGGTCCGCCGGCGCCGTAGAGGCCATAGACGATGATCGGCGGGCGCGCCACGTAGAGCAGCCGCGAGCTGCCTTTCGAGACGAAGGCGTCGACGAACAGCTGCAGGCTGGAGACGAATGCCACCAGCGGCGGCGATTCCGGCGGGCCTGAAGTGATCGGCACGTCGATCGGAACCGGGATGCTCTGGCCGAACTGGATCAGGCGCTGGAAGCGGTGGACCAGCATCGCCGACGCGGTCGACAGCTCGCGCAAGCCTTCGACGCTTGCTCCGGTCGAGAGGTCGACAAGGTCGTCCATCGCTTGCGACAGTGCGTTCTCTTCCAGCAGCGCGCGCAGATCAGCCTGGCCGCCGGCCTCCAGCTGCTGCACCAGATTTCGGTAGGCCTCGATGCCGCGCGGCCAGTCTTCCTGGCCAAGCGTGCTTTCGACCGAACCGGTCAGGCTGCGCAGCGCCATGATGACGGCGTTGCGGCGTGCCTGCAGTTCTCCGGCGGCCGAACGCACGATCGAGGTGCTGCGGGTGATGCCGTTGGACGCCAGCCCCTCGCCGATGGCGACAAGAATGAGCCCGGCCAGCACATCGCAGCTCTGGGCAAACCGCCTGAACAGGATGGCGCTGCCGTCGGTGAGCGTGCCGACATAGCGCGCCAGGCGCGAATACTCGCCGAGCTGGCGGCGCGCCGACATGGCACGGTCGTGATTGACCGAATCGAGAGCGAGCCTGGCGGCAGCCAGCCCATCATTGGCGAGCTGCCGGATCGAGCGGCCCCAGCCGATCATCTCGATGCGGATGTCCTTCAGCGGCGAGGAGGTCGAAAGCGTCTGCAGGTCGCGTTCGAGATCGTCCTGCGCCTGTGCCATCTCGACGGAAGACGGGCCCGTGTTGCGGGCTTGCGGCACATGGTCGGGCACGCTCGAATAAGGCAGGCCGGCTTGTTCGCGTCGATCCCTGTCTGCTTCCTCGGGATAGAAGTTCAAGAGAGCGTTGGCGATCTGGTCGGGATCGCGCGGGTCACTGACGCGAAGCGTCTTGCGCAGCAGATTGTCCACGGCAACCGTGGCAGGAGACCGAAATTTCGAGACCGGGCTGGCGGCGGCTGTAAATACGTCGACCATGACTTCTCACCTCATGCAACGAGTGCGGCTGGGGACGGTTGCGCAGTAGGCCGTCGGTTTGCCTGACGCTGGGCCAGGTTTCTGATGACAAGCTTTGCAATGGCGTCCGGTTCGGCGCCGGCCTCCAGCGCGAAACGGCTGGCCGACACAAGAAAACGTGGCGGCAGGTCGGGCACTTGCCGCGCCGCGATCTGGATTCCGCCACGGCGGATGCGGGCTTCGTCGGCGCGCGTGAAAGGGATGGCGTCGGCCAGCGCGTGCTGCCCAAGACCCCGGCGCGGCTGGTAGGCGATCTCGTCGACCACCGCCGGAACGACGCGAGGAACCGAAGCAAGCAGGACCGGAGGCAGCCTGTGGCCGCGCGCCGGATTGTAAAGGCCACGCCAGACGCGTTCGGCGCGCGCCGCCTCGGCGGCAAAGCCCATGCGACGCAACATCTCGGTCAAGATCAGAACCCGGATCCAGCCGGTTGGATGCGCCCCGCCGGGGCGATAGGTGAGGGCCCGCGCGCCAGGATGGGCGAGGAATTCCATCATACCCCAGAGCGACGCGGTGCCGCCGAGCAGCAGTGCGGCGAGGTCGGCGAAGATTTCCTTGTGCCAGCGGCGCAGGATCGTCACCACCAACGGGTCGAAACGCATCGAGGCCAGGCGGTTGGCGACCGCTTGCGCGTTCTCCTGCCATAGGCCCATGTCGGCCTGCAGATTGTGGGCGACCTCGTGCAGGAAGACCGACTGCCAGGGATTGTCGCGATCCCACGGAATGCGGATCACCGGGAACGGGTTGCTGTCGCCGAGCAAGCGGGCAAGGGCGACACCGCGACGCTGCGTGGCAGGCGAATAGCCGTGTTCCATGTAGGTCAGCGGTTTGAGCAGCGGGCCGCCGAAGACGCCCGGCAAGGCCGCGCGGACGACCGTGTAGCAGTCGAGGGCGATCGCATCATGGGCGGCGAGCGCCGGCGCGAAGCCCGAGCCGCGCTGCGACATCACCTCGAAGAACATGCCGAAGGTCCGGCGCAGCCGATCGATCCTGCGGTCGAGCATCGCCATCTGGGTGAGCGCGACCTCGGCCGTCGCGGGCGGCCAGACGCGCTCGATCTCGGCGATATGCCGGTTGATGGCGTTGCCGATGGTCGCCAGCCGCTTGTTGGCGGCATGGAAGTGAGCCCGCGACGGCGCATAGGGCAGGTCTTCGGGACGAAGTCCGATGCGCCTCGGTGTCAGGCGGTTGAGGCGTTGTGCGCGAGCCTTCAAAGCCCGCAGCTTGGTGTCCAGGAACCGCCTGGTCGAAGAACCCGTGCGCATCGCCGCGATCCTTCTTGTTGCACCGACTGGGTTTAATTGGGCCGGATGGTGATGCTGACCGGACCGCGGATCACGATACGCCGCCGGCGCCCGTGATTTGGGCCATATCCGCCAGTCCAACCGCCTGGCCATCCGCCGGCAGTCCGCCCCAAGGCCCGTCCGGCGATACGCGCCAGGTTGCGTCCAGGGGCCATGCCGGCGCGAACCGCCGCCGCGGTGCGGCGCACGATCTGGCGACCAGCCGGCAAGGGCCTGGTCAACTGCCGGCGCAGGCCGTGCCCGCGCGCCGCGACACGGCGCGCGGTACGCGCCAGGACCAGCGGCCGGACAGACGCCGGGGTGCGGCGCGTCACGGCCGTTCGGCGGACGCTGTTGGCGATGCGCGGCAGAGCGCGGATCGCTGTCGGCCCGCCACGATTGACGAGCTGGGTGGCGGCGCGGCGCACGGTGCGAACCGCCTGGGTGCGTGCGGCCGCGGGCATGCGCACCGCCACCGGGCCAAGCACTCGCCTCGTCGCAAGCGCGGCCACAACGGGAATGGCGGCACGATTGCGCACCGCGAGCTCGGCGAAGGCGTCAAGCGCCTCGTCCTCGGAGGCTTCGTCCGCCATCAACTGGCCGACGACATTGGCGATGCCACCAATCGCGGTGCCGTAGCCGGGAATAAGGCTGGCGACTGGTGCCACCGCGCGAGCAATGCGTCCAATTGTGGGAGCGGCACGCCTGACGGTGCGTACGACGCCGCGCACGCCGCGGGCGATGCGACGGAAGAACTCGTCGCTGTCTTCAGCCGCAAGCGCGTAGCTCATGGCCTGGTCCCAGGCATCGTCGTCGGACTCATCGCCTTCATCGAAACCGTCGCCTTCGTCGAACTCCTCACCGGCATCGAATTCGTCGCCGGCGTCCATCTCGTCGAAGCCCGAGGCCTCGAATTCGTCGCCTTCGTCGAACTCGTCGCCTTCGTCGGCCTCATCGAAGCCGTCGCCCTCGTCCATTTCGTCGAATTCGTCGTAACTGTCGGCAGGGCCTTCCGCTTCATCAAAGGCAAGGTCGTCGAACATCGATTCGTCATACCCGTCCATCTCGAGATCTCCTCTTGAGCGATCGGCCCCTCAGGGGAGCGGGACCAAAGCGATTAACGCCGGTCGGGATAGTCGCCCTCGATACAATAGCTCTCAAGTCGACAGGAACGGGTAGTTGAAAGGTGGTCGCCAATATCAGCGACTGTTCAGTCGAGTGATTTTGTGCGTAATCATAGTTACAATGCAGATATTATTTTATCTTTATTTTCATAGTGGTCGATGAGAGGGTGGATTGATGTGGCCCAATCAAATCGTGAGCGACCACCAATATTTCGCCCTACACGGCCTTGGACTTGCCAGCTGAAGGGACGGTGATATCGAAGCAGCCGCCGCGCAAGGCAGAGCGACTCACACTCCGCCTGAATTCCCTCGGATCGCGATCATCATCCGCTTGCGCCTGCGAATGGAAAAATTGTTCGTCACGGCCGCGCCGAAGGGCCGATCGTTCCTTTCCCGGCCATTCGAAGTCGATAAGACTAGCGCGCAATGATGGCGGCCAGGGTCGCGCAAAAGTGCCTGCATGTTCAATCTGCTGGGTTTTTCGGACGGAAATTTCAAGCAACATCCGGAAAGCACTGGGAAAGGAGCTTGATATGCCCAGAATAGTGCCTGTGCTCGATCTGAGCCGTCTTGAACAAGGCGCGTCGGAACGCCGGACATTTCTGGCGGATCTTCGTTCCGCTTCGCGCGACATCGGCTTTTTCTATCTGGCCGGACATGGCATCTCCTGGGCGGAGATCACAGAGGTGCTCACCGCATCGCGCCAGTTCTTTGCCTTGCCGGAGGCCGACAAGCGGGCGATCGAGATGCTCAAGTCCTCGCAGTTTCGCGGCTACACCCGCGCCGGCGGCGAACTGACCAAGGGCAAGGAGGACTGGCGCGAGCAGCTCGACATCGGCGTTGAACGCCAGGCAATCGCGCAAGGGCCGGGAATTCCCGCCTGGACGCGGCTGCAGGGACCGAACCAGTGGCCCGCGGCGCTGCCGGATCTCAAACCGGCTCTGCTTGCCTGGCAGAGCAAGGTGACGGCCGTGGCGATCCGGCTCTTGAAAGCCTTCGCCCTGTCGCTCGATCAGCCCGAGGATGCCTTCGACCCGATCTACAGCAGCGAGCCCAACCATCGCATGAAGATCGTGCGCTACCCCGGCCGTGATGCAACCGGCGGCGACCAGGGTGTCGGCGCGCACAAGGATGGTGGCTTCCTGACCCTGCTGCTCCAGGATGACAATAGGGGGCTGCAGGTCGATTATGACGGCAGCTGGGTGGATGTGGACCCCATTCCCGGCACGCTCGTCGTCAACATCGGCGAATTGCTTGAACTGGCCTCCAACGGCTATTTGCGCGCGACCGTGCATCGTGTCGTGACGCCGCCCGCCGGCGTCGAGCGCATTTCGGTGCCGTTCTTCTTCAGCGCCAGACTCGATGCGACGATCCCGCTGCTTGGCCTTTCCGAGGAACTGGCGGCGCAGGCGCGCGGGCCGGCCAGCGATCCGGACAATCCGCTGTTTCGCGATGTCGGAACCAATGTGCTGAAAAGCCGGTTGCGCTCGCATCCCGACGTCGCGCGGCGCCATTATGCGGATCTGCTCGAAGGGGAAAGCCGGGTTGGCTGAGCTTCCTGGCGAACAAAGGATAGGATTCTCGCCATTCTGTCCGATCTTTGGAAAACAATTCGTCGTATCTACCCGCGAATCGGTTCAAAAGAGAAAAATCCGTTCGGTGTTTTCCTCCCATTTCACCGAGCGGTGTTCCCCTCTGAAGGTTATGACCTTCTTTTTGGCCGGGCCGGTTTCGCGCCCGGCCTTTTTCTAGCCACGTTGCGCGTTGCCGTCGGCGCGCCGATCCGGCAAGTTTCACCACAGCTCATTCGCCTGCCATCGACCGCAGTCCCGTGGAAAGAAGGAGAGGTTTCATGACATCCAATGTCGCAATCATCGCCGGTGTGGGTTCCGGCTTGAGCGCCTCGCTGGCGCGCCTCCTCGCGAAGGAAGGGTTCAGCGTCGTTCTGGCCGCCCGCAACATTGAGAAGCTTGGTGCCTTGCAGGCCGAGACCGGCGCGCAGGCCGTGGCAACGGATGTCTCCGATCCCGCATCGGTGGAGCACCTGTTCGATGTCGCCGACAAGGCCGGCCCGCTCTCGCTGGTGATTTTCAACGCCAGCGGACGCGCCCGCGGACCAATAGCGGAGCTCGATCCCGAGGCCGTCCGTCAAGCTTTGCTGGTTGGGGCCTATGGCGGGTTCCTGGTTGGCCAGCAGGCGGCTCGCCGGCTCGTCGCGCGAGGATCGGGCTCGATCCTTTTCACCGGCGCGACGGCCAGCGTGAAGGGGTTCGCCGGCTCCGCCGGTTTTGCCATGCCAAAATTCGGCTTGCGCGGGCTGGCCCAGTCCATGGCCCGTGAACTGGCGCCGAAGAACATCCACGTCGCGCATTTCATCATCGATGGCGCCATTGCCTCGGCCGCGTCCGGACAGGAGTCCGGGCCGCAGGATCGCCGGCTGTCCCCGGACGCGATCGCCGAGGCCTATCTCTCCATCCATCGCCAGCACCGCAGCGCCTGGACTTGGGAAATGGAGCTCAGGCCCTGGGTTGAGACCTTCTGATGGGGCCGGCGAGGTGCGACGTTCCGGGAGTCGACATTGCATGGGGATATCACTATATAGCGGCGGCTTCGACCGGCGCGCCCAGCGCAGCCGTCCGGAGCGACTGTAAAAATGTGTTACGCATTGCGCCATCGTTTGTGACCAAAAATCGGCTGGAAAACCGGAAAAGCAAATAGAAACAGTGGCGCGAAGCTGGGTTGATCCAGCTCACGGAAGCAACCCTCCAGAATCAGAAATGTGCTTGAACCCTCGATTTCCTTCGGCTCTGTGGACCCTGCACGGCATTGACTTGCCGGCTCGCCGCGACTCGGCTGGAATGGGAGCATGCATCCTTTGCGGGATGCCGACGTTTATGATTACCAACCGGCTTTGCCGCCAGGGAACAGCAGTATGAGTGAACACGCGATCGAGTTCTTGCGGGGATGGATCGGCGAAAAGGTCCATTGCCAGTCCCAGGCCAGGATCGACAAGCAGGCCGAGACCTTGGCCAGGGAATGTGCCGCCAAGGCTGCGGAAGTCGGTATTCCCCTGGAGGATATCCAGGAAGAAGTCGGCGACATCCAGGAGCTCATTGCCTCCCGGCTCGAGGAAGCCGCCGAGGCCGACGAGAACCAGCAGGCGGCCAGCAAGGCCGCGGAATAGATTTTACCCTGAACTTTCTGTTTGTCTGAATGCGCGGGCCTTTTGGCCCGCGTTTTCGTTTCAGTCGAACTTTTCTATCAGCCCAAATTCTTCTTTCAGCCACGCCTTCGGCAGCGCCGGCACGAAATTGCCGTCGCGCCCGGTCATGTCGTCATTGGCGGCCAGGGCGTTGAGGATCGATTCCTCCACCGTCTGGATCACCGCATCGAAGAATGGATCGATGTCTGTATCGGGAATGAAATCGGCCGTGGCGATACGGCCCGACGGCGCAAGTGCGGCGGCAGGATTGGCTGTCGAGAAGGCGAGAAAGATGTCACCTGAGCTGTGATAGCCGAAGCCGCCGGTCATGGCGACGCCCAGCGGCACCCGGCGTGCCAGCCGCTTCATCTGGTGCGGCAGGAACGGCGCATCGGTGGCGACAACGGCGATGATCGAACCCTTTTCGGCGCGTGGCGTGCCTTCGCGGATCGCGGGCTCCGCGAGTTCGGATCCGGCGCGCAGGCCACGAAGGGTGAAATTGCGCCGCTTGCCGAAATTCGACTGCACGAAGGCGCCGACCGTGTAGGAATTTCCCTGCCACCCTATGATGCGCGACGCCGTGCCCGAGCCGGCCTTGAAGCCGAAAGTGATCATGCCGGTGCCGCCGCCGACGCTGCCTTCCTCGATCGGGCCGCCGTTTGCGTCATCGAGTGCCTGGGCGACGTGCTCTGATGTCAAATGGTGGCCATTGATGTCGTTGAGAAACCCGTCATAGGTTTCCGCGGCCACCGGCAGGCCCCAGGCGCTGTCGAGCGCGGTGGGCAGTACGCGTTGCATCCAGCGCAGCGTGCCGTCACGCGAAACACCGCAGGAATGCGTGTTGGTGATGGTGATGGGGAAGTTGAAAGCGCCGGTTTCCTCGATGATGTGCGAGCCGGTCAACTCACCATTGCCGTTCTGGCTGAAGATGCCGGCGAAGACTGGTGTAGCCAGGTCGGCGCGCGGTCTGGGCAGGATCGCCGTGACACCGGTGCGCACCGGCCCCTTGCCGACGACGAGCGGCCCGTCGCCTGAAATCAGCGTCGCATAGCCGACCGCGACACCGGGCACGTCGGTGATTGCATTGAACGGTCCGGGCGTTCCGTCGAAACCGATGCCGAAGCTGCGCACGCGCGGCTTGCCACTGGGCGTTGCCAGATGGTGGGGATTATCGGTCATGATCAGAACAGCGATCCCTGATTTCCGGGTTCTTTGGCCTTTGTTGATGGCTTGGCTGCCGGCTTTGGGCGCGCCGCACCGCTGGTTGCCACCGCGTCCGCCGTGCCGTCGGCAAACTCCAGCGAAAGCGCCATCCCCGATGCCACGTCAGCCGCCTGCTTGATGACGGCGCCGTCGGCATCCTTCACCAGCGCGAAGCCGCGCGCGAGCACGGCCTTGTGCGAAAGCGTGGTCAAGAGGCGTTCGGCCTGGCTCAACTGGCCGCGCAGGCGCTCGAGCCGCAGCGAAATGACCCGATCCTGCCGCCTGGCGAGCGCCGCCAGCGTGTCGGCCTGCAGTTTCTGCCTGCGCGCGATCGGAGCCGGCGAAAGCCGCGTCGCGGTGCGCGCGAAGCGCGCGCGCCGTTCGCGCACAATGGCGAAGAACGCCGCCTGCGCGCGGGCAAGGTCACGCCCGGTCAGCGTGCGCGCCTCGTTGATGCGCCGCGACAGCGTGGCCGGAGTCAGCCTCTGGCCCTGGAGACGCGCCCGCTTGCGATCGACGCTGACGGACAGGCCACGGCCGAGCCTTGATGTCGCCTCGTCGAGGCGCCGGCGCGGCAGCGCCAGCAATTGGTCGGGCGAGGGCAGGGCCCGCGCCGCCGCGCGGGCGGCCTGCCGCTTGCGTTCGAAATTGCGCAACGCCGCCGCCTTGAGCCGTGCGCCAAGGCTGGCCAGCGTCGCTTCGAGGTCGGCCTTCACCGGCACGGCGATTTCGGCGGCGCCCGTCGGCGTCGGCGCCCGCACATCGGCGACGAGGTCGATCAATGTCCAGTCGGTTTCGTGGCCGACAGCGGAAATCACCGGAATGCCGGAGGCCGCAACGGCGCGGGCCAGCGCCTCGTCGTTGAAGCCCCAGAGGTCCTCGAGGCTGCCGCCGCCGCGCGCGACGATCAGGAGATCGGGGCGCTGGATGGAGCCATCCCAGGCCAGCGCGTTGAAGCCGTTGACGGCATTGGTCACTTCCACGCCCGAAGTCTCGCCCTGAACGCGCACCGGCCAGACCAGCACATGCAGCGGAAAGCGGTCCTTGATGCGGTGGATGATGTCTCGGATGACGGACCCGGTCGGCGAGGTGACGACGCCGATGACGCGCGGCATGAAGGGCAGCCGGCGTTTGCGACCGGCGTCGAAAAGCCCCTCGGCCTGCAGCCGGCGTTTGCGCTCTTCCAGCAGCGCCATCAGCGCGCCGGCGCCGGCCGGCTCCAGATTGTCGATCACGATCTGGTAGTTGGATTTGCCGGGATAGGTGGTGAGCTTGCCGGTGGCGATCACCTCCATCCCTTCCTCGGGGCGGAATTTCAACCGGCTCATCGTGCCTTTCCACACCACGGCGTCGAGCCGGGCACGGTCGTCCTTCAGCGCGAAATAGGCATGGCCGGAGGAATGCGGCCCGCGATAGCCCGAGATTTCGCCGCGCACCCGCACATTGCCGAAGACGTCCTCGACCGTGCGCTTCAGTGCGCCGGAAATCTCGCTCACCGTGTATTCGGTGGCGTTGGTGCGTGATTCGGATGCTGCTTCGCTCATCGGCCGATTGGGGGCTGGTTGGCGCCTCGCGTCAAGGCGCCGGTGTCGGCCCGCATGTCATAGCGCGATCTTATCGCGATCTTAAGCCTATTTTAGTTGACTGGCGCCCGAAGCAGCTGGCCAAGGACGCATGAGCACACGCGCACATCGGAGCCCATTGACGTATCAGGTCACGCTGACCGTGCTGGCGCTTGCCGCTTTCTCGTTCGTCATGGTCGTAGGATTTGGGTTCTACGCCGCCGTGCAGGCTGATCACGTTTCGCTTGAGCGCCAAAAGATATTCTTCGCCAATGGCTTGCAGGACCAGATCGCTGCCGTTGAGCGAGAGCAGGAAAGTGTCTCGGTCTGGGACGATTCCGTCATAAATGCCAAATCAGGCAATCAGACGTGGATGGCCGAAAACCTCAGCGTCTGGATGTACTCCTACTACGGCCACAACCGCGTCTACGTGCTGGATGAGGCCAACCGTCCCATCCACGCCATGCGTGAGGGCAAGGTGGTGGCGCCGGACCTCTATGCCGAGGACGAAACTGCCTTGCGATCCACCGTCGAAAAGCTGCGTGGCCTGATCGACCGGCCACCGGACGAGACTGTGGCCGGCGGCCCGGTCAAGATGGTTGCGGAGGATCTGATATCGCTCGGCGGCAAGCCGGCCATCCTCAGCGTCATGCCGTTGATACCGAGCTCCGACCGCGTCACCCAAGCGCGGGGCAGCGAATATCTGTATGTTTCCGTCGAGTTCATCAACGACACCGTTATCGACAAGATCGCCCGAAAATATCTGCTGGACGGCGCGCATCTCCTGTCGTTGTCGCAGCCGACTGGCTCGGCCGCCATCCCGCTGCTCGACTCGCGTGGGGTTATCCTGGGCTATATCGCTTGGGATCAGGAGCGCCCCGGCCTGACGCTGATGCGCAAGGCCGGCCCAGCCTTGATCGCCGCGATGCTCCTTGCGGCGAGCGTGCTGGCATTTCTACTGCGGCGTCTGCGTCGCGCATCCACGGCGCTGCAGACCAGCCGCAACGAAGCCCAGTATCTTGCCTTTCATGATACGCTTACAGGCTTGCCCAACCGAGCGCTGTTCGAGGACCGGCTGCGCCGCGCCTTGCTGACTGCCGGCCATGATGCCGCCAAGGTGGCGCTACTCTATCTCGATATCGACCGCTTCAAACATGTCAACGATACGCTCGGTCATCCGGCCGGCGACGAACTGGTGCGCCAGACCGCGGCCAGGCTGCAACGGACCATTCGCGACGTCGACACCGTGGCGCGGCTTGGCGGCGATGAGTTCGCCGTCATTCTCGTCGACATCCGCGGCGTGCGTGATGCCGAGGATGTATCGGAGCTGCTTCAGCAGCGGTTGCGGGAACCGTTCAAACTGATGGACGATCAGGTCTTTGTCAGTGCCAGCATCGGCATCGCCGTGTCGACAGGTCCCGAGGCCGACGCCGACGATCTGCTGCGCAAGGCCGACATCGCGCTCTACGAAGCCAAGAAAAATGGCCGCGGCCGCTACCAGGTCTTTGCCGGCGACATGGACGATCTGCTGCTGCGCAAGCGCAAGGTCGAAAGCGAACTGCGCAAGGCGCTGATCGGTGGCACGGGCATCAAGCTCAACTATCAGCCTGTGTTTGCCGTTGACGGCAGGGCGATCCTTGGCGCGGAGGCATTGATCCGCTGGAGCCACGAAGTCCATGGCGCCCTACCGGCGGCGCAGTTCATCGCCATCGCCGAGGAACGCGGCCTGATAGGCGAACTCGGGAAATGGGTGCTGCTGGAAGCCTGCCGGTTCGCCGTTCGATCGGCGCTGCCATGGGTGGCGGTCAATGTGTCGCCGCTGCAGCTGCGCGATGCCGGCTTTCCCACAATGGTCGCTGCGATCCTTGCCGAGACAGGCCTTGCGCCGACACGTCTGCAGCTTGAGATCACCGAAAACGTCCTCCTGGAAAACAACGATATGACCGCGGCGGCCCTGGTGGCTCTGCGCCAGGCCGGCATCGGCATCGTGCTCGATGATTTCGGCACCGGTTATTCGTCGCTGAGCTATCTGCGGCGTCACGCCATCGACAAGCTCAAGATCGACCGTTCGTTCGTGCGCCTGCTCGGCACCGAGGGCAATTCGACGGCAATCGTCAAGGCGCTGATCGACCTTGCAATCGCGCTTAACGTCGATGTCACCGCGGAAGGCGTCGAGACCGAGCAGCAAAAGGCATTGCTCGTCGGCATGGGTTGCCATCAACTGCAAGGCTACCTGCTGTCGCCGCCGCTGGAGCCGGTTCAGTTGCTTGGCTTGCCGGGTCTGGCTTTGCCCGGCGAGCAGGGCGGTCAAGCCACTGCCCGTGCCTGAGAGCCGTCCTACCAGCCCGGCAGGATCTGGTTTGCCTTGGTCCGCCTGATCTTGGCGTAGGCAAGTGCGGCGAAATCGAACGTCCCGGCCTCTTCGACGAGCGGCACCGAGATGTTGTCCAGGCTCTCCGAGATGTGGCGGGCGAGCGCATCGACGATTTCAGGCCGCGAGGTTTGGCCACGCATGATGCCGATGCGGCAGTCTGGCAGGGCGCCGAAGCCGTCGGCTTCGCCCAGCACCCGCATGCCGGGCCTGAGCGCGCATTCCGGCAGCACCGAGATCGCCAGGCCCGATAGCACGGCGGCGGTGATGACGGTCGCCGAGAAGCTGGTGAACAGGATGCGATAGTCGCGGTTCTGCTGGTCCAGCACATCGACGGCGGCGCGCCGCCAGATGCAGTTGGGGCGGCCAAAGGCCATCGGCAGCGTTTCCTGTTCATGCGTCGCATGATTGGCCGAGGTGACCCACAGCAGCGGCTCGCGCCGCACCACCTCCGACTGGCCGCGCACATCATTGTGCGTCACCAGCGCCAGGTCGAGATTGCCGCGCTTGATGTGCTCGACCAGTCCCGGTGTCGGCTCGCAGATGACTGTCAGCTCGACGCGCGGGTTGGAGCGCGTGAAGCGCGCCATGATCTCGGGCAGGAAACGGTCGGCATAATCGTCCGGTGTGCCGATGCGGATCGTGCCTTCGAGCCGCTGGTCGTCGAAGGCGGCGAGCGTTTCGCGGTTGAGGTAGAGCAGCCGTCTTGCATAGGAGAGCAGCTTGTCGCCTTCCTCCGTCAGCCTGTTGGAGCGCCCCTCCTTCTCGAACAGCGGCTTGCCGATCCGCTCCTCCAGCCGGCGCATCTGCATCGACACCGCCGACTGGGTCCGGTGCACCTCTTCGGCCGCCCGCGTGAAGCTGCCGGTATCGGCGATCGAGATGAAGGTTTGCAACTGATCGAGATCGAGCGGCGCTTTCATCGGCGTGATCCATCACTGGTGTTGATGCTAAAGATTAAAAACATTCGTTGGATTAATCAATCGGTCGATGGCAAATTGCTGACATCCACATGAAGGCATGTGAATCGAAGCCGGAACGGCCGCTGTCGCCAGCGCCGACTGCTTGGCTTTGTCTGTTCGAGACTGAAGGAGACCGACATGACCACGATCGATTTCGCCACCGAGACCTCGCGCATCACCTCGCGTCCGGCCGTTGCGATGCGCGTGGCCAATACCGTCTTCAATTTCTACCGCGCCTGGAAAAACCGTCGCGCCTTCTATCGCCTTGGCGAGATGTCGGACGCTGAGCTCGCCGATATCGGTCTGACGCGCGCCGACCTGCATGTCGCCATCGACGTGCCATTCGGCCGCGACCCGACCGCGATCCTGCGCGAAATCGCCAGCGATCGCGTCGAAACGATCGAGGACATCGCCCGCAAGGTGGCCTGATCGGCTGATTTCGGTCCTGCTGAACCTTTTCAGGTTCAGCGCGACCAAGGATTATGCAGGCTCCCCACTCCCTGCCGGTTCCCCGCCGGCCTGCCTGCACGTTGCCCGGTCCTCCCAAGGACCGGGCTTTTCTTTCTGGCTTGCTCAGAAAGGGCCGTAGGTTTGGCGCCTACCGACGGTCCATGTCTCGCTTGAACTGGTCGAAGATCGTTTCCACGCCCTTCTGGTAGTCGTCACGCTGCTGGGCGCCGGTCTCGAACATCTTGCCGAACAGATCGTCGAACGGGTTTCTTGGCCGGCCGCTCGGATTGGTTTGCGGCTGTGGGGCTTGGCGCTGCTGCGGTGCCTGCGGCTGCGGCGCCGGCTGCCCCCCAGGCATGCCGAAGCCACCTCCACCACCTCCGCGCAGCATCTCCTCGAAGATTTTCCCGAGCGGGTTGTCGCCATAGGGGCTCTGCGTCTGCTGCGGCTGCGCCCGGCCTTGCGGTTGCGGGGTACCGCCACCGAACATGTCCTGCAGCACCTTCCCCAACGGATTGTCGCCATAGGGATTGGGTGCCGGCTGCGGCTGCGGTTGCGGTGCGCTGCCGCCGAACATGTCCTGCAAGACCTTGCCGAGCGGGTTGTCCATCGGGTTCTGGGGCTGAGGTGCCTGGCGCTGTTGTGGCGCCGGCGCCTGCATGCCGCCTTGGCGCATCATCTGCTCGATGATCTCGCCGAGCGGATTGTTGCCGCCGCCGAAACCGCCTGCGGCCTGCATCTGACTTGTCGTTTGCTTGAACAGTCCGCCCATCACCATCGAGGCGATCGCCGGCAGCATTTGCTGCAGGATCTGCTGGCTGACGCCGCTCGCCTGCGCCGCTTGGCTGGCGACGGCGCGCGACAGGTCCTTCGAGCCGAACAGATGCCCGAGAATGCCGTTGCCTTCGTCGACGCCTTGCGGCGAGAAGGCGCGCGTCGCGTCCTCGAAATATTTGGCGTGCTGGCCGCTTGCCATCGCCGTCATGAAGGCGCCGAGCCCGTAAGGATCGGCGGTGTTGCGTTGCAACCCTTGCGAAAAGGCCGGCAGCAGGGCGGCGACCGCTGCCTGTGTCTGCTGCATCGAAAGCCCATATTGCTGGGCAAGGGCCTGCATGCCGTTGCCGTTCTGGGCCTGCGCCAGCATGTCGAACAAGGTAGGCATCGGCTTCTCCTCCTGAATTCCTCGGAAGAGAGCCTAATTCGTTTCAATGCTCGATTGAAGCGGCTTTTGCCGCTGCCTAACGCGCGCGGTTAATAGGCGTATTCCATGAACACCGGTTCGATCGAGCCGCCCCAGCGCGTGTGGTAGGCTGAAAGCATCTCCTCGGCGCTGGTCGTGCCGCGCGCGACCACCTCGTCCAAAGTGTTGAGGAACGAGGTTTCGTCGTAGCCGTCGCGGTTTTTCTTGCCGCGGTTCTTCAGCCCGGTGCGCGAAATGGCCAGCACATCGCGCGCCATCTCGCGCAGCGTGGCGTTGCGGAAGGGCGCGGCAATGCCGAGCTCGGGCACGGCGTTACGCATCGCCAGCACTTCCTTGTAGGTCCAGCTCGCGGTCAACGCCTCGGCCGCATCGAGTGCCGCCTCGTCATAGAGCAGTCCGACCCAGAAGGCCGGCAGCGCGCAGATGCGCCGCCACGGGCCGCCATCGGCGCCACGCATTTCGAGGAAACGCTTCAGCCGCACGTCGGGGAACAGCGTCGACAGGTGGTTCGCCCAGTCGCCCATGGTCGGCAGGCCGTCCGGCACTTCGTTTCGCGCGGCACCGGCCATGAACTGGCGGAAGGTGATGCGCGTCATATCGTGATAGCGGCCGTCACGGATGACGAAATACATCGGCACGTCGAGCGCCCATTCGACATAGTCGGCGAAACCGAAATCGGGCGAGAAGCAGAATTCGAGCAGGCCCGAGCGCTGGTTGTCGGTGTCGCGCCAGATGTCGCCGCGCCAGCTCTGCAAGCCGTTCGGCCGGCTTTCGGTGAAGGGCGAGTTGGCGAACAGCGCCGTCGACAGTGGCTGCAGCTTCAGCGACACCTGCATCTTGCGGCGCATGTCAGCCTCGCTCTCGAAGTCCAGATTCACCTGGATCGTACAGGTACGGTACATCATGTCGAGGCCCTTGGTGCCGACCTTGGGCATGTAACGCGTCATGATCTCATAGCGCGACTTCGGCATTTTCGGCGTTTCGGCCAGCGACCATTTCGGGCTGCCGCCGAGCCCGAGGAAGCGGATGCCCATCGGCTCGGCGATCTCGCGCACCTGCGCCAGATGCGCATTGCCCTCGCGGCAGGTCTGGTGGATGGTCTCCAGCGGCGCGCCGGAAAGCTCGAACTGGCCGCCGGGCTCCAGCGAAATCGCGCCCTGGCCTGTCGGTTCGACTAGGCCGATGATGCGGCCGTCGTCGATGATCGGATCCCAGCCAAGCTTTGACTGCATGCCTTCGAGGATGGCGCGGATGCCGCGCTCGCCGCCATAGGGCACCGGCGCGTTGCCATCGACATAGAAGGGGAATTTCTCGTGCTCGGTGCCGATGCGCCACTTGTCGCGCGGCTTGTTGCCCTCGGCCAGGTGGTCGACGAGTTCGTCGACGCCTTCGATCGGCCGGAAATCGGTTGTGTCGCGCGCCATGGTTCAGCCCTCAGAGGCGGTCGGGCGACCGCCGGCGGTAAATGGACGAAATGTCAGTAGCCGATCAAGCGAAAAATCCTGAGCCACAGGTCAAGGGGAATTGAAGGCCACGATCCGGGCGGCCTCTTGCACGACATGACGTCCTACCAGTCTCCGACAGTTGCCTGCATCACCGCAAGTGCGGCCACCGCCGCCGTGTCGGCGCGCAGGATGCGCGGACCGAGCGGAATGGCGGTCACGAAGGGCAGGGCGCGCAGCATCTTGCGTTCATCGTCGGAAAAGCCGCCCTCCGGCCCGACCAGCAGCGCGAGCTTCTTCTCCTTTACGGCCTGCAAGGCCGGTAGCGGATTGTTGGTCGAGGCGTCCTCGTCGCAAAAGACGAGCCGCCGCTCCTTGTCCCAGCCGGTCAGCAGGCGTTCGAACTTTTCTGCTTCGCGTACTTCCGGAACCGCCAGGATGCCGCATTGCTCGGCGGCCTCGACGACATTGGCACGCAGCCGATCGATGGACGGCTTGGCCACTTGCGTGTGCTGCGTGATGACAGGCTGCAGGACGCCGGCGCCCATCTCGACCGCTTTCTGCACGAGATAGTCGAGCCGGCCCTGCTTCAGCGGTGCGAAACAATAGATGAGGTCGGGCAGTGGTGGCTGTGGCCGGTGCAAGGTCCGCACCCTGAGTCTGACCGCTTTCTTCGACTTCGCCGCGATGGCCGCCGACCATTCGCCGTCGCGGCCATTGAACAGCAGGATTTCGGCGCCTTCGCCAAGCCGCAGCACATGCATGAGATAATGGCTCTGCTGCTGGTCGATGTCGAACTCGGCATCCGGCCCAAGGTCGTCAGGCACGAACAGACGTTGCATCTTGTAATTGGCGCGCATGGCCGAGGAATGAGCGAGCCGGCGGCTGGCGTCAAGCCTCGGCCGACGGATGCCAAACCGGTCGAAAGCCATGCCGCAGGACGGCAAGCGTTGTCTGCGGGGTCAGCAGCATAAGCGCCTTGTCTTCCAGTTGGCCAAGGCCGGCGGGTGGGCCATATCCGGCGAAGGACCAACGCAACGCCTTGCCGTGACGCAAGGCATAGGCGTTGCCGCCGGTGGCGACCACCGCGCCGTCGGGCAGGCTGGACAGCTCATGCATCGCCACAGCAGGGCGTTTGCCACTCGACGCCAGCCGCTCCTTGTGCAGCCTTTTGTCGACTTGTGGCGCACGGGGTTCGGCAATGCCAAAGGCTTCGCCGAAGCGGCCGACAAAATCCCTGGCCCGTTCGCGCTGGCAAAAGAAGCACGGCCGATGACCGGCGGAAAGCGCCGTCACCTCGTCGAGGAAGAACAGCTCGGTCCAGCCGGCCTTGCCACCAGGACGGTTTTTGCCCATCGGCTCGCGCCGCACATTGCGGAATTGGCATATGCAGATGATCCAGGCCTGAAGCGCCCAGCGCTTCTTCAGCAACGTCTTGGTCGCGGGATCGTGGATGATGCCGCGATTGCCGGTGAACAGTCCGCGCTCGGGCACGGCGTGGATGGTGCCGAACGGATCGACCCGGTTCTGCAGTGGCATAGTTCTCTCCCAGAATACGATCTTGGCTGCAACGCGGGCGGCATGATATCGCTCCTGGCATCATTTTCATGTCAGCAGGGTTTTGCGATGCGGGTGCTGGTGGTTCAGAACTACGACAATACCGGCCTCGGCCAGGTCGGTGCCGCACTTGCTGAAGCCGGCGCCGATCTCGACGTGCGTCTCCCTTACAAGGGTGATCCGCTGCCGGACGACGCCACGGAGCATGATGCGATGGTGGTGCTCGGCGGCGGCCAGAATGCGCTGGCCGATGATGAGTATCCCTATTTCCCAGCACTGCTCGAACTCACCCGCGATTTCGCCGGCAAGGATCGCGCCGTGCTCGGCATCTGCCTTGGCAGCCAGCTCGTCGCCCGCGCCTTCGGCGGCGAGAACCGCATCGGCGGCGCCAATGAATTCGGTTGGTGCGGCGTGTCGCTGACGCCAGACGCCAGGGCCGATCCGGTATTGGCTGAACTGCCGGAAATGTTCCCGATCTTCCAGTGGCACGACGACACGTTCGATCTGCCGCATAACGCCGTGCGGCTGGCCGGCAACGAAGTCGCCGACAACCAGGCGTTCCGTGTCGGCCGCGCTATCTATGGTTTCCAGTTCCATTTCGAGGCCGACCGGCCGATGGTGAAGGACTGGAGTACCTCCTTCGCGTCGACAATCGCTTCGCGGCATCCCGATTGGGCCGAGAGGCTCGATGGCGAAATGGCCCTTAACGGACCCGACGCCGATGCCGCCGGTATGGCGATTGCCCGCGCCTGGGTAGCCACGATCTAAGAGCCTGCCCTCGTGCCTCGCGTGACATACGTGACATAATTGGCACGCAGCCGTGAAACCGGCTGGGGAAAACCCCTTTCATCCTTGGCTTGTGTCAGACCGCCATCCTAGAAGGCGCGCGCTCTGCATCGGCTGTGCAACCGGGATGAACCTTTTGTGTGACCCGTGCGACACACCTCCGATACAGAACGCGCTTAGAAGCGCGAAATCGTCGAAACTTTGAAGCGAATTCTCCGTTTCAACGCATTGGTAACCGCCTGGTGCACAGATGCAGGAAGCTCAACAAGAGATGACGTCCGTGAAAGCAGCTCTTCTGTCCTTTGCCATGTTGTCCGCCATCGTGCTGTGCGGTCTCGGCATCTATTCCGCCGATGCCGCCAACAACCACAACGCCGTCGACGGCTACGGCGTCACCGCCTCGCTTCGCTAGAAAAGCCGGCCCGCTCGCGACGCATCCCTGCGACGCGGCTGGGCTCAAGCTCCCTTCATAGCCATTTCCAGGATGCGTTTGTCCGCCCCGTCGACGACGAGGGCGGTCAGCATGCCTGATTGCCAGGCAAGCGTGTCGACATTGACGCGGTTGGCCATCACTTCGGCCTCGGGGACAGGTGTGTGGCCGTGCACCACAATCTTCGGGAACAGGCCGGTGTGATCGTGGAAAACGTCGCGGATCCAGATCAGGTCCTGCGGATTCTGCTTGTCCAGCGGAATGCCCGGCCTGATGCCGGCATGGCAGAAGAAGAAGTCGCCGAACGTTAGCGAGAACGGCAGCGATCGCAGGAAATCGACATGGCCCGGCGGCATCGCCTCAAGCAGGGCCTGATGTCCGCGTCTCATCGTCTCCATCTTGCCGAACCAGCTGGCGTCAGCAGTCAGCGACACGCCATAGGACAGCGCCGTCTGGACGCCGCCATAGCGCATGAAAAGCCCTTCCGGCTCGGGGGTCCTGAGAAAATCGAGAAAGCCGATGTCGTGGTTGCCGGCGAGCATCAGATGGCGAGGATCGCGTTCGCGCGCCGCGATCAGGAAATCGATGACGCCCTTGGAATCCGGTCCGCGGTCGACATAGTCGCCGAGATGGATCACCCGCCAGTCGCGAACCGGTTTCCACTCCAGCTCGCTCTCGATCCGCTGGTGCATGGCTGCCAGCAGGTCGAGCCGGCCATGCACGTCGCCGATGGCGTAAAGACGCACACCTTCCGGCCCATGCGCGTCGAGAAAATGGATGCCGGGTTCCGCCAACGCCTCGTGGTCTCCGTGGTCAGGCTGTCACCGGACCCTAGCGCCGGAGCTGATCCTTGCCCATGTCGGTGACCAGACGCTTTCCGCACAGAGCCAGCGTGATGTCCATCTCCTTGCGGATGATTTCCAACGCTTTGGTAACCCCTTCCTTGCCGAGCGCGCCCAGGCCGTAAAGGAATGGCCGGCCGATATAGGTGCCCTTGGCGCCGAGACAGAGCGCTTTCAGCACGTCCTGGCCGGAGCGGATGCCGCCGTCCATATGCACCTCGATCTTGTCGCCGACCGCGTCCGCGATTTCTTCCAGCGCCATGATCGAGGACGATGCGCCGTCGAGCTGGCGCCCGCCATGGTTGGAAACCACGATCGCGTCGGCGCCGGTCTTGGCCGCCATCAGCGCGTCCTCCTTGTCGAGGATGCCTTTCAGGATCAGCTTGCCGCCCCAGCGTTCCTTGATCCAGGCGACATCTTTCCACGACAGCTGCGGGTCGAACTGCTCGTTTGTCCAGGACGACAGTGAAGAGACGTCACCGACACCCTTGGCGTGGCCGACGATGTTGCGGAAGGTGCGGCGCTTGGTGCCGGCGATACCCAGGCACCAGCGCGGCTTGCTGGCCAGGTCAATGATGTTGGCCAGCGTCATCTTGGGCGGCGCCGAAAGCCCGTTGCGCACATCCTTGTGGCGCTGGCCGAGGATCTGCAGGTCGAGCGTCAGCACCAGCGCCGAGCATTTCGCCGCTTTTGCCCGATCGATCAAATCGAGCACGAAATCCTTGTCGCGCAGCACATAGAGCTGGAACCAGAACGGTTTCGTCGTCGCCGAGGCGACATCTTCGATCGAGCAGATGCTCATCGTCGACAGGGTGAAAGGCACGCCGAATTCCTCGGCCGCCTGTGCCGCTAGCATCTCGCCATCGGCATGCTGCATGCCGGTCAGGCCGGTCGGCGCCAGCGCCACCGGCATCGACACTTTCTGGCCGATCATGGTCGATTCCAGTGAGCGGTTGCTCATGTCGACCATCACGCGCTGGCGGAACTTGATCTTCTGGAAGTCCTGCTCGTTGGCCCGATAGGTGCTCTCGGTCCAGGCGCCGGAATCGGCATAGTCGAAGAACATCTTGGGCACGCGCCGGCGGGCGAGATCCTTGAGGTCCGCGATGGTGAGAATGTCGCTCATGATGTCCCTGCTTGATCGTACTACTAGGAGCGCCTGCGCGCCGGTTCGGTGTCGCCGGCTTCCGAACGCTGCCGCAACCGCAGCCGTGACACGCGTTGCCAGTCGCCGCTACGCTCGGCTTCGGCCATCGACCGCTCGACATAGGTCATGTGGTCCATTGCCGCGTGCCGGGCAGCGTGGGGATCGCCGGCCTTGACCGCGGCGTGGATTGCCTTGTGCTGCGCCAGCAGCGCCTCGCGCGCGCCAGGCACGGTGAAGACCAGCAGCCGGTTCTGGAAGACGCCTTCCGACAAAAGCCGGTAGCAGGAACGCAGCGTGTGCAAGAGCAGGATGTTGTGCGCGCATTCGCAGATCGCTTGGTGGAACTCGACGTCGATCTCGGCCTCGTCGTCGAAATCGCCGGTGCGATGCGCCTCGTCCATGCGCGCCATGATGCGGTCGAGCAGCGCCAGATCCTCGGGGGTGGCGCGCCGCGCCGCATATTCGGCGGCTATGCCTTCGATCTCGCGGCGATATTCCAGATAATCGGTCACCGCCTTGCGATGCGTCGAGATCAGGTCGGCCACCGGCTTGGTGAACAGCTGGCCGATGATGTCGGCGACATGCGTGCCGCCGCCGGCCTTGGTCGTCAGCAGCCCGCGCCCTTCCAGCGCCTTCAGCGCGTCGCGCAGGATCGGCCGCGATACGTCGAACTGGCGTGCCAGCTCGCGCTCGCCCGGCAGCCGGTCGCCGGTGCGCAGCACGCCTTCGAGGATGAGGCTTTCGATCTGCTGCACCACCTCGTCGGCGGTGCGCGAATGCTCGATCCGGGAAAAAATATCGCTCAACAGCTGTGCCTGGGAATTGAACCGGTGTCGCGCAGGATAAAGCCTGCGTCGCCAACTGGTCAAATTATTTATCCAATTGGTCGAAGCGTGTCGGTTTCGCCGCCCGGCGCAATATCATCTTCGGCTAAACTTTGCTGTTTGCGTCGTCAGCCTATTGGCTCTAGAGGGACGCGACTGCCAAAAGGTCAGAGAAAGAGGGTCTAGAGAACCCCGGGGGGCAAGCCGTGTCAGACGACCCGTCCAATCTCGAATTCCAGCCGCGCGCCAAGGGCAGCGTCATGGGTTTCCCCGCGCATGAGGGCCGGCCCGGCGCGCTGGGAGAGGTCCATGCCCGGCCGCATCCGCTCATCGAAAAGCCGCGCGTCCTGGTGCAACTCGCCTTCATGACCGAGGGTGGCTCCGGCGTCGACCATGCCGTGCTTTCTGAACTGTCGCGGCGCCTCGGTATCGCCGCGCCCGATCGCCAGGCCCGTCACCATGCGATGAAGTGGGGCAAGGGTTCGCTGCGCTGGGAGCGGCATACGGAGTTCTCGACCTATCTCTGGGAGGGCCCGCTTTCCGAAAGCGGCAGGGCGCAGGAGGATACGCCCTTCGGCAACGGCTTTTCGCCGCCGGGCACCGTCATTTCGGGCATTCGGCTGGAGATCCGCAAATGGACGCAGACGAGCGAGCGGCTGATTGCGGCTTTCGACCCGACCAGCCTGTGCTACTCGCTGGTTGAGCGCGGCAACGCAGCCATCGTCACGGATTTCCGCCAGGATGGCGACGGCATGACCCGCATCCTGGTGCTCGACCGTGGCCTGACGCCGGCGCGTACCGGGGCGCTGTCGCAGCGGCTGATCGACATCGAGACCTATCGCACGCTCGCCATGCTCGGCCTGCCGCTGGCGCTGACCCTGTCCGGCCGCGCCCGCCGCATCGAGGACAGGCTGGCGCAGACCACGCTGGAAATGAAGGTCGCCGAGACCCGCGACAGCCAGACTTTGCTCGCCGACCTGACCGAACTTGCCGCCGAACTGGAGGCCGACGCTGCCTCCAGCCTCTACCGCTTCGGCGCCAGCCGCGCCTATGACGGCATTGTCGTCGAGCGGCTCGAAGCGCTCGAGGAAGAGGCCGTGCCCGGCTATGACACCTGGGGTGGGTTCCTGCAGCGCCGCGTTGCGCCTGCCATGCGCACCTGCCGCTCGGTGGAGGAGCGGCAAGCCAATCTGTCGCGCAAACTGACCCGCGCCACGACGCTGCTGCGCACCTGGGTCGATGTCGAGGTCGAGAAGCAGAATCGTGACCTGCTCGCCTCGATGAACAACCGCGCCCGGCTGCAACTGCGCCTGCAGCAGACCGTCGAGGGCCTCTCGGTCGCCGCCGTCTCCTACTACGTCGTCGGGCTCATCGGTTATGTCGCCAAGGGCGCCTCGATCTTCGGCCATGCTTTCGCGCCGGAAGTCGTCACCGCCGCCTCGGTGCCGGTCGCCATCCTGCTGGTCTGGTGGGGCGTGCGCCGCGTGCGGCGGATGCATTCCGAGCCGGCCAAGCACCCGGGCGAATAGCGGCAGATTGCCGCTGCGGAAACCTGTCCCGGCCCGACGCGGGCGCCTCCCATCACCGCGGCATTTGCAAGCAGCGCGCTTCACTGGTAAAAGATTTTGACCAGTGAAGCAAAATGAGGCTGCTGATGTCCGGCCTGGCCATGCCGAAACCAGACGACGCCACGATGCGTCGGCGCGAAGAGATCGTCGCCGACATGCGCATCATCGTGCCGGGCGAGGGCGTGGTCGACGCCGCCAACGCCATGCGTGCCTTCGAGAGCGATGGCCTGACCGCCTATCGGCAATTGCCGCTGGTCGTCGTTCTGCCCGAGACGGTGGCGCAGGTCTCCCGGGTGCTGAAATACTGCAACGACCGCAACATCCGCGTCGTGCCGCGCGGTTCCGGCACCTCGCTGTCGGGTGGTGCGCTGCCGCTGGAAGACGCGGTGCTTCTGGTGATGAGCCGCTTCAACCGCATCCTGGCGATCGATTTTCCAAATCGCATCGTCGTCGCCCAGCCGGGCGTCACCAATCTCGGCATCACCACCGCCGTCGAGCAGGAGGGCTTTTACTACGCCCCCGATCCATCCTCCCAGATCGCCTGCTCGATCGGCGGCAATGTCGCGGAGAATTCCGGCGGCGTGCACTGCCTGAAATACGGCCTCACCGCCAACAATGTGCTCGGCATCGAGATGGTGCTGATGAATGGCGAGGTGGTGCGGCTCGGCGGCAGCCATCTCGACGCCGAAGGCTACGATCTGCTTGGCGTGATGACCGGTTCGGAAGGCCTGCTCGGCGTCGTCACCGAGGTTACGGTGCGCATCCTGAAGAAGCCGGAAACGGCGCGCGCGCTGCTGATCGGCTTTCCGACCAGCGAGCAGGGCGGCCAGTGCGTCGCCGACATTATCGGCGCCGGCATCATCCCCGGCGGCATGGAAATGATGGACCGGCCGGCGATCCATGCCGCTGAGGATTTCGTCCATGCCGGCTATCCCCTCGATGTCGAGGCGTTGCTGATCGTCGAGCTCGACGGGCCGGGCGTCGAGGTCGATCACCTCATCACCGCTGTCGAGGCGATCGCCATAAGCAACGGCTCGACCACCTGCCGCATCTCGCAATCCGAGCAGGAGCGGCTGAGCTTCTGGGCCGGCCGCAAGGCGGCCTTCCCGGCGGTCGGCCGGATCTCGCCCGACTACTACTGCATGGACGGCACCATCCCGCGCAAGGAATTGCCGCGCGTGCTCGCCGGCATGCGCGAGTTGTCGGAAAAATACGGTCTCGGCGTCGCCAATGTCTTCCACGCCGGCGACGGCAATCTGCATCCGCTGATCCTCTACGATGCCAATGTTCCCGGCGAACTCGACAAGGCCGAAAGTTTTGGCGCCGATATATTGCGCCTCTGCGTCAAGGTCGGCGGCGTGCTGACAGGCGAACATGGGGTTGGGGTCGAGAAGCGCGATCTGATGCCGGAAATGTTCAACCAGGTCGATCTCGACCAGCAGATGCGCGTCAAATGCGCCTTCGACCCCAACCATCTGCTCAACCCGGGAAAAGTCTTCCCGCAACTGCGCCGTTGCGCCGAGCTTGGGCGCATGCATGTGCACCGGGGGCAGGTGGCATTTCCGGACATTCCGAGGTTTTGAGGGGATGCTGTTCCGGGACCAGACCCTTGCGGCCATTGCGTTGGGCGAAGTGACGCTCGCCTTTCGCCGCTGGAAGCGACCGACGGTCAAGGCTGGCGGGCGGGTGAGAACGGCGTCGGGTGTCGTGCTGATCGGCGGTATCGCGGTCGTGGAGATGTCCGCATTGTCGGAAAAGGATTCGAGTGCCGCCGGCTTTCCAACACTCGAAGCTCTTCGGGAGATGCTGGGGTCCGACGACGGCGCCCCGGTCTATCGCATCGAACTCATCGGTCTTGAACCCGACGAACGGGTTGCCTTGCGCGGCGAGGCTTCGCTTTCCGATGCGGACTGGCACGCCCTGACCGCACGCTTTGCCCGCTGGGACAAGACGGCACTCGGCTATTTCCCGTCGATCCTGCGGGCAATCGGCGCGCATCCGGAAGTGCGGGCGGCTGACCTGGCGGCCAAGGCCGGGGTCGAGACGCTGAAGTTCAAGCGGGATGTCCGCAAGCTTGGGGAATTCGGGCTCACCGAGAGCCTCGAGATCGGTTACCGGCTGTCGCCAAGGGGCGAAGCCGTGCTCGAAAAACTCAGGGAGCACAGGCTTTGACGACTTTGACCCCAACTACGTCAGACGAGGTCCTGTCCACCATTGCCTGGGCGGTGGGGGAAGAGACGCCGCTCGAAATTATCGGCCACGGCTCCAAGCGCGGCATTGGCCGGCCGCTGCAGACGGAACACACGCTCGACCTGTCGACACTCACCGGCGTGACCCTCTATGAACCCGCCGAACTGGTGCTGTCGGCAAAGGCCGGTACGCCTTTGGCCGATATCGAAAAGCTGCTGGCGGAAAACGGCCAGCAACTGGCCTTCGAGCCGATGGACTATGGCCCGCTGCTCGGCGGCGAGCCGAGCAAAGGTACGATCGGCGGCGTGCTTGGCGCGAACCTCTCCGGTCCGCGCCGGCTGAAGGCCGGTGCGGCGCGCGATCATATCCTCGGCATCAACGTCGTGTCCGGCCGGGGTGAAGCTTTCAAGTCCGGCGGCCGCGTGGTCAAGAATGTCACCGGCTACGACATGTCGAAGCTGATGGCCAACAGCTGGGGCACGCTCGCCGTTTTCACCGACGTCACTTTCAAGGTGCTGCCATCAGCCGAGACCGAGGTGACGCTCGCTATCCGTGGGCTGCTCGACGATGCCGCGGCAAGTGCCATGGCGCTGGCGCTCGGGTCCAGTGCCGAAGTGTCGAGCGCTGCCCATCTGCCGGAGCGCATTGCCGCGCGCGTCGCCGGCGGTGCGCTCGGCAGCGACGCCGCCACGCTGCTGCGCGTTGAAGGTTTTGGCCCGTCGGTCGCCTATCGCATCGCCGCGCTGAAGACGCTGCTCGGCAAGGCCGGGCCGCTGGAGGAGATTGCCGGCGAGGCTTCGCCTCTGATCTGGCGCGATGTGCGCGATATCAGGCCGTTCGCCGACGGCAGCGAGAAACCGGTCTGGCGCGTGTCGATGGCGCCCTTTCACGCGCATCAGATGGTGCTGACCCTGCGCATGCAGGCGGCCGCCAGCGCCTTCTATGACTGGCAGGGCGGGCTGGTGTGGCTGCGCATGGAAGAGGGCGACCCCGAAGCCGCCCTGCTGCGCGGCCTGTTGCGCAAACATGGCGGCGGCCATGCGACGCTGGTGCGCGCCGCCCCTGCCCATCGCGCCGCGCTGCCGGTGTTCGAGCCGCAGCCGCCGGCGCTGGCAGCGCTCAGCCAGCGGCTGAAGCAGGAATTCGACCCGAAGAACATCCTCAATCCCGGCCGCATGGCCTAGGACATCAGCGATGCAGACGAATTTCTCATCCGCCCAGCTCGCCGACCCGCATGTCGCGGAATCCGAAAAGATCCTGCGCAAATGCGTGCATTGCGGCTTCTGCACGGCCACTTGCCCGACCTATGTGACGCTCGGCAACGAGCTCGATTCGCCGCGCGGGCGCATCTATTTGATCAAGGACATGCTGGAGAACGGCCGTCCGGCCGACAAGGAGATCGTCACCCATATCGACCGCTGCCTGTCGTGCCTTGCCTGCATGACCACTTGCCCTTCGGGTGTGAACTACATGCACCTGGTCGACCATGCCCGCGCCCACATCCAGGAGACCTATGACAGGCCGCTGCTCGACCGCTTGACGCGCGCCATGCTGGCCTTCGTGCTGCCCTATCCCCGGCGTTTTCGCGCCGCTCTCAGACTGGCGAAACTCGGCAAGCCCTTCATCGGCCTGTTCGAGAAGCTGCCGGCGCTAAAGCCGCTCGCCGCCATGCTTAAGCTCGCGCCGGCCTCGATCCCGGCAGCCTCGCCGATGGCCTCGCCGGGCGTCCATGCTGGGCAGGGGGCCAAAAAGGGCCGCGTCGCCATTCTCACCGGCTGCGCGCAATCGGTACTCGATCCCGCCATAAACGACACGACGATTTCGCTGCTGACGCGCCTCGGCGTCGACGTCGTGGTGCCGCCCGGTGAGGGCTGCTGCGGCGCATTGGTCCATCATATGGGGCGAGAAGAGGCCGCACTTGCCTCGGCAAGACAGAATGTCGATGCCTGGACGCGCACCATAGACCAGGGCGGGCTCGACGCCATCATCATCACCGCGTCCGGTTGCGGCACGACGATCAAGGACTATGGCTTCATGCTGCGGCTCGATCCGGCCTATGCGGAGAAAGCCGCGCGGGTGTCGGCGCTGGCCAAAGACATCACCGAATATCTGGCAAGCCTCGACTTGCCGGAGCCGGTGCGCAAGCCAGGTACCATCGTCGCCTATCACTCCGCTTGTTCGATGCAGCACGGCCAGAAGATCACACGCCAGCCGAAAGAGTTGCTGGCCAAGGCCGGCTTCATTGTGCGCGAGCCGCGCGAGGGTCATCTGTGCTGCGGCTCGGCCGGCACCTACAACATCCTGCAATCCGAGATTTCAGCCAAGCTGCGCGACCGCAAGGTCAGGAATATCGAGGCGACCGGGGCTTCGATCGTGGCCACCGGCAACATCGGCTGCATCACCCAGATTGCGTCGGCCGCCAGCATGCCCGTCATACATACCATCAAGCTGCTTGACTGGGCCTATGGCGGGCCAAAGCCGGAGGGTGTTCGCGACGAGAGCCTAATCGCCGCGGAGTAGGGATCGGCGCTTACTCCGCCGCCAGCCTGTCCGCGGTGCCGTAGGTCGCCTCGTACAGCGCGCGCTGGCGGCTGAGCGCCACCATCGTGTTGCGCAGCAGGATCGCGACCGTGATCGGGCCGACGCCGCCCGGCACCGGCGTAATCCAGGAGGCCACGTCTTTCACACTGTCGGTGTCGACGTCGCCGACGATGCGGCTCGTCCCATCGGGTCCGATCTCGGAATTGATGCCGATATCGATGACGGCAGCCCCTGGCTTGACCATGTCGGCCTTGATCAGCCGCGGCTTGCCCACGGCGACGAACAGCGCGTCGGCGCGGCGCGCATGCGCTGCGACCGATCGCGTCATGTGATGGCAGACCGTGACCGTCGCGCCTTCGCTCATCAAGAGGAAAGCGATCGGCTTGCCGACGATTTCCGAATGGCCGACGATGACGACTTCCAGCCCCTTGAGGTCAAGGCCGGTCTCCTTGAGCAGTTCGACGGATGCAGCCGCCGTGCAGGGCGCCAGATCAAGCTGGTTGTAGACGATGTTGCCGATCGAAGCCGGGTGCATGCCTTCGACATCCTTGAGCGGATGCACAGCCGCCTGCAGCGTCTTGACCGAAATATGCGCCGGCACCGGCCGCTGGATGATGATGCCGGTGACGCGCGGATCGGCGTTCAGGCCGTGGATGGCCGCTTCCAGTTCGCCCGAGGTGATGGTGGCGGGAAAACGCCGTTCCTCGAAATCGATGCCGGCAAGCTGCGCCTTGGCGCGTTGGTTGCGCACATAGACATCCACGGCATCGGTATCGCCGACGGTGATCGAGATCAGCTTGGGCGGAAAACCCTCGGCCTTGGYAATCGCCGCATCCTCGCGCACGGCGGCGATGATGCGCTGGGCAACCGGGCCGCCCTTGAGATAGCGGCTGTCGTCGGGCAGGGACATGGGAGGGACTCTTTGCTTGCGTTGGCGCCGACATAGCAAAGGACCGCCGAAAATGGCAGCATGAAAGCGAAGCGCCATGCCTTCTGCGCGACGCAACGACGCGGGCTTTGTCGCTGGGACAGGACGCCGATCAAAGAAGAAGGGCAGCGCGGTTTCCCGTGCTGCCCTTCCTGACTGACCGCATCCCCATACGGCCCGTCCCCCGTTGTTCCTTCCGACTTCAGGAAACGATGTGCTTCCCGACCAGGTGATTCGCTGCAGCTATTATATCACCTCGACCGTGGTTCCGACATTGACCCGCTCATAAAGGTCGACCACGTCCTCGTTGCGCATGCGGATGCAGCCAGACGACACCGCGCCGCCGATCGTCCATGGCTGGTTGGTGCCATGGATGCGGTATTCGGTCGTGCCGAGATAGAGCGCGCGGGCGCCGAGCGGGTTCTCGATGCCGCCGGCCAGATAGGTCGGCAGATAACGGCCCTTGGCGGCTTCGCGCTTGATCATCTGCGCCGGCGGGCGCCAGTCCGGCCACTCGCGCTTGTTGGTGATCTTGTGCGTGCCCGACCATTCGAAGCCGGGCTTGCCGGTGCCGACGCCGTAGCGCCGCGCCTTGCCGTTCTTCTCGACCAGATAGAGAAAATTCTGCGTCGTATCGATGACGATCGTGCCCGGCTTCTGCGTGCCGTCATAGGCGACTTCCTGCGGCAGGTAGATCGGATTGATCTGCGGGCGCATGACCATCCGCTTCGCCGGTGCCTGCACTGCCGCCGTCTGCACGCGGTCTGGCTGTGCCGGTTGCGCGGTGCGCAGGCGCGGCTGCTGGCGGTTCTGCCGCACGATGCCGGGCGCATTGCCGAGCTGCAGCACCCAGGGGGCGGAAAGGTCGGGGCTCACCATCACAGGCGGCCTGTCGGCATAGCGGTCGCCAGCGGCCGAGGGTGTGACGCCGGCAAACACAGCCACGGCGCCGAACACGGAAAACACAACTCTCTTCATCGGGAACGCACCTTAGATCGTCTGATACACCGGGTGGAAACGCTCCCCGGTCCAGCGATCATTGGCGCGCAGGCAGCAACCGAAACATGAATCGGAATGCGTAAAATGCGGCTTTGTCAGTAAACCTTTTGGTGTGGTTACCGCCGGGTTCAGGAATCTGGTAAAGCCACGGTAAAAGCAGCGCTAAAGCGCATTAACGGATGGATTTTTCGCAATGAGCAATGAAAACACCGGCCTGCTCGCCGGTCCCGACGGTGTCGTGCGCTGCTTCTGGCACGGCAACCTGCCCGACTATCTGCACTATCATGATCATGAATGGGGGCGGCCGGTGGCCGACGACCGCAGGCTGTTCGAAAAGATCTGCCTTGAAGGTTTTCAGTCGGGCCTGTCGTGGCTGACCATCCTGCGAAAGCGCGAGAATTTTCGCGAGGCCTTCGCCGGCTTCGATTTCGACAAGGTCGCCGCCTTCACCGACAAAGATGTCGAACGCCTGCTCGGCAATGCCGGCATCATCCGCCATCGCGGCAAGATCGTCTCGACCATCAACAATGCCAAGCGCGCCCTCGAAATGGTCGACGAGTTCGGCTCGCTCGCCGCCTGGTTCTGGAAGTTCGAACCCGGCAAGGCGGAACGGCCCGAAATCGTCGACCTCGCCCATCTGCGCGCCAACCCGACGACGGCGGTCTCGGTGCGGATATCGAAGGAACTGAAGAAGCGCGGCTGGAGTTTTGTCGGCCCGACCACAGTCTATGCCTTCATGCAGGCCATGGGCCTGGTCAACGACCATCTCGAGGGCTGTGTCTGCCGCAAGCAGGTCGAGAAGGAACGCAAGGCGTTCAAGCGGCCGGCGTAGCTCCCTTCTCCCCGTTCACGGGGAGAAGCCCAGTCGCCTGCTCAATCCCTCGATCAGAAAATATGGAACCCGACGAAGCGGGCGGTTTCAGGTGCCGTTGACGCTGGCAAGGAACAGTCCGGCGACGATTGCCACCACCGTGGCCACCGTCGGATAGATCACCAGCAGGCCGGTCACCAATGCATCGCGCAGGGAGGGGCCCTTGCCGGTGTCGGCGGGCACATTGAACGGCCCGGCAGCCTGGCCAACCAGTTTCGGCGCGTGGGTGCCGGCCGGGCGCAGCCGCGCAGGCAATTCGCCGGCATCGCTGTTGGCATGGAATTTCGCTGCGCTGGTCATGTTCCGAACCCCTTCGTGTCCTGCGCTGTATCGGCGCCGATTGTGTCGGCACGATGCCGTGCCCGTGGCGGGATTGTTTCATTCTCGGTGCGTTTCTGTTTCAGTCATCTTTCCTTCTCCCCTTGTGGGAGAAGGTGGATCGGCGCGTAGCGCCGAGACGGTTGAGGGGTGCGTGACGGAGTGAGGCGTTGGCATTCCCTGGAGCACCCTGATCCGACCTCGCTTCGCGAGGCCACCTTCTCCCGCAAGGGGAGAAGGGAGAGGCGCTAACCCTTGCCGCTCTCGGTAGCTTCGGCTAGGACACGCGCACTCGAAAATAAGTCATCCTTTACTTAGCAAAAAGACCCATCTCATGGCCGACAAATCGGAAAAGACGAAAGCGCGGCTGCCGCGCGGTTTTGCCGACCGCAGCGCTGAGGACATCCGCGCCGTCGAGAAGATGATGGCGACGATCCGCTCGGTCTATGAGCTCTATGGTTTCGAACCGGCCGACCAGCCGCTGATCGAATACACCGATGCGCTCGGAAAATTCCTGCCCGACCAGGACCGGCCGAACGAGGGCGTGTTCTCCTTCCAGGACGATGACGAGCAGTGGCTGTCGCTGCGCTACGATCTGACCGCGCCGACGGCGCGTTTCGTAGCCGAGAACTACGAGCGCCTGCCCAAGCCCTATCGCAGCTACCGCTCGGGCTGGGTGTTCCGCAACGAGAAGCCAGGCCCCGGCCGCTTCCGCCAGTTCATGCAATTCGACGCCGACACGATCGGCACGCCGGGCGTCGCCGCCGACGCCGAAATGGCGATGATGATGGCCGACGTCATGGAAGCGCTCGGCATCAAGCGTGGCGACTACGTCATCCGCGTCAACAACCGCAAGGTGCTTGACGGCGTGCTGGAGGCGATCGGCCTTGGCGGCGACGAGAATGCCGGACGCCGGCTGACCGTGCTGCGCGCCATCGACAAGCTGGACAAGCTCGGGCCGGAAGGCGTGAAGCTTCTGCTTGGCCCGGGGCGCTGGGATGGCGGCAAGGAAGGCGAAGGCGATTTCGCCAAGGGCGCGGGCTTGGACAACGGGCAAGCCGAGGCGGTTCTTCAAGCAACCGCGAGAAATGCGCAGGCCGGCCAGGATTCCGTGGTCAATTCCAACGCGACCTATCAGGAAGGCGTCGGCGAACTCGCGACGATCGAAGCCCTGGTCAGGGCGGCAGGATACGGCGAAGACCGCATCGCCATGGACCGCTCGGTGGTGCGCGGCTTGGAATATTACACCGGCCCGGTCTTCGAAGCCGAACTCCTGGCCGAAATCCCCAATGAGGACGGCCAGATCGTGCGCTTCGGCTCGGTCGGCGGCGGCGGGCGCTATGATGGCCTGGTCTCGCGCTTCCGCGGCGAGCCGGTGCCGGCGACCGGCTTTTCCATCGGCGTCTCCAGATTGATGACGGCGCTGAAGAACCTCGGCAAGCTCGACAGCGCCGATGTGATCGCGCCGGTCGTGGTCCTGGTCATGGACAAGGACACCGAGAGCCTCGGCCGCTACCAGAAGATGGTCAGCGAGTTGCGGGCCGCCGGCATTCGTTCCGAAATGTATCTCGGCGGCGCCGGCATGAAGGCGCAGCTGAAATATGCCGACAGGCGCGGTTGCCCGGTCGCTGTCATCCAGGGCGGCGACGAGCGCGCCAAGGGCGAACTGCAGATCAAGGACCTGATCGAAGGCGCGCGCATGTCCGCCGAAATTACCGACAACGCCGAATGGCGCGCCGCGCGCCCGGCGCAGGTGACGGTTGCGGAAAGTGAGTTGGTCGCAGAGGTGAAGAAGATCCTGGCGGCGCAGGCCGAGGAACGGGCGAAATGATGAGCGCCGCGCTGTTCTTCCCTTCCCCCCTTGTGGGAGAAGGTGGATCGGCGCGCAGCGCCGAGACGGTTGAGGGGTGCTCCAGGGAATGCCAGCGTCTCACTTCGCTGGAACACCCCTCATCCGTCGCCTTCGGCGACACCTTCTCCCACAAGGGGAGAAGGGAAGGGCGCGCCACATGACCTCCCGCTTCCCCGCCATCGCGGCCGACATCGTAAAACTCTTCGCTACGCGCAACACGCACGCGGTCGAGGTCGCCATCCTGCAGCCGGCGGACCCGTTCCTCGACATGGCCGGCGAGGATCTGCGCCGCCGCATCTTCCTCACCGAAAGCGAGACCGGGCAGACATTGTGCCTGCGGCCGGAATTCACCATTCCGGTCTGCCTCGACCATATAAGCTCGCAGGCCGGCACGCCGCGCCGTTATTCCTATCTCGGCGAAGTGTTTCGCCAGCGCCGCGAAGGCGGCAACGAGTTCTTCCAGGCCGGCATCGAGGACCTTGGCGACCGCGACACCGCTGAGGCCGACGCCCGCTCCGTGGCCGACGCGCATGCGCTGCTGTCGCTGGTGCTGCCCGGCCGGTCGCTGGCGGTCACACTGGGCGACCAGGGCATCTTCGAAGCGGTGCTGGCCGCACTCGGCCTGCCGCGCGGCTGGCGCATGCGGCTGGCCCGAGCCTTCGGCTCGGCGCCGATGCTGCAGGCGGCACTTGCCGACCTCGCCAACCCGCCGCGCAACGGCCAGCTCTCCGGCGAGGTCGCCGCCCTTGTCCTCGACGGGGATCTCGAAAGTCTTTCCACGCACATTGCCGGCGGCATGGAGGAGGCAGGCCTGTCGGCATCGGCCGGGCGCGCGCCCTCAGACATTGCGCGGCGATTGATCGAGAAGGCCGAATTGCGCAGTGTGCGGCTGTCGAACGAAGCCTTCGCGGCATTGAAGAATTTTCTGGCGATCGACGTGCCGCTCGATGGCGCGGCTGAGGCGCTGGAAACCTTTGCTGCCGGTGCCGGGCTGTCGCTGGGTGCCGCGCTGGAGAAATTCGCTGCCCGTGCCAAGGCGATCGAGGCGCATGGCTTGCCGGCGGAAAAAATCCGCTACGATGCCGCCTTCGGCCGTCCGCTCGATTATTACACCGGTGTGGTCTTCGAAATCGCGGCGCAAGGCGGCGAGCGTCCCCTGGCCGGTGGCGGCCGCTACGATCGGTTGCTGACGCTGCTTGGCGCCAAGACGGCGATCCCCGGCGTCGGCTTTTCCGTCTGGGTCGACCGCATCGAGGCGTTGCGGGAGACGGCACCATGATCACGCTGGCGATCCCATCGAAAGGCCGGCTCAAGGAACAGGCGCTGGAAGTGCTGGCCAAGGCCGGCCTCGCCATCAGCCTGCCCGGCGACGAGCGCAAATATCATGCCCGTGTCGAGGGCCTGGACAATGTCGAGATCGCTTTCCTGTCGGCTTCCGAGATTGCAGGCGAAATCGGCCAGGGTGCGGTCGATCTCGGCATCACCGGCGAGGATCTGGTGCGCGAAAATCTCGCCGACTGGGAAGCCCGCGCCGAGATCGTCGCCCGTCTCGGCTTCGGCCATGCCGATGTCGTGGTGGCGGTGCCCGAAATCTGGCTCGATGTCGACACCATGGCCGATCTCGACGACGTCGCCGCCGATTTCCGCCAGCGCCACGGCCGGCGGCTGCGCATCGCCACCAAATATTGGCGGCTGACGCAGCAGTTCTTTTCGCAAAAACACGGCATCCAGGTCTATCGCATCGTCGAGAGCCTGGGTGCCACCGAAGGCGCGCCGGCGGCTGGGTTGGCCGACGTCATCGTTGACATCACCACCACCGGCTCGACGCTGCGCGCCAACCATCTCAAGGTGCTGGGCGACGGCGTGGTCTTGAAGTCGCAGGCCTGTCTGGTGGCATCGCGCAGATCGCGTTCGGTGGCTGACGAAGCGGTCTTGCGCGACATCGCTGCGAAGATGGCGGTGGCGGTCGGATAGCCATCCCGTCCGTCCGAGGGACCAGAACGCCACGACCATCGACAGGATTTCCACTGCCACGCCGGGCTGATAGACTCGGCGCGGCCTGGGGAGGAAACAGCGATGCCGGTCAATCTCGACGAGCTGAAGAACGCCACCAATCTGCGCGGCCGCTCTGGGCGCGCCGGCAGCGTCTTTATCGCACCCATCGATGGCAGGGCGCATGTCTCGGGCGAGCGCAAGGTGCCGCTGCTCGACAAGACTATTCCGGCGCTTTTCTCCGACACCGCAAGCAAATATGCCACGCAAGATGCCGCCGTCTTCGTCGGCCAGGACAAGCGCTTCACCTGGAGCGAACTGTCCGACACGGTGGATGCGCTCGCCGCCGGCTTCCTGGCGCTGGGTCTCGAGAAAGGCGACCGCGTCGGCATCTGGTCGCCCAACCGCTGGGAATGGCTGGTGACGCAGTTCGCCACCGCCCGCATCGGCCTGATCCTGGTCAACATCAACCCGGCCTACAGGCTGACCGAGCTGGAATATGCGCTGAACAAGGTCAGCTGCAAGGCTTTGGTCACGGCCGCCAGTTTCAAGACCTCGGACTATCTCGGCATGATCGAGACGCTGGCGCCGGAGATCGCCAAGGCCACGCCAGGCAAGCTGAAGGCGCAAAAACTGCCGGCCCTGAAGATCGTCATCCGCATGGGCGAGGACAATTCGCCGGGCATGTTCAATTTTGCCGACGTGCTGGCCATGGCCGGCCGCGACGAGCATGACAGTCTTGACCGCATTTCCGAGGGGCTGAAGCCGAATGATGCCATCAACATCCAGTTCACCTCGGGCACGACGGGCGCGCCCAAGGGCGCGACGCTGACCCACCACAACATCGTCAACAACGGCAATTTCGTGACCTCGGCGATCAAGCTCACCGTCGACGACCGGCTCTGCATCCCGGTGCCGCTCTATCACTGCTTCGGCATGTCGATGGGCACGATGGGCTGCGTGACCAAGGGTGCGACTATGGTGTTTCCTGGTGAGGGTTTCGATCCGTGCGCCACACTGAAGGCCGTGGCGCAGGAGCGCTGCACCGGCCTCTATGGCGTGCCGACCATGTTCGTCGGCATGCTCGACCATGCGGATTTCGCGACCTTCGACCTCTCCAGCTTGCGCACCGGCATCATGGCCGGCTCGCCATGCCCGATCGAGGTGATGAAGAAGGTGGTGTCGCTGATGCATATGTCCGAGGTGACCATCGCCTACGGCATGACCGAGACCAGCCCGGTCTCCTTCCAGAGCGGCGTCGACGACCCTCTGGAAAAGCGCGTCTCCACCGTCGGGCGCATCCACCCTCATGTCGAGGTCAAGGCCATCGACGCCGACGGCTCCACCGTCGCGGTCGGCGCGCCGGGCGAGCTCTGCACACGCGGCTATTCCGTGATGAAGGGCTATTGGGACGACGCCGAAAAGACCCGCGAGGCGATCGACGCCGATGGCTGGATGCACACCGGCGACCTCGCCACCATCGACGCCGAGGGCTATTGCAACATCGTCGGCCGGGTCAAGGACATGGTCATCCGCGGCGGCGAGAACGTCTATCCCAGAGAGGTCGAGGAATTCCTCTACCGCCATCCCAAGGTCAGGGAGGTGCAGGTGTTCGGTATTCCCGACCAGAAATATGGCGAGGAGCTGTGCGCCTGGATCGTGCTCAAGCCCGGCCAGATCGCCACCGAGCAGGAGATCAAAACCTTTTGTGCGGGCCAGATCGCACACTACAAGATCCCGCGCCACATCCGCTTCCGCACCGAATTGCCGATGACGGTGACCGGCAAGCCGCAGAAGTTCCTGATGCGTCAGGCGATGGTCGAGGAATTGGGGCTGGTGGCGCAGAAGACGGCGTGAAGGGGTGAACGCTTCGATCTGTCGGTGCGCGAATGCAGCCAAGGTTCGCAGAAGCGCACAGGGGCTTGGATGAGCGGTTTCGGACGATCGGCGATTTCCTACGCGATGCCCCTCGCTGCGCTAGCGATGGCTGTCGCGGTCAGAGCCAGCGGGCTGTCCGTGGACGAGGGTTTGCTGAACGCCAGGATCCTTGTCGGTGCGCTGTCGAGTGCGATCATGTTCGTCACCATTTTCGTGGTGCTCGACCACGCCGAGGCGGTAGCTCGGCGGGTAGGGGAGCCGTACGGCACGCTGGTGCTGACGTTTGCCGTCACGGCAATTGAAGTGTCGATCATCGTTTCCATGATGCTGCATGGAGAGAACAACCCGACGCTGGCACGGGAGTCCGTCTTCTCGACGGTGATGATCGCATCCACCGGCGTCGTCGGCATGTGTCTCGCGTTTGGCGGCTGGCGTCATCGCAAGCAGGCCATCGTGCGGCAGGGGACCAGTGCCTATCTGGCGGTTCTGATCGCCCTGACCGTCATGACGCTTATTCTGCCGACCTACACCCAGACCACGGATCCCGGCACGTTTTCGGCAGCCCAACTTGGTTTCGTCAGCGTCCTTTCAGTGCTGCTCTATGCAAGCTTCGTGTTCGCGCAGACGGTCCGGCACCGGGAAGACTTTATCCAGGGACAACCACACGACGTTTCGGTGCGCGCTGCCCCTCACGAGAACATCTCTTCCAGCGCTCTGCTGCTGATGGCCGGGCTGATCGGAATTGTCATGCTCGCCGAGCAGGTCGCGGCAAGCGTCGAAGATACGCTCGTTGCCTACCAGGTGACCCAGGCTGACAGCATTGTCGGGGCAATGATCGCTGGGCTGGTGTTGATGCCGGAGGCCATTTCGGCGGTGCGCGCTTCACTCAACAACGAGCTGCAGCGCGGCTTGAATGTCGCGATGGGCTCGGCTTGCGCCACGATCGGCCTGACCATACCGGCAGTCGCAGCCGCCAGCCTGCTGACGGGGAGAGGACTGACCCTGGGGCTGCCGCCTGCCGATGCGGTCCTTTTGGTCCTGGCGCTTTTCATATGCAATGTAAGTTTCAGCACGGAAAGAACGACGTTCTTGACCGGAATGGTCCATCTTGTCGTATTTTTTACCTATATATTTCTGATATTTATACCATGAGAGCTTTGGTACAAGTGAGCGATCAGGCTCCGACATCCTTCGCTGCCTCAGACCGAGGATTTGAGGTGATCGATGAAGGCGCGCAGCTTCGGCAGGATCTGGCGCTTGCCGGGATGATAGAGGAAGACGCCCGGCGTCGTCGCCGCGATGGCGTCCAGCACAGGCTCGAGTTTTCCCTGTTCTATCGGACCTTCGGCGACCGGTCGCGGGATCTGCGCCAGCCCAATCCCTCGCATCGCGGCGCCGAGCAATGTCGGATAGTCGTGGGCGATCAGCGGACCTGAGACCATCGCCTCGATCGCTTCGTTGCCGTCGACGAATGTCCACGGCGCGATGGCGCCGTTGGAACGGCGCAGGCGCAGGCAGGCATGCCGGCGCAAATCGTCGATACGCTCAGGGCGGCCCTGGCGATCGAGATAGTCGGGACTGCCGACGACGACGAACCGGAAGGACGGGGTCAGCCGCACCGCCACCATGTCGGTGGCAATGAACTGGCCGAGGCGGATGCCGGCATCGAACCCGCCTGTCGCCAGATCGACCATCTCGTCGCTCGCGGCGATCTCCAATTCGACTTCGGGATAGGCCTGGCAGAACGACGCGATCACCGGCTCAAGGATCAACGGCACGACGGCGCGCGGCACCGATAGGCGCAGCAGGCCGGTCGGTCGTTGGCCGACATCACGCGCGGCCTCGCCTGCGGCGACGATCTCCTCGAAGCCAGGGCCGGCACGGTCGAGGAAGCGCTGACCGGCCTCGGTCAGACCGACACTGCGCGTCGTGCGGACAAACAGCGCCGCACCAAGCCGCGCTTCGAGCACGCGCACCGCCTGGCTCACAGCCGATGGCGTCACCCCAAGATCGGCGGCGGCGCGGCGGAAGTTGCGGTGTCTGGCGACAGCCAGGAACACCTCGACGCCCTCCAGCGCCCCGTGCCGGATTGTGTAGTTCTGCTTCATGGGTTGTTGTAATTACAGCGGATAGTCGAACGATGGAAGCGGGTTTAGGTAAGAGCTTGAGACAGGAGCATCTTGCCATGACCGATGAACTTGATGGAGTGCGCGACCACTATCGCGCGACCGGCCTGACTGAACGGTTGAGGGCGGTATTGGCTGCTCTTGGCCCTGAGGATCAGCTTCTCACGCCGCAGCAACTGGGCACCCTCGACCAGTTTCACACCCGTGGGCTTGCCGCCACCGCCGAGCTTGCCCAATTGGCTGACATCACCGCTGGCATGTCGGTTCTGGACGTCGGCTCGGGCGTCGGCGGGCCGGCGCGCTTCCTGGCTGCGACTTATGACTGCCGGGTTACCGGCGTGGACCTCAGCGCGCCATTCGTGGATGCCGCGCGCTACCTGACCGAGCGCACGGGGCAGGGCGAGCGGCTGTCTTTCCAGACCGCCAACGCCCTGGAGCTTCCGTTCGATGACGGCCGTTTCGACATCGTGCTGCTGCAGCATGTAGCAATGAACATCTTCGACCGGGGGCGGCTCTATCGTGAGATTCGGCGCGTGCTGAAATCAGGCGGCAGGTTTGCCACCTTCGATGTCGTGTTAGGCGGCGGGCAGCCGGACTATCCGCTTCCCTGGGCGCGAACACCGGCGACGAGCTTCCTCATGACAATCGATGCGACGCGTGAGGCGATCGAGCCGGCCGGCTTCCGTATGATGGCATGGCAAGACGACACCGAGGCCGCCAAGGCCTGGTTCGCGCAATTACGGGCGTCGGGTCCGCCGCCTTCGCCAAATCTCGGCGTGGTGATGGGGCCGGACTTCGCCGAGCTTGCAGCCAATCTGGGACGAAACCTCATGGAAGGCCGGCTCGGCATCCTGACCGCGGTGTTCGAGGCCGCGTCGACCAACAGCTGACGGGAGACCACAATGTCGACGGAAGTCCTTTTTCAGATCCAGCTCGTTCTCGGCTATGTTGTATGGCTGCTGTGCTTCGGTGTGTACATCTGGCCCTGGCTGAGCTCGATGGACGGGGTCGCAGCGCAACGCGCCATTGCCACCCTGCACAGTTTCCGTTTCTTCGGGCTCGTCTTCATCCTTCCGGGCGTCGTCAGCCCCGACCTGCCCGCAAGCTTCGCTACCTTCGCCGCCTACGGCGACTTCGCAACCGGGGTGCTGGCCATGCTGGCACTGTCTGCCGTGAGGGTACGCCCGCTTTTCTGGTTATTCGTCGTTGCCTTCAATGTCGTCGGGACCATCGACCTCATCGTCGATTATTACCAAGCGATCCAGGCCGGTCTTCCCGCCCATGCGGGATTGTTGGGTGCGACCTATGCGATCCCGGTCATCTACGTGCCGCTGCTGATGATCACGCACGTCGCCGCGTTCTATTTTCTGCTACGTCCCCAGCAGAACGCGACTCGCGCCATGGCAGGTGATGCGGCTGCTTCCTAGATGATTGGCAGGTCGCTGGACGCACCGCAGCCCGCTATCGCTGGCACGCCCTTTAACGCCGTCCGCTCTGAATCTCCGACGGCCGTGGCGCCGAGCCCGGTTCCTGCACGAGCGGTCCAAGCAGCACCTCTCCGAACAGCGGCTGGTAGCTCCTGCGCACCGCCGGATCCTCCTTGAAGGACAGCGCATACTGGCCGATCTGGTGGAAATAGGTGATGCGCGCCCGGACCAGGCTTTCGTCCTCCGGATAGCCCATGGCGCGGAAGGAGCGGATCAACAGCGCGATGCGCAGATCGTCCATGTCCTTGACCTCCTGCGCCAGCTTCTTCGACGTTCGCGACCAGTCGCGCACGGCCAGATCAAGCAGCGGGCTGAAAGGCGCCTCATCGACCCAGACATGCACGATGTCGGTGAAGAATTGCAGGCCGTCTATGTCGTGCACGTCGCGCATGGCCCAGAACGGCGCGCAATTGGTGTTTCGCCATTCCTGCAGCAGGCCGTCGCGAAGGTCGGCCAGGCTGGCGAAGTGGAAGTAGAAACTGCCGCGTGTCACCTTGAACTGGTGCGCCAGGCGGTCGATCTTGACCTCACCGATGCCGCGCTTCTCCAGCACCTTGCGCGCAGCCGTGATCCAGGCCTCGCGGCTGAGCGTCTGCCGCGCCGGCTTCGCAGGCGGGGCGGCCTTCGGTCTTTTGGCCCGGGCCGGGGCAGGGTCCGCTTTCATCTGATCAAGACCTTCATCGCCATATGCGACGCCTGCAACCCGTTCGCCGGCTTCGATGCGCTTCGCGACTCATCAAGTGTCCATCTATCGCGGAAGGCGCAGCTCAGGGCAATGCGCTGATCCGCTCCAGCATGAGTTCGAAGAATGGCGCCGGATCGATGCGCCGCAGGACGTTGCAGTTCTTCCGCCGGCCGGTCACATGCCACCAGTCGACCACGGTCATGCCGATCGTCTCCGGCGAGACGATGTCGACCGTCACCGCGCATTGGCGCTGCTCATAGATTTGCGGCGCCAGCAGATAGCCGGTGACGCAGGCATCATGGATGGGGCGCGCCGGCGTTTCGAATTTGTGCGTGCCGTATTGGCGGTAGAAGTCGGCCAGATTGGCGGCCTCGATCGCCGCCCGGCTGCCGGTTGCCCGCAGTCGGTCGAGCCATTCCGACGTCATCAGCGCGGTGTAGGTGCAGTCTATGCCTGCCATGGTCACAGGCACGCCGCTGTCGAATACCTTATGCGCGGCATGCGGATCGACGAAGATGTTGAATTCCGCCGCAGGCGTGGCGTTGCCGCCCTGGAAGAAGCCGCCGCCCATCAGCACGACTTCGCGCAGCCGGGGCACGATCCTCGGCTCCATGGTCATGGCCATTGCGAGATTGGTCATCGGCCCGAGCGTGCAGACGGTCAACTCGCCCTCCGGCGCGTCCATGATGGTGCGCACGAGATAATTAACCGCGTGTTCGCTCTGCAGTGGCGTCACCGGTTCGGGAAGATCGGCGCCGTCGAGGCCGGTTTCGCCGTGAACATATTCGGCGGTGATCAGCTTGCGCACCATCGGCGCCGGGCATCCGGCATGCACCGGCACATCAGGCCGCCCGGCAAGCTCCACCACCTTCAGTGCGTTCTTCGACGTCAGGGCAAGCGGTACGTTGCCGCCGACCGTGGTGATGCCGACCACGTCGAGCTCGGCCGGCGACCCCAGCGCGAAGAGGATGGCGAAGGCGTCGTCCTGGCCCGGATCGGTGTCGATGATGATCTTGCGTGGTGCCATGTTTCAGCGCTCTTCCTTTCGCGATCGAAAGCCTATTGATGAGGCCGTTCGTATGTGTAGAAATACAGTACTGTATCTTATGTTCAAGACAGGGTGTTCGAAAATGGATGCACAAGAGCGCGGCGATTTTTCCGAAATTCCGATCCTCGACGTTTCGGCGCTCTATGGCGACGATGAGGGCGCCATCCGGGCAACGGCGGCGACGCTGCGCCGCTATCTCGAGACGATCGGCTTCCTCTATGTCACCGGGCACCCCATTCCGCGCGCCGATGTCGAGGCCGTGCGCGAAGCCAGCAAGCGCTTCTTTGCCTTGCCCGAGGAGGAAAAGGCGAAGCTGAAGATCGATAGGAATTTCCGCGGCTATCTGCCCTTTGCCGGTTCGACCATCGTCACCTCGTCGGTGGCAACCGTCAGCAAGCCCAACCAGAGCGAATCGATCTTCTTCATGCACGAGGTCGGCGCCGACGATCCAAGGGCCCTGGCCGAAAAGCCGCTGCAAGGCCCCAACCAATGGCCCGACGAAACAGCGCTTGCCGGTTTCAGGGAGACGATAGAGCGCTATGTCGAGGAGATGGGAACGCTCGCGCGCAAGATGGTTCGCGCCATCGCGCTCTCGCTCGGACTGCCCTCCGACAGTCTCGACCGCCATTTCGAGCAGCCGACCACCTTCCTGCGGCTGCTGCACTATCCGACCCAGCCCCAGGAAGAAGGCCTCTTCGGCTCGGCGCCGCACACCGACTATGGCTTCATCACCTTGCTGGCGCAGGACAATGTCGGCGGCCTCGAGGTGAAGAACAAGGCCGGCGACTGGGTTCCGGCACCTCCCGTCCCGGATTCCTTCGTGATGAATGTCGGCGACATACTGGCGCGCTGGTCGAACGACCAGTTCGTCTCGACGCCGCACCGGGTCATCAACCGGTCGGGACGCGAGCGCTATTCGCAGCCCTTCTTCTTCGATCCGTCCATGGACGAGACGATCGAGGCGCTGTCGGTCTGCGTGCCGGCCGGCACGCAGCCGAAATACGGGCCGGTGCTCTACGGCGACTATCTGATGGAGCGCATCGACAAGAACTACCACTATCGCAAGAAGAAGGCGGCGGAAGCCGCCGGCGCATAACGGCAAACAAGCAAGAGAAAGGGGAACAGCAATGAATGCATATCTTCGAATGACCGGCCTTGCGCTGGCGATATCCACCGTGGCCTGGGGCGGGGTTTCCCGGGCCGCCGAGGTTGCGAAATCCACCGAGGTCAAGCAGAGCGGAACGCTCGCCGTCGCCAACACGCTGGACTATGCTCCGTTCGAATATCTCGATGCCGACGGCAAGCAGACCGGCATCATCATCGAGCTGGCCGGCGAGGTGGCCAAGCTCGTCGACGCCAAGCTCGACGTGCAGCGCACGCCCTTTCCCTCGATGATCCCAGGCCTTGCGGCCGGCCGTTTCAAGATCGCCTGGGAGACGTTCTCGGCGACGCCGGAGCGGCTGAAGCAGGTCGATTTCGTCATGTTCCTCAAGGCCGGCCTCGCCGTCTCGACATCGCCCGACAAGAAGGCGAGCTTCAGCGGCGACACCCCGCTTTGCGGCAAGCGCATCGGCGTTTCGGCCGGCAGCGCCTCGGACTTCCTGGTCGACAAGCTGAGCAAGGAATGCACCGACAAGGGCCAGGCGGCCATCGAGAAGTCGGTCTTCAACTCCTCGACCGATATCGTCCAGGCCGTGCTGTCGGATCGCGTCGACGCTCGCATGGACGATGCGACCGCTTCGAGCTATTTCGAGGTGACGAGCAAGGGCCAGCTGGTGGTGCTGCCGACGCTTTACGACGTCGCGCCGCTCGGCATGGCGATTGCCAAGGACGACAAGGAGACCGCCGACATGATGGTGGCAGCACTAGCCGAACTGTTCAAGAACGGCACCTACAAGGCTATCCTCGACAGATACGGCATGGGCGCCTACGCGATCAAGGAACCCTATTTCGTAGGCACCATGGACGCGCTTCGCGCCGAATAGGAATTACCCGGCGCCTGATCCTGGTCAGGCGCCGGCCAGCAACCAGGAGACCATTGATGGGCGTGGCCCACCCGACCGAGATCGGCGTCGAGCCCGGCGTTGCCGCCGCCGTGTCACGACTGACCGTCGTGCCGCAGCGCCGCTATGGCATCTGGGTCGGCACGGCGTTCGCCTTGCTGCTGGCCTTCCTGATCATCCGCGCTTTCGCCAGCAACCCGGCCTTCGCCTGGGGCACGGCCGCCGGCTACCTGTTCCATCCCTCGATCATGCGCGGCCTTGGCAACACGCTGGTGCTCACCGTCATCATCATGGCGCTGGCGATCGTGGTCGGCACCGTCATCGCCATCATGCGGGTGTCGCCAAGTCCGGTGCTGCGCGCCTTCGCGGGCGTCTATGTCTGGTTCTTCCGGGGTGTCCCGGCGCTGATCCAGCTGATCTTCTGGTTCAACCTGTCGCTGCTGGTGCGAGAAATCTCGCTCACTCTGCCTTTCCTGGGCACGCTGTTTTCCGTGCGCACCAATGATTTCATGACCCCGTTCTTCTCCGCCGTCGTGGCGCTTTCGCTGTGCGAGGCCGGCTATATGGCCGAGATCATCCGCGCCGGCATCAAGTCGGTGCCGACGGGCCAGGCGGAAGCCGCGAGCGCGCTCGGCATGCCCTACAGGATGATCCTGAAGCGCATCACCCTGCCGCAAGCCATGCGCTTCGTGCTGCCGCCGACCGGCAACGAGGCGATCAATCTCCTGAAGATGACCTCGCTGGTGACCTTCATTGCGGTCGACGATCTGTTCTACACTGCGCAAAGCATCTATGCCCGCACCTTCGAGACGATCCCGCTCTTGATCGTGGTCGCCTTCTGGTACCTCGCCGTGGTCAGCATCCTGTCGGTGGGGCAGCATTTCCTGGAGCGTCATTTCGGCCGCAGCGACACGCGCCGTGAACCTCTGACGATGCGCGCCTTGCGCAATCTGGTCAGCCTGCGCGGCATTGCCCGATGAGCGATGTGAAGTCCGATAATCGCGCTCGCTTCGGCGTGCCGGCCGATTCCATGGTGTTCGCGCGCGGCGTGCGCAAAACCTATGGCTCGCTCGAGGTCCTCAAGGGTGTCGACTTCGACGTGCCCAAGGGCTCGGTGGCCTGCATCATCGGCCCGTCGGGGTCTGGCAAGAGCACGTTCCTGCGCTGCATCAACCATCTGGAAAAACTCAGCGGCGGCATCCTGTTGGTGGACAGCCAGTTCGTCGGCTACGACCTTCAGGGCGACAGGCTCTACGAGGTCAAGGACGATCTCCTGTGCCAGCGCCGGGCCGAGATCGGCATGCTGTTCCAGTCGTTCAATCTGTTCTCGCATATGACGGTGATGGAGAACCTGATCGAGGCGCCGACGCAGGTGCGGCGCATCCCGGTCGACCAGGCCAAGGCCGAGGCGGAAGTCCTGCTAAGGCGCGTCGGCCTTGTCGACAAGGTCGACCGCTATCCGCGCGAACTGTCCGGCGGCCAGCAGCAGCGTGTGGCGATTGCGCGCGCCATGGCGATGAAGCCGAAGGTGCTGCTGTTCGACGAGCCGACATCGGCACTCGACCCGGAACTGGTCGGCGAGGTGCTGCAGGTGATGCGCGATCTGGCCGAGAGCGGCATGACGATGGTCGTCGTCACCCACGAGATCGGCTTTGCCCGCGAGATCGGCGATCAGCTCGTCTTCATGGATGGTGGTGTGATCGTCGAACGTGGCGCGCCGCGCGAGATGATCGCCAACCCGAAATCGCCGCGCACCCGCGAGTTTCTGTCCCGCGTTCTGTGACGTCCGGTTGATCATTTCTCACGCGGCCAACACCGCCGCGCCGAGGCTGCGGATGATCTTGGCGAGTTCGACGCATTCGCCATGTCTTGCATTGTTGCGCCGCCAGGCGAGGCAGATCATGCGCTGCGGCATCGGTTCCTGGAACGGCACGATCTTGAGGTCGGGGATGGTGCCGGCGGGGCCGGTCGCCATTTCGGGAATCAGCGTGACGCCGAGCCCGTGCGCCACCATTTGCAACAGCGTGGTCAGGCTGGTGGCGCCGTAGCTGGCCATCGCCACCGGCCGCACATTGCCGCAGACCGCGAGCGCCTGTTCGCGCAGGCAATGGCCCTCTTCCAGCAGCATGAGCCTTTCCAGCGCCGGGCTTTCGGGCGGAACCGGCGGCGAGGCGAAGGCCGGGTCGCCAGCCGGGACGGCAAGGAAGAACCGGTCCGAAAACAGCGCCTCGGTGATCAGGCCCGGATGATCGAGTGGAAGCGCTGCGATAAAGGCGTCGAGCTTGCGCGATGCGATGTCATCGACCAGCGTGGCCGTGACCGCCTCGCGCAATTCGAGCAGCAGGGCCGGAAAATGCTTTTTCAGTTCGGGCAAAGCGCGCGGCAGGAGATAGGGCGCGACCGTCGGGATGATGCCCAGCCGGAAGCGTCCCTCCATGGCGGTGCGGCCGCGCCTTGCCGTCGTTTCGACATCGCGTATGTCGGCCAGGATGCGTTCGATGCGCGGCAAAAGCGCGATCGCTTCGTCGGTCATGCGCACCGACTTGCCGCCGCGTTCGAACAGCCGGCAGTTCAGCCTCTGCTCCATCTCCGCGATCTGCGAGGACAGCGCCGGCTGGCTGACACCGGCGAGTTTTGCCGCGCGTCCGAAATGCAGCGTCTGCGCCAGCGCGTCGAAATAATGCATCTGGCGAACTGTCAATCCGATCATAAGAAAATCCTATCGAAATGAACAGGAAAGGCAATTTGTTTTTATCGCCAATGCGGCCTAGTCTGGAATCATTCCAAGATGGTGCGGCCGACCAGCCCGCGCCCAAAATCCTGGCAAAGATCAAAACTCGGCAAAAATCGGAGACTGAAGATGGACGCGAACACCGATGACAAAAGCGCGGGCAAATGCCCGGTTGCGCACGGAGCCGTTGGCAGGACCAACCGTGACTGGTGGCCGAACCAGCTGAACGTCCAGATCCTGCATCAGCAGTCATCCCTGTCTGATCCGATGGGCGAGGCGTTCGATTATGCCGAGGAATTCAAAAGCCTCGACCTTGATGCTGTCATCAAGGACCTGCATGCGCTGATGACGGATTCGCAGGAATGGTGGCCGGCCGACTTTGGCCATTACGGCCCGCTGTTCATCCGCATGGCCTGGCACAGCGCAGGCACCTACCGCATCGCCGACGGTCGCGGCGGCGCCGGGGCTGGCCAGCAGCGTTTCGCGCCGCTCAACAGCTGGCCGGACAACGTCAACCTCGACAAGGCCCGCCGGCTCTTGTGGCCGATCAAGCAGAAATATGGCCGCAAGATCTCCTGGGCCGACCTTCTGATCCTCACCGGCAACGTCGCGCTGGAATCGATGGGCTTCAAGACCTTTGGCTTTGCCGGCGGCCGCGCCGACGTCTGGGAGCCCGAGCAGGACGTTTACTGGGGTCCCGAAGGCAAATGGCTGGCCGACGAGCGCTACAGCGGCGACCGTGACCTGCAGAACCCGCTCGGCGCCGTGCAGATGGGGCTGATCTACGTCAACCCGGAAGGGCCGAACGGCAATCCGGATCCGCTGGCCGCGGCGCGCGATATCAGGGATACATTCGCGCGCATGGCGATGAACGACGAGGAAACCGTAGCCCTCATCGCCGGTGGCCATACGTTCGGCAAGACCCATGGTGCGGGCGATGCGAGCCTGGTGGGTGTCGAACCGGAAGGCGCCGATATCGAGCAGCAAGGCCTTGGCTGGGCGAGCAAATTCGGCACCGGCAAGGGCGGTGACGCCATCGGCAGCGGTCTGGAAGTCATCTGGACGACGACGCCGACCAAATGGAGCAACAACTTCTTCGACAATCTGTTCGGCTTCGACTGGGAGCTGACCAAAAGCCCGGCGGGCGCGCATCAGTGGACGCCGAAGGGCGGTGCCGGCGCCGGCACGGTGCCGGACGCACACAATTCGGCCAAGCGCCACGCACCCTCCATGCTGACCACCGACCTCGCGCTGCGTTTCGATCCCTCCTACGCAACGATCTCGAAGCGCTTCCACGAGAATCCGGATCAGTTCGCCGACGCCTTCGCCCGCGCCTGGTACAAGCTGACCCACCGCGACATGGGCCCGGTCGCCCGTTATCTCGGCCCGTTGGTTCCGAAGGAAGAGCTGCCCTGGCAGGACGTCATCCCGGTGGTCGATCATGTGCTGATCGACGAGCAGGATGCCGAAGCGCTCAAGGCCAAGATACTGGCTTCGGGCCTGTCGGTGTCGCAGCTGGTCTCGACGGCGTGGGCGTCGGCCTCGACCTTCCGTGGTTCGGACAAGCGCGGCGGCGCCAATGGCGCGCGCATCCGCCTCAGCCCGCAGAAGGACTGGGCCGTCAACCAGCCGGCCGAGCTCGCCAAGGTGCTCGACAAGCTCCAGACGATCGCCAAGGACTTCAACGCCGCACAGACCGGCAGCAAGAAAGTCTCGCTTGCCGACCTGATCGTTCTCGGCGGCAACGCCGCGATCGAGAAGGCCGCGAAGGCCGCCGGCCACAGCGTCGACGTTCCCTTCTGGCCGGGCCGCATGGACGCCTCGCAGGAGCAGACCGACATCCACTCCTTCGCGCCGCTGGAGCCGACTGTTGACGGCTTCCGCAACTATGTCAGCGGCAAGCAGCGGCTCACCGTCGAGGAAGCGCTGGTCGACCGGGCGCAGCTGCTGACGCTGACGGCTCCGGAAATGACGGTCCTCGTCGGCGGCCTGCGTGTTCTCGGCGCCAATGCCGGGCAGTCGAAGCATGGCGCGTTCACCAAACAGCCGGAAACGCTGAGCAACGACTTCTTCGTCAACCTGCTCGACATGGGCACCGAGTGGAAGGCGACATCGGACGCCAAGGACGTGTTCGAAGGCCGCGACCGCAAGACCGGTGAAGTCAAGTGGACCGGCACCCGTGCCGACCTGATCTTCGGTTCGCACTCGCAACTGCGCGCGCTGGCCGAAGTCTATGCGACGGCGGACGCCAAGGCGAAGTTCGCGAAGGACTTCGTCGTGGCCTGGACCAAGGTGATGAACGCCGACCGTTTCGACATCGCCGGCTGATCCAGACGAGGCTCTATCCAACAAAAAAGGCGCGGGCCGTGGCCCGTGCCTTTTGCATTCAGGCTCTCGAGATCAATCCTTCTCGAAGATGCGTGCCTTGGCGACGACACCAGCGATGGCGCCGCCGATCAGCGGGGCGACGATGAACAGCCAGAGCTGGCTGAGCGCTGCACCGCCGGTGAACAGCGCCGGGCCGATGGAGCGGGCCGGATTGACCGAGGTGCCGGTGACCGGGATCATGGCGAAGTGAATGCCCGCCAGCGTCAGGCCGATGACCAGACCGGCAAATGCCGTCGAGTGCTTTTCAGCGGTAACGCCGAGGATCACCGTGACGAAGGTGAAGGTGCCGATCAGCTCCCACAGGAACGCCGAGCTCATGCCCCATTTGGCCACATCCCAGCCATTGGCGCCAAAGTTGGTGATGGGTTCGCTGGCCTTGCCCGAGACGATGATCCACAGTGCCAGCGAAGCCAGGATGGCGCCGATGATCTGCGCGATCCAGTAGGGGATGACGTCCTTGGCCGGCAGCCGGCCGGCGAGGAAGACGCCGAGCGTCACCGCCGGATTGAGATGCGCGCCCGAAATCGGGCCGATCGCATAGGCCGCGGCGATGAGGCCGATGCCGAATGCCAGACCGATGCCTTCCTGACCGAGCGGCAGCGCGCCGCCGAAGCCGCCCGTCACCACCGACGCCGTGCCGATGAACACCAACAGAAATGTGCCTAGAACTTCCGCCAGATAAGTTTTCATTGCCCTCTCCTCGTAGCGATCCGCCGGTTCGCGTTTTCCGCGCCGCGAATCATAGCGTGAAGAGTATTCCCAACGGAAAAACTTGGAAAGCAGAGCGGTTGCGCCACAGGCCGTGCTTGCAGTCGCCAGTTGCGAACATTAGAGACCTTGCATTTATTGGTCGATCTGCTGTTGCCGGCCCGCGATATTTATCGATCGGAAGATTTCAGGCGACCTCTTCGTCGCGTGACGCAGCGGGGTTCAATCCGGACGCGAAAGGCTCTAAGAGCAGGCGATAAATCTTGATTTGATGGAATGATCAATGCGACTGGGCGGACGGCTGGCTGCGGCCATCGAAGTGCTGGAGGACATCGGCCGGCGGCACCGGCCGGTGGCCGATGCGCTGAAGGATTGGGGCCTGTCACACCGCTTCGCCGGTGGCGGTGATCGCGCGGCGATCGGCAACATCGTCTACGACGCGCTGCGCCACAAACGTTCCGCCGGCTGGCTGCTCGGCGAGGACACGCCGCGCGCCGTCGGCTTCGGCGCATTGCTGCTCGAATGGGGCCAGACAGCGCAGTCGCTCAACGACGCACTCGATGGCGACAAGTTCGCGCCGCCGCTGCTCAGCGCCACCGAGCTGCAGACGATTGCCGGTCGCCGGCTTGCCGACGCGCCGCCCGCGGTGCGTGCCGACATACCAGATTGGTGTGAACCGCTTTTCGAACGGGCTTTCGGCGAGGCATGGGTCGGGGAGGGCGCGGCGCTGGCGACCCGCCCGCCGCTCGACATAAGGGTCAACACGTTGCAGGCCGATCGCGCCAGGGTGCTCAAGGAACTGGCCGATACAGGGGCGCAGGCCACGCGGATCGCGCCGCTCGGCATCCGCATTCCGCCCATCGACGGCGACGGCAGGCACCCGAACGTGCAGGTCGAGCCCGCCTTCCAGAAAGGCTGGTTCGAGGTCCAGGACGAGGGCTCGCAAATAGCGGCAACACTTGCCGGCGCCGAGGCCGGCATGCAGGTGCTCGACTTCTGTGCCGGCGCCGGCGGCAAGACATTGGCGCTGTCGGCTGCGATGGACAATCGCGGCCAGATCTTTGCCCATGATGCCGAAAAGGCGCGCCTTGCGCCAATCTTCGATCGCATCCGCCGCTCAGAAAACCGCAACGTGCAGGTCGTCACCAAGCCGGTCGAACTCGCTCCGCTCTCCAATCACATGGACATCGTGCTGGTCGACGCGCCTTGCACCGGCAGCGGCACCTGGCGGCGCCGTCCCGATGCCAAATGGCGGCTGACGCAAAGGCAGCTCGATGCCCGCAAGGGCGAGCAGTCGGCGATCCTCGATGCCGCACGAGCCTATGTCAAACCCGGCGGCCTGCTGGTCTACATCACCTGCTCGGTATTCTCCGAGGAGAATGACGAGCAGATCGCCGCGTTCCGCGAGCGCAACAGCCGTTTTGTTCCGGTGGACCACCGCGCGTTGTGGGATCGCTATTTTCCGGGCCACGAGGCCGCAACGCGGATCGGCGCTGGCGGGGATATATCGCTGTCCCCGGCGCTGAGCGGCACGGACGGGTTTTACTTCTGCGCCATGCGCAACGTGAGTTGAACGCTGCCGTTGACAGGTAGCGATCGTGCCCCAGTTGCAGTTGCGCGGCGCCGTGCCGCCACTGGGGTGGGATTCTTGAAGAAATATCTGTCGCTGCTGCTTTTCCTTGTCATGGTGCTCGGTGGAGGCCTGCTGATCGGCTATGCCACATTGCCGGGCGCCTGGTATGCATCGCTGGTCAAACCGCCCTTCAATCCGCCCAACTGGGTATTTGGGCCCGCTTGGACACTGCTCTATGTGCTGATCGCGATAGCCGGCTGGCGGACATGGAGACGAGAGCCGACGGGAGCGGCAATGAAGGTCTGGGGCGTCCAGCTCATCTTGAATTTCGCATGGTCGCCAACCTTCTTCGGCGCAAAAATGATGGGACCTGCCTTGGTCGTCATCGTCTGTCTCCTCGCCAGCATCGTCTTGTTCATCGCCAGCGTCTGGAACCGTGACAGGCTTTCCGGCTGGTTGTTCGCGCCTTACGCGGCATGGGTGGTCTTCGCCACCGTGCTCAATGCTTCGCTTCTGGGGTTGAACTAGCTGCTTCAGATCGTTTTGTTGCAGTGCAGCAAAAGCATTTGCCTGCCGCGCGTGCCTCTGCGATAAGCTTTCCCGGCAAAACTGAAGGCAATTGCGATGGCAGCAAAGATCGTACCGGCCCCGGACTATGAGGATCGCGTCAGGGCGTCCTTCGCGCGCCAGCAGGCAATGGCGACGATCGGCGCCGAACTGACACTGGTGACGCCCGGCATCATCGAGATCGAGATGCCCTATTCGGCGGCACTGACCCAGCAGCACGGCTTCCTCCATGCCGGCGTCATCTCGACGGCGCTGGACTCGGCCTGCGGCTACGCGGCTTTTTCGCTGATGCCTGAGAATTCCGGCGTGCTGACCATCGAATTCAAGGTCAACCTACTGGCGCCGGGCAGGGGCGAACGTTTCCTGTTCCGCGGCTCGGTGACCAAGCCCGGCCGCACCATCATCGTCGCCGACGGCCAGGCCTACGCCTTCGCCGCCGATGGCGAGGCCAAGCTCATCGCCACCATGACCGGAACGATGATGACGGTGGTTGGGCGTGACGGGATTGCTGGGTGATGGCCAACGTTACGCGAATTGGCGGCAAGGACGTCCTCTTCGTCATGGCGGCGCAGGCCGAATATGGTTCGCATCTGCAAAAACTGTTCACACCGCTGATGACGGGCGTCGGTCCGGTCGAGGCAGCCGTCCGGCTGGGTGCGGAACTGTCCTGGCTGAAGTCGCAGAAGGCGTTGCCGGACCTTGTCGTCTCGCTCGGCTCAGCCGGCAGCCGGACGCTGGAACAGACGGAAATCTATCAGGCCGTCTCGGTCAGCTATCGCGACATCGATGCCTCGGCTTTGGGTTTCGAGAAAGGTGCGACGCCGTTCCTCGATCTGCCGGTCACCGTGCCGCTGCCGTTTCGTATTCCTGAAATCAAACAAGCCACACTGTCGACCGGCGGCGCCATCATCACCGGCGCTGCCTATGACGCAATCGCGGCCGACATGGTCGACATGGAGACCTTCGCCTGCCTGCGCGCCTGCCAGCTGTTCGATGTGCCCCTGATCGGGCTGCGCGGTATTTCTGACGGCGCTGCCGATCTCAGGCATGTCGGCGACTGGACCGAATATCTTCATGTCATCGACGAAAGGCTGGCCGACGCCGTCATGCGCCTCGAACAGGCGATCGGCTCGGGTCTGCTGCGGACGGCTCCGTCCAACGACCAGGCCAGACCAGTCTGAAAGTCAGGCTACGCAACCCATTGCGTCGACTCATTTCTTTCTCTAAACGCTCGCCATGAAAACAGCCAATCATCCCGACACCGTCCTGATTGTCGATTTCGGCAGCCAGTTTACGCAGCTCATCGCCCGCCGCATCCGTGAGGCCGGCGTGTTTTCCGAGATCGTGCCGTTCCAATCGGCCGAAGCCGCGTTCAAGCGCATCAATCCCAAAGCCGTCATCCTGTCGGGCGGCCCGGCTTCGACATCGGATATCGGCAGCCCGCGCGCGCCGCAGATCGTCTTCGATGCCGGCGTGCCGGTGCTTGGCATCTGCTACGGCCAGATGGCCATGTGCGTGCAGATGGGCGGTGTCGCCGAAAGCTCCAACCATCGCGAGTTCGGACGCGCTTTCGTCGAGATCGAGAAGGACAGCCCACTGTTCGAGGGGCTGTGGGCGACCGGCCAGCGCCACCAGGTGTGGATGAGCCATGGCGATCGCGTCATTGCCTTGCCGCCGGGTTTTCAGGTTTTCGGCAAGTCGGAAAGCTCGCCTTTCGCCATTTTTGGCAATGTCGAGCGCAAGATGTACGGCATCATGTTCCACCCCGAGGTGGTGCACACGCCCGACGGCGCCAGGCTGCTCCGGAACTTCGTCCACAACATCGCCGGCATCGAGGGCGACTGGACGATGCGTGCCTATCGCGAACACGCGGTCGAGGCGATCCGCAAGCAGGTCGGCAAGGGCAAGGTCATCTGCGCGCTGTCGGGCGGTGTGGATTCCTCGGTCGCCGCGCTGCTGATCCACGAGGCGGTCGGCGACCAGCTCACCTGCATCCTCGTCGACCATGGCCTGATGCGCAAGGATGAGGCGGCGGGCGTGGTGGCAATGTTCCGTCAGCATTACAATTTGCCGCTGATCCTGGTCGATGCCTCGGAAAAATTCATCTCGGCGCTGGAAGGCGAGGTTGACCCCGAGAAGAAGCGCAAGACCATCGGCCGGCTGTTCATCGAAGTGTTCGAGGAAGAGGCCAAAAAGCTCGGCGGCGCCGACTTCCTGGCACAGGGCACACTCTATCCCGACGTCATCGAGAGCGTCTCCTTCACCGGCGGCCCGTCGGTGACCATCAAGTCGCACCACAATGTCGGCGGCCTGCCTGAGCGCATGAACATGCAACTGGTCGAGCCGCTGCGCGAACTGTTCAAGGACGAGGTGCGGGCGCTGGGCAAGGAGCTCGGCCTGCCCGAAAGCTTCATCGGCCGCCATCCGTTCCCAGGTCCTGGCCTTGCCATACGCTGCCCGGGCGGCATCACCCGCGAGAAGCTGGAGATCCTGCGCGAGGCCGACGCCATCTATCTCGACGAGATCCGCAAGGCCGGGCTCTACGACGCCATCTGGCAGGCCTTCGCCGTGCTCTTGCCGGTGCAGACCGTCGGTGTGATGGGCGATGGCCGCACCTACGAATTCGTCTGCGCGCTGCGCGCCGTCACCTCGGTCGACGGCATGACGGCGGACTTCTACCACTACGACATGGCCTTCCTGGGCGCCGCCGCCACCCGCATCATCAACGAGGTCCGCGGCATCAACCGCGTCGTCTACGACGTGACGTCGAAGCCGCCTGGTACGATCGAGTGGGAGTAGGGGTTTAGCGCAGTTTGGAGTACTGCGACGTAGTTTTTCGCAGAAAAACAATGTTTTGCGGCTCATTTCATTCACCATCGGACCTATGTCGCCAATTGAAGTCATCGACTACCTAAGCCGCTGATTTTTATGGCTAGTGCGAACCAGTGTTGCGCTGAAAGTGAAGGCTACTAGATCAATTTGACGGTACTTCTGACGGTACTTTTCATGTGCTGCTTGATGTCCGAGAAAAAGTACCGTCGCCGGTTTCCGCTCCTGACGGTACTTTTCTATAGGTCAACGCTTTGAAATATATATGGAAAATGCCTTTCGCGTGACGTTTTCTCGCTAACGGTGCTTTAGCATGTTCCTCGGCCAGGGTCCCTCGGCTCATCTGCTCTCGTCGAGGTAGAAAAATTCGCTACAGCAAGTGGAGGGCAGGCCATTTTGAGATGCCCCTAGGTTAAGCAAAGCCAATAGGTATGAGTTGCCGGAACCCAGCTGCCTACCGGCTGGTTGCCTGCGGTCTCAACCGGGGGGGCACCGCGGCCTGCAACGCGTCGCGGCCAAGTCGAGCGGTGGCTTCCAAGTTGCCGCCCGGCGCCAATTTGCAGAGGAGACCTGCGGAGCTCCAACTCATTCCGGGGCAATGACGTTAAGTATCGGGAAGTGACAGGCCTTTCAATTGTTCGCCGCTTCAAGTATACTTGTTTGGTTGCCACGTCGAACGCCCGTCATGATGCCAAACCAGCGAGGAGGAAGGCATGTTTCGGATCGCGTCTCTTGCGACTTTCAACACGGCACTTGCGCTTTTTGCAATGTTGTCAGTGCTGCCATCCCAAGCCGAACCATGTGGCACAGTCCACAAACTGACCCGCCAGCCACTGAATGACCAGAATTTCTGGCTGCTTGCTGAACATGACGGCAAGGCCTTCGTCGACCAGCGCACATGCCTTGTCGCCAGGCTGGACAGGGTTGATCAGCCGCTCACGCTGAGCGATGCGATGGGGCACTGCGCCACCCTCGGACAAGGCGGTCCGAACGGCGACATGGGCTGGCAGCTTCCGACGATGGCGGAACTGACCAGTCTCGATTCGGCGGACTGGCCAAGACAGCATGATGCGTTCGCGCAATACAAGCTGCCACCGCTCGCCCGCAGCGAAACCGATTACTGGACCCGCACTGAGTGGCCTGGGGCGGCAGGCTCCTTCGCGGTCGTCACGTTCAGCGCACGCACGACTGTGGTGCATCCGCTTGAAGCGACCAACAAGGCCGGGGTATGGTGCGTCTTCGGAATGCCGGCCACAGGCGTGGAGTAGACACTCTTACGCCAAGTCGCCTTTGGGCAATCAAGTCTCCTTCAGGCATCAGGCAACCGCCGCGGTGGCGCACCCAGCGGGCAACTCGCGCTCGACACTCGCACCCGGGCAAGTCGTGACGGACCCCCAGCTTTCGCGATGTGATGCCTGGCTGCTCAGCGGCCAGGCCGCGAAACAGAGCGACCGTCCAGCTTGCCTTCACCGGCACGGCCATTGTGCCTACTACGTCTCAGCCGCCTACCGCAGATCCAGCTGCAGCAGGCCGCTATAGTCCTCCGTCGTCAGGAAGAAGCCCTCGTCGATCGCCTTGGCCTTGAAGGCAGAATCGTTGCCCAGGTCCCGGAATTCCGGCTTCAATGTGCCTGACGCGTTGAAGTAACGATCGCGAAAGGCCGCCCGATCAAGCTCGGCATAGTCTCCGCCCTTGCCTGCGACCGTGCAGGATTTCAGTTCGGTTTGGTCGGCGGCCTCCGCCGGAAACGACGCCCTGGCGAAGTCCATCGGCCCGATGCCGGGCGCGATGCCCCTGGGATTAGAGGTCACGCATCGGACGGTCGCGTCCGGGCCGGCGACAGACAGGTCGAAATAGGGCGGATTCAATCCCTTCGCCGCGAGGTAGGCGAAGCCGCGGATGCGGTTAACCGCCTTCAACGCTTCCACGTCTGTTGTTTCGAGCATGTCATTGCCGATTTTCACCCCGCCGGTGGCGCCGAGTGTGGCCATCTGTTGCTGCAGCCAAGCCGGATCGCGGTTGATCCATGTCAGGAAATCGAGCGGCACGGCCTGCGGTTCCTTGAGTTGCTTACTCATGGATTGGGCCGCCGCCGCTGCCGCAAACAGGAGCGCGAAACCGGCAAGGATCGCCGGGAGCTTCGGGAGTCGTCGCATGTCAAAGTCTCCATCCTTGGTTCGGTTACCAATGGACGCGCGGCTTAATGCCGAGCATGTCGCGCAGCTGGTTCTCAGTTATGTCGTCGGGTCGACGTGTGCCGCCGACACCGATGGTACGTGCTTCCTCGTTGCGATAAGCATATGGCTTGCCATCGAGGCCTATGTAGGGCGCATCGCTGAACCCCGAATGCTGGCCGGCCATGCGGTGCGTTGCGTGGATTTGCTCATGGCCGAGCACGATGCCAGGATCCGCCGGATTGGAGGCAGTCGTTCCAGAGGCCTTGTCGAACTCGACAGACGTGCGCGTGCGTGACGTAGCCGGGTCATAGCCGATGATCACGTCGCCCTTTGTCGTTTCCGGGTTCACCAACGGATCCTTGTTGCGGGCCGCGGTGACGCCCGGCTCGTTCTGGATCGTCGTGGTTTGCGGGTCGGCGATGACCCGGTGCATCAGGTCGCGGCCGCTGTCGAAGGAGTTGGATCCGACAAAGAAGTTCTTCACGTCCAGCCACGCGCCGTGCAGCCAGCTTTGAGATACCTCGCCAGTCTTGCTGTCGACGCGTGCAGTCGGATCGATTCGCTGGATGTCCTCTTCGACCTGCCTCCGGTAGGCCGCGTCGCCGGCGACGATCTCCTTCAGGCCGGTCGGGTCGATGAAGGCCATCGGGTTGTTGTTGGCGTAGGCAAAGAGATTGCAGGACGTGGAATTGCCGGTACACTTCTCCGGATCGCCGACATAAAGCGGATCGGGTGAAATGAACCGCCCCAGCGCCGGATCGTAGTAGCGGGCGCCGTAGTAGTAGAGCCCGGTATCGTCATCGAGATACTTGCCGGTGAAACGATGGTGGGTCTTTTCGCGCGGCAACTCCGCTGCCACATCTGCCAGGTGGCTGGCCCAGGCAGAGGCCAGCGTCTCCGGCTTGTGTTCAGTGCCGTACGCCCTGTAGAGCATCTGCTCGACGGGAACGCCGTCGGAGGCGATGACATAGTCGCTGCTCTCGATATGATCCTTCAGATAGTAGAACCATTTGCCGGTGCCGTGTTCGAGACGAACGAGCTTGCTGGATGCGATGTTGACGTAGCTCTCCTCGCCTTTTGGACCGATCTCGAACGTTTCAACCGGGTAGAGGTAAAGCTGCTCGGGCCCTGATCCGTCGGTCGGGATGACCTTCTTATAGAGGCGGCGCCCCGTCTGATCGTAGCCGTAGAGCACTTCATGGGTCGCCGTCTGGGCTCGGATCAACCGTCCGTTGATGTCGAACACCGTTCCGGTCAAGGTCGGCGATTTCGCAAGTTGGGCGAATCCGTCAAAGGAGTAGGGCTTCGATGCGCTGCCGGCCGGGATGAGGTTGGTCGCGGCGCCGGTCGACGGCGCTATCGGCGCGCCGGGCTCGAGCTCGTCGTTGCGGGCAAACGTTCCCGCCGCCGAATAGGCGAATTCCGCCTGCTGGCCGTAACGGTCGATCCGCACGAGTTCGTTCTTGAAATTGTAGTGGAACGTTCCCGACCGGTCGACATGTCCGTCGCTGCCCGCGCCTTGCGCCAACGCGTCGACGATCTGGGTGATCGAGCCGTTGCCGTTAAAGGTCATGCTCAAATCCTGCAGCGGTTTGCCGCCGGCCTGCGTAACGATGTGGGTGAGGAACAGGGTCGCTGGGTCGTAGGTCATCCGGGTGAATGCGCCCAGACGATAATCGACCCGCTCGATCCGCGATTCGGGATTGTAGGTGATATTCTCGATGATCTTCTCCGGTCCCGAAAAATCGGGATGCGTGACCGTCACCGACCGCAGGTTCTTGTCGGGCCCCAGCGCGAATTTCGACGCCAGGCCGCGCGGACCTTCGGACGAATCGATGCGGCCATCCAGCGTGTGATGGAAATGATCGGCGTATTTCGCGCCACCGATCTCGACCTCGTTGGTGACCATCCGGCCGTTGGCATTGTAGGCGTAGCGCTGGACGGCGTCGAACGCGCCATTGGGATCGTGAATGATCACCTCGGTCGTCTTGTCGAGAGGCAGCGCTATCGGCGTTTCGAAGCCGGCCGCTGAGGCGACCTGAACGGCGCGGTCATAGCGGTATTCTAGGTGCACCACGCCATCGTTCACCTCGGTCAGCTTGCGGTTGAGGAAGTCGTAGGTGAAGGTCTGGACCGACGTTTCGCCATTGCTGCCGACCCGCCCGATCACCGATTGGCGACCGCGCGCATCGTAGAAAGCGTAGCGGTCGCCCATTCCCGGGATCGACTGGAATTCGATGTCGCCGACGGAGTTGTAGATCAGCCGCCGCGGCGTCGTCTCGCCCGGCAGCCAGATTTCGCTCAGGTAGCCGAAAGAATCGCGCACGAAGCGGGAAATATGAACCGTGCCGCCGCCATTGCTGGCGATAGTCGCGGTCACGCCGTTCTCGTTCCTCAGCGAATACTCGCTGCTTTGAACGGCGCCGTCGAACTGGTCGTTGTAGGTCGTGACCGTGAGCGTACCCCAGGGTCGGAAGGTCATGTCGGACGTCTTGCCCGACGGATGGGTTTCGCGGACCATCCGGCCGGCTGGGTCATAGGTGTAGGCATTGCCGACTTCGTGATCGGGGCGCGGAACGTCGCCAAGATCGAACACCTTCTGCAGGTTGAGATCATCAACGCCGCCGAAGCTGGTCACCACAAAGGGCGTCCAGCGGAAGATCTGCTTCTCATTGCGGTTGTAGAGCGAGAAATTATTGACCCGGACCCCGCCTTCGGCGACGTTCTCCAGGTCGGCGACCTTTTCGCTGCGCGCGTCATAGGCGGCGAGGTCCGCGATGAACTCGCTCTCGCCTTCCGGCGTCTCGGCGGCGCTCGCATAGCGGCGGCGCGCCGTCAGGATGAGCGACGGCAGCCCATGCTCGCCGATCTTGTAGGTGTAGAAGCGTTCGGCGCCGTCCGTGGCGGTTTCCCGGGTTTTGCGGCCGAGGGCATCGTAGCTGTTCGTCACGACCATGCCCAAGGGCGTGGTCGTCGTTGCCACCGCGCCCTGGCGCGGCCCGTCATAGGTCATTTTCGTCGTCTGATCGAGTTCGGCCGCACCGCCTGACGGCTTGGTGTAGCTGAGCGTCAAGGTACCGGTTGGGTCGTAGATCGCCGACTCGGTGATGCCGAGTTCGTCGGCGATCGAAATACTGTTGCCGAAGACATCGTAACCCATGGTCTTCGCCAGCTTGCGGCTGGCGTTGCGGAACTGTTCGAGCGCGGGCGGCAGAGCGCCAAGTCCCGACAGCACTTCCAGGGTTCGCGACCCCATCCGACCGCCGGAATTTGGCAGGTAGGTGAAACTCTCGCGGCTGAGCAGCCGGGTCCCGGCCAGGATGCGCTGCTCGGACGCCGCGTTGACGATGCCGAGCGCCGCCAGATCGGCGCGCGACTGGGTGTAGTCGGTCTGGGTCGTCCGGCTGAAGCCAGGAACCGTCAGGTTCTCCGGTCCCGGAATGTCGCGCACCCTGACCGTCTCCGACGCAGGCATGTTGAATTCGTCAAAACCCGCATAGGTCTGGGTCTTGACCGGATCCTTGCATTCGGGATCGGCCACGTCCTGCTGTTCGGCCTCGCCGGCGGACTCGGTCAGCGTCTCCTTCACCTTCCTCAGATAGGACGAGCCGTCGCCACGCGGAAATGCCTCCCACACCGACGATTCGCATTTCAGCATCATGCCGGTCGTCGGTAGCTTCTGGCTGCGCGTGGCGGTCGACAGCGAATGCAGCGCCGCCGACGCCGGATCGAGCGTTTCGGTTGTCTCCGCGCTCGCAACGAGCGTCGCCTCGGGCTTCACCTCATAGGTCTTGCGGATCTTCAGTTTGCCGGCGAGGTTCAGGTCGGCTGCCGCTTTGGCGAAGGTGTAATACTGTTCTCTATCGAGGCTTGAACGCTGCGTGACGCGCTGGCCGGCCGCGTTCTCGTCGCCGTAAGAGACCTTCTCGACCTCCGAGAAGCCGATAAAGCGGCGATTGATCACGTCGTAGAATGGATTGTGGTAGAAATATTCGTCCGTCTGCACCTGGGCGCGAACCTGGCCGGGTATGCCCTGCGACGTGACGAGTTGCTTGGCGACGACAACGGGGAAATGCAGGTTGCGCGTCGGCTGGCCATTGGCGCGGTCGCGCAGCATCTCGTCGATCGAGGTCGCATAGCGGATGTCGTGCCGGCGGCCGGAATCGAAGTCGACGACCGTGAGCAGGTTCGCCTTGACGAGTTGCATGGTCGCGGTTCGGTTGAAGTCGATGATGACGACGGGCTTCACCTCGTCGCCGGACGGTTTCTGGAATACGATTATTTCGCTCTCGCCGTCGCCATCGATGTCAGCGACGCGCGAGGCGAAGGTCTGCGTCGACGTGCCGAGTTGAACCCGCAGATTGAGCGCGATGCTGAGCGGATCCTTCAGGTAAGTCCCGTCGCCGAAGCCGAGCCAGATGCGCATCTGGTCGGTGCGCTCGCCCATCGACGCGAAATCGATGATGCCGTCGCCATTGGCGTCGATGTACCACATCGTGGCGAGGTTATCGCCGGGCTGCATGCCGCCAATCTTCGAGAAGGTGCCGTGACCGCAGACCGGATCGTTGATCGCGGCGTCGCCAAACAGCAGCGCATTCGGGTCCGTCGAGAAGATGTTGCCCTGGTTCTCGTAGAGGCAGAAGCCCTGGTCGGCTGGACGGATGACGACGAGGTCGGGCAGCCGGTCGCCGTTGATGTCGACCATCCGCACATTGTTGCGGCCGAGGATCTGGCCGTCCTGGCTGTTGAATGGGAACGCCTTGGTCAGCGCGCCGAAATTGACGTTGTAGCCGCCATCGGCCTGGCGCCGGGTGAGATTGAGGAATATTCGCCATTCGGTGCGGCCATCAGCGTTGAGTCGCGTCGTGACGATGTCGGACAGGCTGTCCATATTGACGTCGGCGAAGCGGCCGTTGCCGCCCGCGAATGTCGTCGGCGAGACGCCGGGCAGCGGGATCGAGCGGCCGAGATAGGGGAAGGTCCCGTCGGCCTTGCCGTCATAGACGTGCATCAGCCCGTCTTCGATTTCGACGATGTCGACGAAACTGTCGCCAAGGATGTCGGCAAAAGCGAAGCGATTGTCGGTGAGCCGGGGCGCGATCTGGCGCATCAGTCCAGCCTCGGTCGGACGCGACAGCACGAGCTGGGTTGTGTCGCCGAAGGCGCTGTTCAGGTCGCCGCTGCCGAGATGCACGGTCGCGCCGTCATCCTTGGTCTGCACGATGTCGACCAGGGCATCCATGTTGAGGTCGGCCAATTCGAAATTCTGCGGAGGGATGTCGCCGGCGAACGCCATCTTCGGCGCTTCGAACACCACGGGGCGCGACGCCAGTTCGGCGCTTGTCCACGACGAATAGCCGAAATGGATGTCCGGGAACTTCAGCGTCGATTGAGCCAGCGCCTCGCCGCTGGTGTCGCCATAGCGGTAGAGCACGCGCAATTGGTCGAGCACATTGACCGACTGCGTGTCGATGAGCGGCGTCAGGTCGGCCTGCGCCTTCGCCAGGCAGTCCGGATGCGCCCGGACGACGAACTTCGAGGTGTCACTGGTGTCACGGCCGACATACCCCATGCACCATTGGGCGTAGACAGTGTCCTTGAACTTGGCCGTCACCTTGCCGTAGAGTCGCGCGTTCTCCTGTTTGCTGCCATTGGTGTGGCTGACGAGCGTCGACTGCGTCTCGATCAGGTCGAACTGGTAGCTGCTCTGGCCGCCAGCGAAGCTGGTCTTCGTCAGATAGCTGCGTCCGCCGAAACGCTGGTAGTCGTAGCGGACGGCTTCGCGGTTGGCGTTGAGCTGCAGCACCAGCGGCCATTTCGTCACGTAGGGCTTGGCTATGTCGAAATTACCTTCAGCCACCGAAGGGTCGCCGCTGAAGATCAGCCGCGTTCCGTCGGCGTTGGTCACCTCGAATCCGGAGGGGATGGTGTCGGTGTGCAGGCCGCCTGACAGGTCGAGCGAAATGACGTCGAACGCGCCGGTGTGGTAGAGGATCTTGACGAAATCCTCGGCGTATTCGGGCTTGTATTCCCAGACGCCGTTCTGGTTGCCGAGGAAGACGAGCCGCGTGCCCATGTACGATAGGCGGGAGAAGAAATCGCCGCCCGGTTTGGTGCCGGGCACGGCCGTGCCGAGATCGTCGTTGACGACGATCGCCTGGGTATTGAACTGCCAGCCGATGCCTAGCCCGTTGCCGGTATCGCCCGCGAACTGGCTGTAGGTGAGGCTCATTTGCGGCCCGAACTGGCCGCGCGTCGGCAGCGTGGGTAGCGGCAGGGTGAAGTTCGCCGATCCCGTGTTGTTGTTCAGCGCGAAGCTGCCTTCCTCCTGCGTGACTGTGCCGCCCGCAGAGGGCAGCTGCACGATCGAGGTCGCGGATTTGTCTTCTGCACGGGCCGGGGAGCCAAGGACTGCGGTGGCGGCGGTCAGGGCTGCGAGGGCGGTAAGGGTCTTTGCGAACATGGGACTACCTCTCCGTATGCAGGCATTACTGATGAATGATCGGGCTCACGATGACGTGCGGCTGAAGCTGCAGGCAGTTGGGGCGCGGACAGACGACCAAAGGCTGGACGGCAATCTCGTCGAGCAAATGAATGTTGACATCCAGGATGCGCAACGGCTCGCGTTTGCAGGCTTCGGCGACTTGCGGCGCCAGCGGTTGCGGGAAAGAGCAGATCGGATTGTTGCCGAGATAGGACTTTCCGATCACCGTATTGATGTGGGCGAAGTTCTCGATCCGGTTGCCCCTCAGATCGACGATCGACAGCGCTGGAAGCGAGCCGAGCGGCAGCGCATTGAAGACCCGGTTGTTGCGTAGATCGACATTCGACAACGCTGGCATGTTCGACAGATTGCCGACATCGGTGATCTGGTTGTCGTTCAGATAGATGTATTTGAGCCCGCTCGAGCCGAATCGCGGGATTGCCGACAGCCGGTTGGTGGCGAGGTTCAGTTTCTGAAGTCCCGTCAGCGAAGCGATCGGGGACACGTCGGTGATCACATTGTCGAACAGGTTGAGTTCGCCCAGCGCCCGGAAATAGACCACGGGGTTTACGGCGATGATCGACTTCTTGTTCAGCGTCAGGCTGCTCAGTGACTGCGCCCAGTTTTGCGCAGCGCTGCAATCGGCGCTATCGACGTGGTCGGCCTGCATGCGGCTGTCGAGTGCCGCCATGAAGCCGCGCACGTCGCCGAGCGCAATCGAATCGAACCGGTAGACGATACAGTACTCAGCGAAGCTGGCGTATTGCAGCGGCAGATTGCGCATGCCGGCGTCGTCGAGCAGCGGCAGGTCCGCCAGCGGCGTCACGGATTGCACGTGCGTGTTCGAGAAATAGAGCTTTGTCAGCTTGTTGAGCACCCCGATGCCGATCAGGTTCGACAGTGGATTGCCCTCGATGTTCAATTGTTCTAGGCGGCGCAACTGCAACACGCCCTGGATCGACGGGATCTGGTTGTTGCGGATCCAAAGCTTCGTCAGCCCCGGCACCGCCGACAACGCCGAGACGTCGGACAGCTGGTTGTCGGACAGGTCGATGGAGGTCAGATTTCCCATCACCGGGAAGAGCGAGACGCTGGTCAACCCGCGGTTCCTGGCATCGGCGAACTGGCGTGAATTGAGATCGTCATAGGCCTTGCCGCAGACGGTCTTGCCAGAGATCGACAGCAGCGCGTTCACTTCCGCAGTTTGCGCGGGCGTCAGAAAGTCGGTCTGGTTGCGCATCAGGCACGCCGACAGGAAGTCGTTCGCCTGCACGGGATTGTCTGAAAGATCGAGACTGATCAGCCCCGACAGCGCTGCCAGCGGCCTGACATTGGCGATCGAATTCTTCGACAGGTTGAGCGTGCCGAGATTGGTCAGGCCGGCAAGGGGCGAAACGTCGGTGATGGCATTGCTTGAGAGGTTGAGCGAGGTGAGCTGCGGCAAGGTGGCGAGCGGACGTAGGTCGCTGACGATCTTCGACGACAGGTCGAGCGCGGTGGTCGCCAGCAGCTTGTTGCCGACCGCCAGGCAGGTCCCGCTACCCTCCAACTCGACCATGGCCCGGATGGTTTGCCCAAGCGGAGTCGCCGCGTCGCGGTGCAGCACGCACAGGTCGACGAAGCTCTGCCCGCCATTCGCGACGATGGGATTGCCGCTGAGGTTGATGGCCAGCGTCGAAGGGAAGCTGCCGAGATTGGCGAAGGTCTCGATCTTGTTGTTGGCGAGGTTGAGGCTGGTCAGGCCGCCGAGCGCGCTGAGCGGATCGAGCATATCGCCCGTGAGGCCATTGTTGGCGATGGACAGGATCGAGAGCGCCTGCAGGAATTGCAACGGCTCAAGGCTGGCGATCTTGTTGTCGTCGAGCGTGAGGTTCGTCAGCAACGCCAGCGCCGACAGCGCGCGGATGTCGGTGATGTCGTTGTCGGAGACGTCGGCCCGTGTCAGCGCGGTCAGCGGCGTCAGCGCGCTGATGTTGCTGATGTGATTGCCGGAGATGTCGAGGAAGGTCAGCGTTTTGAGCTTGGCCAGCGGCCCGGGGTCGGCGATCGAGTTGTTGGCGATCGACAGGCTGGTGAGGTTCTTCAGCACTGCAATCGGCTCGAGCGACTGCACGCCCTTGCCGTTCAGGTTCAGCGTCGTGATCGATTCCAGAAAGGTCTGTGCGGCGGCGCAGGCTGCGGGGTTGCCGAGCGCCGAGACCCCGCCGGGCGTTGAATCGAGCACCGCCATAACGGTCGCCGTTTCAGCCGGCGTGCGGTCGCCCTTGACACACCATTTGGCGAAGGTCGTCGGATTGTCGACCAGCGGCGCGCCGGAGAGGCACGCGATGGTGTGGATCTTGCCAGCGAAGAATGGCGTGGGGTCGGCATTCAGAGCCTGATCGAGATTGAGCTTCAGCTCGGTGACCAGCGGCGCGCAGCCGGGAATGTAGAGCCGGTCGGAAAATGTCGTCGCGCCGAAGTCGGAGGGGAATTGCAGGTAGTAGACAAGGCCGCTGCCATTGTCGTTGGCGAACACCTTGATCGGATATGTCTCGCCCGCAGGGCACAGCAGCGGATTGGCGGCCGGATCAGCGGCGACGATCGCGCTGTCGACGGCGGTCAGCACCTCCGAAGGAACTGTCGCGAAGCCAAGTCCACGGATCACCGCTTCCTCTTCCGCCTGGTCCCTGCAGCGGATGCGATAGCCACGCCCTTCGGAGATAAGCAACGGATAATGCAGCCGGTTCGCCTCCAGTGTCGGATCCTCGAACAGCACGACCTTCGGCTCGTCCGCGCGAGCCATGCCAGTCCCGGCGGCCACGAGCACGACCAGAACTAGGAGCAATTGGGCGATGCGGTTCATCTTGTGTCTCCTTTCGAGGCTCAGGCTGATCGACAAGGCTCAATCAGCCCGAACCGCTGGCGGCGCTACCTCTCGTCCGCCGCCTTGATGGTCCAATAGCTCGACGGATCGCGGTCGCAGGTGAACTGAAGGGCCGGGATGTTGTTCAAGTTGCTGACCCCGCCGGCAATCGTCAGGCACTTGCCGGTCTGGACGTTCTCCGCCTGAACGCCGTCGCGGGTCTCGACCAGGTTCCAGCGGCGCGAAGGATCGCTGTCACAGTTGAACTGCAGGGCCGGGATGTTGTCTTCGGTGCTGATCCCGCCGGCAATCGTCAGGCACTTGCCCGTCTGGACGTTCGCCACCTGGGAGCCGTCGCCTGTCTCGACCAGCCTCCAGCGCTGCCATTGACTGCTGCCGTTGCAGTCGAATTGCACCGTCGGTGCGTTGTTGTCGGTTCGTCCTTCCGCAACCGAAAGGCACCTTTCGGTTTGTCGGTTCACCAACATGACTTCGGGGTCAGCCGCCCGGATGCTCCAGAAGCGCGACGGATCCCGGTCGCAGTTGAACTGGAGGGCAGGGACGTTGTCATCGGTGCTCACCCCGCCGGCGATGGTCAGGCATTTCGCCGTCTGCACGTTTTCAGCCTGGAAGCCATCGCCGGTCGCGGTCAGCTTCCAGCGCCGCGACGGATCCCGGTCGCAGTCAAATTGAAGGGCCGGGATGTTGTTGCCGGTGCTGACCCCACCGGAAATCGTCAGGCATTTTCCGGTCCGCACGTTCTGCAGCTGAAAACCGTCATCTGTCTCGACCAGTTTCCAGCGACGCCACTGGTCGCCGTCGCAGGTGAACTGGACGGCTGGCGCGTTGTTGTCGAGGCGCCCCTCGGAAACAGCCAGGCATTTGCCGGTCTGCATATTGGCCATCACCACGTCTCCCTCCTTGATCGTCGTGATGCAGGCTTCAAAAATCTTGCTGGTGGCCGTGGTCGATTGCTCGGGTCGACTGATGCAGACCGGATTGCCGTCCAGCGAAGGATTGAACGGTAGGATGGCGCTGACGGACTGCGCCGTGGCCAGGCGGTTTGCGCGCAGGTTCGGAGCGGCGAGTTTGGTCAGGCTCATCAAGGGACGCGCATCCGTGATCCGGTTCTTCGACAGGTCGAGCGCGGTGAGCTCTTGCAGAAACCGCAGTGGCGACACGTCGACGATCTTGTTGCCGGCCAGAACCAGCCGTGTCAGCGCCCGTGCCGAGGCGAGCGGCCGCAGGTCGGCGATCTGGTTGGAACTGAGGTCGGCGTCGGCCAGATCCTTCATCACGGCCGCCACGTTGATGTTGCTGATCCTGTTTCGCGACAGATCGAGAAAGGTGAGCTTGGTCAGCTTTCCCAGATCCCGCGTGTCGGCAATTTCATTGCCCGACAAGGTCAGGCGCGTCAGATGGGTAAGCGTCGCCAGCGGTTCGAGGTTTGTCAGCCGTCGCCCGGCCAGGTCGAGTGTCGTACTCGACGCGAGAAAGTCCTGCGCGCTTGCGCACGCCGCCGGATTGCCAAGAGCGGAGGCACCGCCAGGTGTCAGCTCGAGCAGTTCCTTGACCGTCGTCTTCTGGGCCGGATCAAGGTTATCCTTGATGCACCAACTGGCAAAGGTCGTCGGCCGTCCGACAAGCGGCGGTCCCGCGACGCATGCGATGGTATGGACCTTTCCGGCGAAGAATGGGGTGGGGTCGGCGTCGATCGCCTGGTTGAGGTTGAGCGCCAGTCCCTCGACCAAAGGCGCGCAGCCGGGAATGTAAAGTTGGTCGGAAAAGGATGTTGACCCGAAATCGATCGGGAACTGCAGGTAGTAGACGATACCGCTGCCTCCGTCGTGCGCGAAGACCTTGATCGGGTAGTTCTCGGCGGATGGACACAACAGCGGATTGGCGGCGGGGTCGGCGGCGACGACCGCATTGTCGACGGCGCTCAGCACTTGCGATGGCACGGTGGCGAAGCCTAGTCCGTGGATTACCGCCTCTTCGTCCGCCTGGTCGCTGCAACGGATGCGGTAGCCGCGTCCTTCGGAGATGAGCAGGGGATAGTGCAAGCGAGTGGCGTTCAGCGTCGGATCCTCGAACAGGACGACCTTCGGTTCCTCGGCACGGGCAGGACCTGCGGTGATCGCCGCAAGCAGCGCCACCAACAGGAGCAGCGATTGGGCGATTCGGGTCATCTGGTTTTCCCCTTCCGCTCTATTCGACCAGGCTGAAGTGGCCTGGCCCGCAGGCTTGGCTGGTGTTGTCGTGTGCGATGTCGTTGCCCGGCAGCAGGAAACTGGCGCTGGAGGCGCTGTCGGCGAAACTGACCGCGCAGCGGAAGCCGGACACCGTAGAGGTGGTGAAATTCGCCGACGAACCGCGCTCGAGCTGGATAGCGGAGCCGACCGCAAGGCCCGCCGCCGTCGGCGCGAGCCCGTCCGAGCGGCCCGCCACGACCGCCCCGCGCAGCACCAGCGGATTGGCTGCGGCGATGTCGGTGAAGTCCATCCGCATCAGGCTGTCGGAGGTGAGCACCGCGCCGAAACGCGCGCGGACGAGGGTGGAACGGACTGGCGCTTGTGCCGAAATCAGCAGCCGCGCCCGAACGCCCTGGATCGCCAGCATGTCTGCTTCAACCCTGAGCCCGCGCGCATAAAGGTCGGCCAGGCACAACGACGCGCCGCGCGCCATCGGCGACAGTCCATCCGCCACGGTGCCGATGGTCACATCGTCGAGCGCGACCGCGCCGTTTTGAGCGATCACGGCAACGACCTCATCCGTCGTTTGATCGGCAGCCCGCGATAAGTCGATCCGCTCGAGTTCGAGCCGCGACAACCCGTCCGCGACGATGATCACCCCGGTGGCGGACAGGATGCATGACGACGTGCCGGCCGGCACCCGGTTGGCGGTGCCGACGAGCCGCGTGCGGGCGACGCCGGGGGCCGGCGCCATATGCACCGTCTTGAACGGCAGTCCCTTCAAGATCAGTGTCTGCGGCGTCTTAACCGATGCGGGCAGTTCGAGCCTGAGATTCGCCCGCCCTGCGCAATCGCCCTCGGAGGAGAATTGCGCCAGCGTCAGCGTGCCGCCATCATTGATGCGGCGAACGCACGTATCACTGGCCGACCCTCGACAGTCGAAGCTGGTACCCGGCGGTGGAGCGGCGGTCAGCGCGCGATCCGTCTCGCCCATCCAGTCGCCAATGCCGGGGGCGGAGAGGCCGAGCGCCGATGTTAGAAGCGGGCAACCCGTGAAGGATAGCGCCCGCCCTTCCGCGAAAGTCCAGTCCAGTCGCGCATTGCCGAGGGGGTCGAGCGAGGTGATGGAGAGGCCTGCGGACAGCGGCGACAGGCCGAGGTCGATGCCCGGCTGCGCGAAGGCCGCGTGCTCGCGCTGATAGCCATCGCAGTTCGACAGACACAGGTCCACGAAGGGCGCCGAACGAAGCGCCGCTACCGCGTCGGCGCCGAGCAGGGTTACCGCCTCGGCCTCGGCGATACCGAAGAACGCTCGCAGCTTCGTCTCCGCCGCTTCGGCTGCGGCCGCATCGGCGATGATGTCGCGCGTAGCCTTGCCGTCGAGGCGCGCAATCGGCAGGTAGGAGGGCCGAGCGCCTTCGCCCGGTGGCGTGTAGCGCACGACATAGATCGTGTCGCCGATGCTTTCAGCGCTGAGGAAGGTTTCGAACCGGTGCAGGCTCCAGCGGGCCACGCTCGCCGCCGCAATATCCGATAGGCCCCCGAGATCGCCGCGTCCGCAATCGAGTACGAACGGTGTCCCGACATTGGGCGGCGCGGCAAAACCCTGGAGTACGCCCGGCAGTTGCAGCCGCTCGCGGATGGCAAGTGCCGCTTTGATCTCTGCGCAGGCGGTGGGCACGGCGAAATAGCCGGTGCCCGAGGGGGAAGGGAGATAGTAGTTGCCGGATGCCTCGACATCGGCCCAGATAGCGGTCGTCGCCTGCCAGTCGATATTGAACGCCGTCCCAGGACATGGCAGCCGAGGCTGCGCCCCAAAGCTGTTTTCAGCCTGAAGCTTGGCGAGCGTCGCCTCCGCGACGAGAGCGGTGTCGGGCAGGTGCAGCAACCTTTTCGCCTGACCCGCACTGGAGCAGCCGGCGAGTTCCACCGCCTTGCCGTCGAAAAGCGCGACATAGACGTCGTTGTTCTGGTCGGTGACGAAAGCGGCAAGCTGCGGCTCGGCGCGGGCCACTGACGCGCCTGCGAGAATTAGGGTGAGCAATACGACCGCCCGTCTCATCTCAACTCGCTCAAGCAGCTTGCGGCGCGCGCGGGGTCCATGTTGACTTCGGTCATCAGCGGATCGAGGCCGGCTGACTGGCACAGCGCCTTGACGGTGATCGAATGCGGCCCTTGGAAGTCGACAGTAAGAGTTCCATTGGTGATCTGCCCGTTCTGGCCGACGCACAGCGGATTGTTGGCGAGCGCCGGCCGACGGCAGGTTCGGATGACGTCGGCCATCGCGCGGCGGTTGGTCAGTTCGCAGAAATAGATGCGGCAGAATGCGGCCACCGCGGCGCGGTTCTCGGCATCGGCATTGATGATGCGCTTGATGTCTCCGACCAGTGCGCTCGCCTTGGCCTCGAAGGCGAGGCCGTCAACGCGCGTCTTCTCGCCCGCGATCTCGCCCGATCGTTCGGTGATCTTCGGCATCAGGTTGATGTTTTCCGAGGTTATGAACAGCCCGCCCTTCCACCGGTCGAACTCGTCGAGGATCGAGGTCGCCCTCAGGATCGCCTCTCGGTAGGCGTTGTAGATCGGCCCCATCTTGGTATCGCGCGCCGCCTCATAGACCTGGTTCAAAGCGGCGTATTCCTTGTTCACCGTGTCGGCGCCCGCCTTGATGTCATCGATGCCGGCGCGCGAACTCTGCACCAGGCCCTCGGCTCGTTTCAGCTTGCGCGAGAACATCGCCGTGATCGGGCTCTCGACGCTGGCGAAGTAGCTCTCAATCACCTTGCCGGCCGCCCCATCGGCGAAGGCATCGATCTCGGTGTCGGACAGGTTGGAGATCAGGCCGCACTGGGCGTCGAAATCGGCGCTCAAGGGTCCGGCCTGGCACACGCTCATCTCGGCCAGCCTCTGATCGAGCGTTCGGTTCGAAGCGAGCCCGTCGGCATATTCGAACAGCGCATGGTTCCATTCGATCGCGTTCAGGTCGGCCTGGCTGTGGCGCCGGTCGCGGCAGAACAGTGTCTGCTCCATCCGGCTCTGGTTGCCCGAAGCGCGGTAGGCATCGAGATGGCGCGTCGCCTCCGCACAGTTCGCCAAGCCTGAAATCAGCCCGGCAAGTTGCTGGTGGACGGGCGGCAGTCCGCGGGTCTGCGCCTCCCGCATCAGGTTGGCCGCACGTTGGCTGTCGGCCGGACTGCGGGCCGGGCGATGGAAGACGCAGAGGCCTTGCTCGAAGGTCTTCAGCATGCCGTCCGGAATGGCCGGCCCCTCGCAGTTGGGAGCGTCGAGAACGCGCGATTCGATCGTATAGCCGGCGAGATTGTCGACGAAGAGGTCGCGCGCGGCTGCTCCCGTCGCGCTGAGCGCCAGGCCGAGCGCTGCTATGACCCCAACGGCTCTCATGGCGCGCTCGCGAAGATGAAATAGAGGGTGAACACGGCGCCGTCGAACGGACAATCGCTCGGCTGCAGCGACAGTCGGTACGAGCCGATCAGCGGCGCGCCGAGATAGGGCAGGATCAGGCTGGTGTCGTTCGACGGTCCGGGCGCGCGCGGGAATTTGCGCGCTTGGTAGCGATCCTGCACCCAGTAGCGGATGATCCGGTTGATCTCGTCGCCACTGTCGGCCTGGTTGAAGAAGGTCTGCAACGCCACCCGCTCCGGCCCAACCGAAATGTCTGCGCTGACCTCGCTCGATCCCTTGGTCAGCGGCTTGAAGACCAAGCCGCTGCCGCGGTGTTGCAAGGCGAAGCGGTTCCACTGCGCTCCCGTGCACTGGTAGTCTGTGCCGGCGAAGACATCGATCAGGGTCAGGTTCTTGCGCTCGCGGAATTTGTTGGGCGCCCACAGCGCGAAATAGCCGTTTGCCTTCATCAGCGCTTCGGTCGACGCGAACGGCGAAACCTCGAACTCGACATTCTCGTCGAGCGCCAGCTTGCGGGCGAAACCTGAATTGGCGGGCACGACGATCTGGGCGACATCGATATTGATCTGCCGCTCGTCGAAGAAGCGCTTGGCAACGATGTCGTCGATCATCGCCTGCAGCTGGGTTGCGTTGCGCACATAGACCATGGGCACTGTCGCCGCCTCGCCGGTGAAGGCCTGCACCACTTCAAAGCGGCGCCTCATCAGGTGCATCAGCCGGTTGGCGGTCTCGAGCACGCGCCGCTTAGTCACCAGATATTCGGGAATGCCCTTCATCAGATCGGCGACGGTGTCCTGGGTCGCGATGAACAGATTCTTGCGCGTCGCCGGATCGTCGATCTGTGTGACGAGCTTCGTCATGTCCTCCTGCTGCTTTGTAACCTCGGCCTGAACGTTGCTCTGGAATTTCAGGATGCTGTCCTGCAGCGCGCGGCTCTTGAGACCGAGATCCTTTGCCTGGTTCAGACCCGCGACGAGTTCCTCGGTGTTGCCGCGCGACTGCGTGATGCGCTGCTCGACGAAGGCGAGTTCGGCATCGTTCAGCGCCAGCATTTTGTCCTTCTGCCGGTCGCGCAGTTCATTGATCAGGTTGGTCGAGGCGTTTGATTCCTCGGCGAGGCCTGTCACGGTCGTCTGCGCGGCGCGGACGCGGTCGATGCGGCTGTTGGTTGCCGCGACCAGTTCGGCGACACGTGCGTTGTCCTGGTTGAGCTGGGCTTCCGACAGGGACAGCTTGTCTAGTTCGAGATTGAGGATCGCGATCTCGTTGGTCAGCCGGTCGATCGTGCGCTGTTGGTCGGTAATCTGGAAACTCAGCAAGTCGTTCTCGCGCGCCTGAAGATCGAGCCCGGCGAGGATGCGTTCGTGGTCGGACTTGAGCCGCGCCACCTGCTCGTCGATGCTGAGATCCTGGCTCTGGCAGTCGACCGCCGCCATCGAGCCCTGTAGCGCCAATTCCTTGATGTCCTGTGCCCCTTGCGCCAACCGGCCGGCCAGTTGGAAGTGCGTGTCGACCAGCGCCCTTGCCTTGAGCGCCTTGTCGAGATCGAGTTGCCCGATCGCCTGGCGGAGCTGCGTGAGACGCTGCTTCAGCGCATTGATTTCATTTATGTTCGCCTGAGTGATCTGGCCGGTGTTAATGATCGTCGACAGGATGGATTGGGCCGCCTCCAACGCCGCCCTGATCGGTTTGGCGACGTCCACCACAGTCGCGACCCCGCTGCCCAAACCGCAGGCGCAGGTGATGATTTCGGGTACCGCGGCGCCGATCGAATATGCACCTTGCACCGAAGTCAGGATGACCTGCGCGGCCTGTGTGGTGCCGTTGAACGCCACGAACCAGGCGATCACTTCCGACAACTGGCCGTCGACCTGGTCGCGCGCCTCCTCAAGGTCCGCCTTCCTCTTCGCGTAGAGGTCCCGCTCGGCTTCGTAGAGTTTCTTGGCGAAGTCCGTTTCCGTCTGGGAAAAAGAACCGCAATCGACGTTTGCAAGTTCCTGCGGCAGGGAGATGTTCGACGTGATCATCTGCTGGTCGGCGATCAGCGGCTCGACATCGGCGAAGTCGGCACTGCCGATGACGCACTTCATCAGGAACGCTTTCGCTTGTGTCTGCGAGTTCAAGAGCTGGGCCCGGAGGCCCGACTGACCGTCCGGGCCGCACATCTGGGCAACGTATTGGTTGCGCGTGAAGGCCGGCGTCACGGTCTGGCATGGCTGTTCGCCCGCGAGCAGCGGCGTGAACGGATGGTCGGCTGTATCTCCGATCAGGGCGAGCTGATTCTCGATGCCGCAAAGCTGCTCTCGGTCGACGGCCCGGCGGCGCTGATAGAGGTCGGTCTGGCGCAGTTGCAGTTCGGTGATTGTGTCGTTGGCGCGGGCGATAGCGCCCTGGTTGTTGGTGATCTGCGTTTGAAGGATCTGCCGCTGGCGAACCGCCTGTTCGAGCTGGTTGGCGTTGCGCTCGGTCTGGCGGGCATATTCGGTGATCTGGCTTTCGAGCGAGGAAATCTGCAGATCGAGGTTCATCTGCGTCATTTCCCAGTTCAGCAGCCAGCGCAGTTCGTTGCGCCGTTCGACTTCGGCCTCCTTGGAGAGGACGATCAGGTCGAGTTCCTGCCTGTCATTGATCTGGCGGCGCTGGTTTTCGAACTCGGCGATCTTGGTGCCGAGCTCGATTTCCAGCGATCTGATCTGCTGGCGATAGCCGAACGTGTCCTTCTCGGCGTCGACCGCGTTGATCTCTTGCTGGACGGTGGTGGCGAAGGTCTGTGCCTCGTGCTCCAGCTTGCCGATCTTGTGGGCGATAAGGTTGACTTCCTGGCTGCGGATCGTCCGCTCCTCGTCGAGCGCGCGGGTCGCTTCGCCTTCCTTGTTGGCGTACCACCGCTCAACCAGCGCCTCGACATTGCGCTCGACCTCGGTCAACCGCTGCTCGCTCTCGGCCAGGGCCTGCTGCAGTTCCTCGAACGGAATCGTCGTGAACTGCATCGGGTCGATGTTGAGGAACAGGAAGCCCTTGCGCACGCTGTCCATGCGCGCATCGAGGTCGCTCTGCTGCAGCAGCAGGTCGGCGCGCAGGTCGTCGTAGGTGGACTCGCCCGGAATATCCATCTGCGTCTCGACCAGCACCCACATCGCGGCCTCGTAGTTGGTGTAGGCCTTGGAGAGGTTGGGTTGGCTGTCGAGGCCAGCGCCTCCGACGGCGCCAAGCGTATCGTTGACCAGGAAGTCGAGCGCCTTGACGCGTGCTTCCGAGACGGTCTGGTACCAGACGTCCCCGGTGTTCATCAGCAGCTGGATCTTCAGCGAGGACAGCGCCGTCAGCTGCCGCACGAAGGTGCGGTAACTTGCATCTTCTCCCGCCGCGGTGCCCTGGTCACCGCCTTGTTGTCGGGCGAGAATGCGAAGACCTCGGTCGACGATCTCGATGCCTTGCCGGCCGAATTCCTGCGCCGATTGCGGCGAAACGGGCGTATCGTTGCGGCTGACGCCGCTTGCCGACGACAGGAAGGGCATGTCGGCGGCGAGGAACAGGCGATAGCGTCCAAGTTGTAGGTGGCAGTCGAAATCGCACACGATCGCCAGCCGTCCGGTCGCCTCGTCGCCGCAGGTCGTCAGGAACTGTTCGAGCTCGGTGGCGACTTCACCCATGTATTTCACGTCGGCGCGGAAATTGGCGATCTTGAGCAGCGTCGTCAGCTCGCCGGCATGGCCGGCCGCCGCGTCGACATCGAGCGCCATGCAGTCCTGCGCGCGCGCCATTCCTGCCGCGCCGAAAACGATGCTGACGACCAGTCCGCAAAGCAGGAAGAACCGTCTCATGGTTGCCCCGTCGACAGAAAGACCTCGGAAATCTGGCGCACGTGCCGTGCAAGCTCGGCCATCTGCGCCTTGGAAAGCGATGGATTCTGGAACCGCCCGACCACCGCCCGGGCATGGTTGATGCAGTCCTCGTAGGGGCCGTTGATCGTCGCGGTCAGAGCACCGGTGTCGAGCGTGAGATCCAGCCTCGAATACGCTCCGGCCAGTCCTGCGCAGGAAGAAAGCTCGGCGGTGATCGCCGGATCGTCGACGACATGCGCGAGCCCGGACAGAGCCGTCATGACGCTTTCTATCTGCCCGACGATCTGCGTCATCCGTGCCTTGCCGTCTTCGAACTCCTTCAGCGATTCCGGCTGGTTGAGGCTGGAGAGGTCGACGGCCTGCAGCGCGGCGATCGTCTCGGCTGCCTTCAGCTGATCCTCCTTGACGAGGACCATGTTAGCCTGCGCGTTGCCAAGCACACGCTCCAGCTCCATCACCTCGGCCGACTTGATCGACACGTCCATCTCGTTGACCAGCGACTGGTATTCGGTCGAAGCGGCGTTCATCAGGTTGAGCGTGTCGTCGACCTTCGTCCTGACCGCCTTGACGATTTGCGCGCGCACCCGCGTCTCGATCAGGCCGGTCGTTTCGGCCCGGCCGCGTACCGGCCTGACCGAACAGACCAGTTTCGCCAGCGCGTCCGAGCCGAGCCGAGCACGCACTGCCTCGACGATCGGGAACAGCGGACGCCATGCCGCGGGCAGCGCATCCATGCTGGCGCCCGACAAAGGTCCAGCATTGATCTCGTTCATCCGCGTCAGGTGTCGGCATTTCTCCGGCAGGTCGGCCCCGGAGAAGTAAAGCCGCCCGGTAATCAGATAGGCCTCTACGGCGGCGGCGTATTGTCGGCCGACGAGCGCGGCGAGCTCTTCGGCGCTATCGGTCGAGATTGGGGCGAAGAAGCGGTAGCGGCTTAGGTAGATCTCCGACCACGCGAGCCGTCGCATCAGCACCGAGGCGTCGTCGGCCGAAAGCGGGATGATCGGAAAGCCGACGCTGCGGCTGCCGCCGGAGGAGCCCGACGCCTCGCCGATCACCTCGCCGGCGAAGGGCAGGCCGAAATCGGGCTGCGTTGCCTCGTGGCTCGGTTCGACGGCGGCGGGACCGGGGGCGAGCAGGTTGAACCGGCTCGTCTCGGGCGTTGCGTTCGAGAGCGTCGCGTTCCAGAAGCCGTCGAGTTTCTCGGAAGTGTAGGCGCGCTCCAGGATCGATGCGGCGCTGGCCGCGTCGGCCAGGACGCAACTGACGATCAGAGACAACGCGATGTCTCGGAGGCTTGTCATCGGCAGTACCACACCCTGTCTGCCGCGCCAGCCTGGGCGCAGATCCCGGTCGCGGCACCGTGCGCCTTCCAGTCTGCCTTTATCTTGGCGAGATCGTTGAATGCCCCTTGGGCCGCGTTGTCGGCATGAACCTCGGCGTCCAGCCGCCAGAAGGGCTTTGCCGGATCGGTGGGCAGCAGCACTCCGATCATGTTGATGTGGAAGGCGGAGACCTTGAGAAAATCTTCCGCGCTGGCGACCGTGTTGCGATTGAGATTGGCGTATTGCTCTGGCGTGACGTTGCCGAGCGCCCGCTTGAATTCTCCCTCCGAGACTTCGACCGAGCGCAGCATCTGCGTCGTATTCGCGGCCAGGCCGTCGAGAATCGAGGTGTTGGCGACCAGCGTCGCGCCCGCCCCGGTCACCGGTCCGAAGATATCAGCGAAAATGGCGCGGATCGCCTTCAGATGCGTTTCGGCCGACTTGATTTCGACGCGGCGCAGGGCGATCCCCGTTTCGAGGTCGGACGCCCGACTGACGAAGCTTCTCAGCGCCAATTGCAGCGTGTCGAACGACGAACGAGCTTCCGGCGGCGGCTGCAGGAACACCGAGCGTGCATAGCGTACGGCCTCGCTACGGGCGATGTCCTCGACCGTGGCGCGTGTCAGCGCCGATTCCGGGCAGCCGGTGACGTCGCCGAGGTCGGTCAGCATCTGCGCGGCATGATAGATTTGATCCATCTGGCGCATCGTGCCGAACGAGCCGCTGGTGGTGAACTCGGCCTCAACGCCGGACAGGTAGTCGGTCAGGTATTCGCGCGCGAACTTCACCATCTCGCACTGCACGCCGGCGGCGCGCTCGCGGATGTGGCGGCCGTAAAACGATGCACCGACGAAGTATTTCTGGTCGGGCGTCGGTTCGAACCGCTCAACGAAGAGCGACTGGATAACGGTATCATATTCGCCGCACGCATAAGTGCGTTCGAGGCATGCGGAGTCGGTCTGCAGGTCGCACTGTGACAGCGCCTGGCCGCACATTTGCTGAGCTGCGGCAAGGTTAGTTCCTCCGCCGCAGACAAGAAGCGCTGCCAGGGCGATCGCTGGATTGAAGACGTGTTTCTTCAGCAAGACGAGCAAAAGAAAATGCACGAAAGCCCCCCGGCCACCGGAGCGGCGGCCTCATCGCTCTTTACAGGCAATATCTTTGCAAGTTCAATTTTGTATTGGGTCGCTACAGCGAGGATCGGCCACAAAAAGTGTGGCTAATTCAAATTCAACTTCGCCGAATAACGCATTTATAGAATGTAAACTAAAACGGATTGGCGACCAATGCACCTGGTTTTTGGCTTCCGTTACGGAAATCCGTGCCAAAGTGTCGACGCGGTTAACGTATCGTAAAGAATTGCCTTCCCGCGGCTTTCGATCCAGTTGCTTGAACGTCTAAGCTTTTGTTCAAAAGGAAATCTGGCTCGGCCGGCACGAACGTCGCCGATGAGACGGAGGCGCTCGTGTCGGGACAATAGCTGGGCGTACCGGAACCGCGCGTGACGCCGGATTGAACGACAACGTCAACAAGATCTCCGTCGATCTCAGCGACCGGTGGGTGCGGCGGGTCAGAGTAGCTAGTACCTTCGACACGACCGTCGGCGAGCTCGGTGTCATTGGAGAGCACAGCATACTCGATCTGCGCCTACATCCCCTATGAAATAAAGACGCTTCGAAAGGGGGAGGGCTACAGCGTAGAACGGCGTGCACAAAGACAGGTCTACTTTGCGCCGCAAGTCGGTCGTAGAGTTGAGCCTTGCCGTTGACCAAAGCTGCCGTTCGTCGGATCATGAAATTAATAGGCGGCGTGGCCAAGACCATGCCCGTTTCTTCTCAGACTAAAACTGCGCAGAGGTTCAGCTTCATCGTTCGAGGCAGATCGCCACGCCCTGGCCGCCGCCGATGCAGAGTGAGGCCAGGCCTTTGCGGGCGTTGCGCCTCGTCATCTCGTGGAGCAGCGTCACCACGATGCGGCAGCCGGATCCGGCCAGCGGATGGCCGAGCGCGATGGCGCCGCCGCTGATGTTGATGATCTCCTCGTTCCAGCCCATCTCGCGGTTGACCGCGATGGCCTGCGCGGCAAAGGCCTCATTGATCTCCATGACGTCGAGCTCGTATGCCTGCCAGCCGGCCTTCTCCAGCGCAAGGTGTGAGGCCGCGACCGGCCCCAACCCCATGTCCATCGGCTCGACCCCCGCCGAAGCATAGGACGCGATGCGGGCGAGGGGCTTTAGCCCGAGTTCGTTCATCCGTGTTTCCGACATCACAAGTACGGCTGCCGCACCGTCGTTGAGGCCGGAGGCGTTGCCGGCCGTGATCGTCCCCGCCCGATCGAAGACCGGCTTTAGTCGACCAAGTCCTTCGAGGGTAGTCGCGGGGCTTGGATGCTCGTCGCGGTCGACGATGACATCGCCCTGCCTGGTCTTTATCGAGACAGGGACGATCTCGTCACCGAACCTTCCCGAGCGGATGGCGGCGTCGGCTTTCTCCTGCGAGCGCAACGCGAAACGGTCCTGCTCGTCGCGTGTGATCTGGTAGCGCTGCGCCAGGGACTCGACCGTGACGCCCATATGGACCTGATGGAAGGCGTCCCACAGCCCGTCAGTGATGATCGAATCCTTGACGACCCGGTCGCCCATGCGCACGCCGCCGCGAATGCCTGACATGAAATGCGGCGCCGACGTCATCGAGTCCTGTCCGCCGGCGATCACGCAATCGGCGTCGCCGCAGCGTATGGCCTGCGCGGCAAGATGGATCGACTTCTGTCCGGCGCCGCACACCTTGTTGACCGTCATCGCCGGCACGCTGACCGGCAGGCCGCCCCTGAGCGATGCCTGCCTTGCCGGGTTCTGCCCGGCGCCACCGGTCAGCACCTGGCCCATGATCACCTCGCTGACGGCATCGGCCGCAACCCCGGTTTCGGCGAGCATCGCTTGAATGAGCTGCCCGCCCAGTTCCGCCGCCGAGAGGCTGGCGAGCGCGCCGTTGAGCTTGCCGATCGGCGTGCGTTTGGCCGCGACGATATACACCGCATCCTGCAATTTTCCGTCCTCCACCTCCGCGGCACACAGGCTGTGCTCGCCGCTTGACATTCTGGTTATAACCAATAATCTGAAAGCAACATGCAGACAAGATGACGGCTTCGTGCCGGCCTGCATTCCGGGAGGAAATCCATGTCATCCGTGCTTTGGGCGCCGGCGCCAGCCGCGTTCGAATCGTCCAACCTTGCGCGCTTTTGCCTGGCCAACGGCTTCAACCCGCGCGACTACGAGACGCTGCATCGCTGGTCGGTCAGTGATCCCGGTGCGTTCTGGCGGGCGGTGTGGGACTTTGCCGGCGTGATCGGCAATCCCGGCGCACGATCTTTCCTGCGGGATGATCAGCAGCCGATGACGCAGAGCCGGTTTTTCCCGGACGCATCGCTCAATCTCGCGGAAAACCTGCTGCGGGGCGACGATGATCGGGTCGCGGTCATCGAGGCCGACGAGAGCGGCCATTTCCGCACCTTCACCCTTGGCGAGTTGCGTCGGCTCGTCGCCAGCACCGCGCAAGGCCTGCGCGTGGCCGGCGTGGTCAGCGGCGACAGCGTCGGTGGCATCCTGCCCAACCGGGTCGAAGGCCTGGTGGCGCTTCTGGCGACGCTTTCGATCGGCGCTGTCTGGTCGTCCTGCTCGCCCGATTTCGGCGCCGCGGCGATCGTCGACCGGCTCGGCCAGATCGGCGTCAAGGTGTTGTTCGCAGCACCGCGCTACCGCTATGCGGGCAAGGAGCACGACATCTCCGGCAGGCTAACCGAGATCGTCGCGGCGATGCCGACGGTGACCACGCTGGTGCTGACCGGCGACGATAAGCCCGCCATGCCGGCGGCTGTTGCTTTCGAGGATTTCGGCGCACACGCTCCGTTGGCCTTCGAACGCGTGCCCTTCGATCATCCGGCCTATGTGCTTTACACCTCGGGTACCACGGGTGCGCCCAAGGCGATCGTCCACCGCGCCGGCGGCGTCCTGCTCCAGCATCTGAAGGAGCATCTGCTGCATGGCGATGTCCGCCCCGGCGACGTCATGAGCTGGTACACCAACACGGCCTGGATGATGTATCATTGGCTGATCTCGGGCCTCGCCTGCGACGCGGCTGTTGTGCTCTATGACGGCGCGCCGATCCTGAAGACCGCTGATGGCCTCGACCCCAGTCCGCTGTGGACAATGGCGCAGCGTGCAAGCGTCACGCATTTCGGCACCAGCCCGAAATATCTGGCGACGCTGGCCGCCGAAGGCTACGCGCCGGGACGTCTGCACGACCTGTCCTCGCTGCGCTCCCTGCTCTCGGCCGGTGCGCCGGTCTCGCCCAGCCAGTTCGACTGGGTCTACGCGCATGTGAAGCAGGACATGATCTTTGCCTCGATCTCGGGCGGCACCGAGATCATCGGCTGTTTCCTGCTCGGTTCGCCGATCCATCCGGTTCGCCGTGGCGAACTGACAGTGAAGGGGCTGGGCCTCGCGGTGGTTGTCATGGACGAGCGCAATGCGCCGGTCATAGGCAGGCAGGGCGACCTGGTCTGCACCGAACCGTTCCCGTCCATGCCGCTGACATTCTGGGGAAAGGACGGCGACGCGCGCTACCACGCCACCTATTTCGCGGCACGCCGGGAAATCTGGACGCATGGCGATGTCGCGGAGATGACCACGCATGGCTCGGGGATCATCCATGGTCGATCGGACACGACGTTGAAGCCCGGCGGCGTGCGCATCGGCACGGCCGAAATCTACGCCGCCTGCGAAAACTTTGCCGAGATCGAGGATTGCCTGGTGTTCGGCGCGCCGGTCGAAGGCGACGAGGAGATCGTGCTTTGCGTCAAGCTCAACGACGGTTTTGAGCTGACGCCTGAGTTCGCCGCGCAGATCCGCCGCGCCATTCGTGAAGGCGCATCGCCGCGCCACGTGCCGCATCGCATTCATGCGGTGCGGGCCGTGCCCTACACGCTCAACGGCAAGAGGGTGGAAGGTGCGGCGCGAACGACGCTCGAGGGCAAGCCGGTGAAGAACATGGCTTCGCTTGCCAATCCTGCATGCCTCGAGGAATACCGCGCGCTCGATAGGAGCAAGGCGGCATGAGCCGGGCCAGGGGAGCGATCGTCGGCATCGGCGAATTGAAGCCGCAGCGCCTGACCAGCGGCGTGACGACGCTGGAGATGATCGCGGAGGTCTCGCGCCTGGCGGTGTTCGATGCCGGGCTGGAGCCGAGCGCGATCGACGGGCTTCTGGTCGGGCCGCAGGTCGGCGAGACGCCGCAACATGTCCCGGCAACGATTGCCGAGTATCTCGGTCTGGCGCCGACCATGGCCAATGTCGTCGACCTCGGCGGCGCTTCGGGTGCGGGGATGGTCTGGCGCGCGGCGGCGGCCATCGAGGCCGGCATGTGCGAGACGGTGCTGTGCGTGCTCGCCAACAATCGCGAGGAGGCAGCACCGCGCTCGCCCAACCGCAATCCGATCCGCGAGTTCGACGTGCCGTTCGGCGCCTCGGGCGCCAACATCTCCTACGCGCTGCTGATGCAGGCCCATATGGCGCAGCATGACTCGACAGCCAGGGATTTCGCGCTGATCGCCGCGGCGGCGCGGGCCAACGCACAGCTCAACCCGGACGCAATCTTCTTCGGCAAACCGGCGGATGCGGACGCCGTGCTGGCTTCGCCGATGATCGCCTCGCCATTGCATCTCTACGAAATCGTCATGCCGGTTGCCGGCGGCGAGGCGGTGATCGTCACCTCGGCCGAACGTGCGCGCTCGCTGCCCAGAAGACCTGTGCATCTGCTCGGCGCCGGCGAGAAGGTCACGCATCGCGCGGTCAGCCAGGCGCCCAGCTTGACCTCCGGTCCGCTGAAGAGCGCCATGGCCCGGGCCTTCGCGCAGTCCGGAACCCAGGCCAATGAGATGGACCTACTCTCGCTCTACGACTGCTACACGATCATGGTCGCCACGACGATCGAGGATGCCGGGCTCTGCGCGCCGGGCGCGTTCGGCGCATGGCTGCGTGACCACGATCTCTCTCACCGGGGCGACAAGCCGCTCAACACCCATGGCGGCCAGCTCGGCTTCGGCCAGCCGGATCTTGCCGGCGGCATGACCCATGTCGTCGAAGCGGTGCGGCAGCTGCGCGGCGATGCTGGCGAACGCCAGATTGGCAAGGCCGGCCTCGCGCTGGTCACCGGCAATGGCGCGACGATGAGCGAGGCGACCGCCCTCGTGCTGGGAGCCGGCTGATGCCCATCGATTTCAACGCCTTGAAGACCCCGGCCCCGACGAGCACCGCGCTGACCCAGCCATTCTGGGATGCGGCGGCGCAAGGGCGGCTGAAAATCCAGCACTGCGAGGACTGCGGCAAGGCCGTGTTCTATCCGCGCCCGATCTGCCCGCATTGCTGGGGCAAGCGCCTTGTCTGGAAAGAGGTGTCGGGCAAGGGCAGGCTGAAATCCTTTTCGCAAGTGCACAAGCCGGGCCATGCCGGCTGGTTGCCGGCGGCACCTTACGTGGTCGGGCTGGTCGAACTGGCCGAGGGTCCGACCATGCTGAGCTTCATCCTGCCTGGCGCACAGCCGCCCAGGGCAGGGGACGCGTTGCAGCTAGCGCCGACGGCGATCGGCGGCCGCGTCCTGCCAGCCTTCAAACCAGTCGAAACCGCAACAGAGGAGGAAGCCGCAATGAGCACCGAGACGAAAGACGGCTGGGCAGGCGTGGTGAAAGGCCGCCCGCAAGTCGGCGCCTTCGCCGAACGCACGCGGCGCACGCGCGCCAGCGACATCGAAGCCTTCACCGACATCACCGGCGACCGCAATCCACTGCACTATGACCGCGCGCTCGCCGAGAGATCGGTGTTCGGCAAGCTGATCGTCCAGGGCGGCGTCACCTCAGGCATCCTCAACGCGCTGGTCGCCGAAGACCTGCCGGGACCCGGCACCGTGTTCCTCGAAGTCGCCTGGAAGTTCGTCAAGGCGGTCGGCGTCGACGAGGAGATCACCGGACGCGTCGAGGTCAGGGAGGTGCGCCCCGACAAGCCGATCTGCAAGATCGAGACATCGGTGCGCAACGGCCAGGGCGAGCTTTGCCTCACTGGCACGGCCACGGTGTTCACCGTTCCGCTGCAAGGCGCATGATCGCGATGGAAGACAGCCGTCCCGGCGTGGCGGCCGACAGCGAACGCTGGCGTGTGCTGTCACTGCTTTGCCTGGCTGTCGTTCTGTCGCTGACCACCTGGTTCTCAGCAACTGCCATCCTGCCTGAGCTGAAGCAGGACCTTGCGCTCACTGCCGGCGCCGAGGCGTGGCTGACCAACGGTGTCCAGGTCGGCTTCGTGATCGGCGCGCTGGTGGCGAGCCTGGTCAACCTTCCCGACCTGGTGCGGCTCAGCCGTCTGATGGCGGCCGCAGCACTTGTCGCCGCGCTCGCCAATGCCAGCTTGCTGTTTCATCCCGATGCGGGCGGCGCCATTGCCGCGCGCATCGTCACCGGCACGGCGCTTGCCGGCGTCTATCCGCCGGCCCTGAAGCTGGTCGCGACCTGGTTCACGCGCGACAGGGGGCTGGCGCTTGGCGCGGTCATTGGCGCGCTGACCATCGGCTCGGCGCTGCCGCATCTCTTCCGTGCCGCCTTGAGCGCGCTCGACTGGCGGCCGGTGGTTGCCGCCGCCAGCCTGGCGACGGCCATCGGCGCGCTGCTGTTCCTGCTGTTTGCCAGGGAAGGGCCCTATCCTTTCGGCAAGGCGGTTTTCGAGCCGTCGCGCATCGGCCAGGTGTTTCGCGAGAAGCCGCTGCTGCTCGCCAATCTCGGCTATCTCGGCCACATGTGGGAACTCTACGCCATGTGGGCCTGGCTGCTTGCCTACACGCGCGCCGCTTTCGAAGCGCAGGCGATTGGAACGGCCGCGATCGCCTCGCTGTCGACTTTCTTCGTCGTGGCCTCCGGCATCCTCGGCTGCCTGCTCGGAGGCTATCTCTCGGACCGCATCGGCCGAACGGCGACCACCGTCGGCATGATGATCGTCTCGGGAAGCTGTGCACTCCTGATGGGCTTCCTGTTCACGGGGCCGCTCTGGCTGTTCATGCTGGTCGCGATCGTCTGGGGCATTTCGGTGGTCGGCGATTCCGCGCAGTTTTCCGCTGCCGTCACCGAACTCGCCGACCGCCGCTTCGTCGGCACGGCGCTGTCGGTGCAGCTCGGTGCCGGTTTCGCGCTGACGGTGCTGGCCATCTGGCTGACACCGCGCTTCGCCGACCTCATCGGCGGCTGGCGCTGGGCCTTCCTGCTGCTCGTTCCCGGGCCGCTTCTGGGGGCTTCGGCCATGCTGTGGTTGCGAAACTTGCCGGAGAGCGTGAATATGGCCGGCGGCCTCCGCTAGGGGAGGACGCTGCCGCTCTCTGAGTCGCGGCAAAATGATTTGCGGCGGGTTGAATGGAACAAACGACCAGAATGCGTGGGCGGCCTCGCTACGACCAGGAAGATGCCGGAGCCGCCGAGGCGTTCCGCACGATCGGTTCCAAGGTCGAACTGAATCGCGACGAGGCCGCACCGCTGTGGGTGCAATTGCGTAACCAGGTCGAGGAAGCCATCAACACCGGCCTGCTGGCGGCCAATTCGCGCATCCCTTCCGAGCAGGCGCTGTGCGACTTCTTTGGCGTCTCGCGCCCGGTCGTGCGCGCCGCGATCGGCTCGCTGTCCAGCGAAGGCCGCATCATCAAGATGCCGCGCAAGGGCATGTTCGTCGCGGCACCGCGCGAGCATGTCGACTTCATGACCGCCAATCTCGGCGTGTTCGACGACCTGACGGCGAAAGGCCACAAGGTCTCGACGCGCACGCTCGAAATCTACCGCTGCCCGCCGAACGAGAAGGAGTCCAAAGTCTTCGGCATTCCCGCCAATGGCAGCGTGGTCCGCATCAGCCGCGTCTACATGACCGACGGCGCGCCGATTACCATGACGCGCATCAGCCTGCCAGGGCACCGGGTGCCCGGTCTCGAAAACATCCTGTCGGAAAACCAGTCGATTTTCGGCACCATCCGCGCGGTGTTCGGCCTGACGGTGAAGCGCGCCGATCGCTGGCTGCGCGCGGCGTTGCCTACTAAGGAAGAGGCCGAGCAGATGGGCGTTGCCGCCAACACGCCGCTGATCGAAATCGAGTCGATTGCCTATGACGCGGACGGTGCGGCGCTCGAATATTACGAGGCCTTCTACAACTCCTCCGTCGCCCGCATCCACATGGCGGTCGAGCAACCGTCCGCGACGGTGAACGGTGTCGATCGCACCTGAGTTTTCACAGCACAAAAAAGATTCCGTTTTCTGGTTATAACCAGATTGACGGACCGGGGAAGCTTCTGTAACGTCCTCGTCATGGGGCCGGGAGGAGCCTGACCCAGGCATTATCAGGACCGGCTGGCTTGCGACGCCGCTTCGGCGGCGAGGGGAAGATTTTGCCCGCGCCAAGCCTGATCCTGATGGAGGATTTGCATGGACTACCGGTCGCAATTCGACCTGACGGACGAGGTTGCCGTCGTCACCGGCGGTGCCAGCGGCATCGGTCTGGAGGCCGCCAAGGCGCTCGGCACCTGCGGTGCGCGCATCGTCCTGCTCGACGTGAATACGCAGGGCCTGGATGCAGCCGCCGAGGCGCTTAAGAAGGCCGGTGTTGGAAGCGTCGATGGCCGCGTGCTCGACGTCACCGATCCGCGTGCCGTCGAGGCGAAGGCCGCCAAGATCGTCAGCGATTTCGGCCAGGTCGACATACTGGTCAACAGCGCCGGCATCGCTCGCCTAAACACCGCGCTCGACACATCAGACGAGGAATGGCGCCTGGTTATGGATGTCAACGTCAACGGCGTCTACTGGGCCTCGCGCGCTTTCGGCCGGTCCATGGTCGCCCGCAAGAAGGGCTCGATCGTCAATCTCGGCTCGATGTCGGGCCTGATCATCAACCGTCCGCAGACCGCGCCGTCCTACATGGTAAGCAAGGGCGCCGTGCACATGATGACCAAGGCGCTCGCCGTCGAATGGGCGAAGTCAGGCGTTCGCGTCAACGCGCTCGCGCCCGGCTATGTCGGCACCGAGATGACGTTGAAAATGCGCGAGCGGCCCGAACTCTTCAACACCTGGATCGATATGACCCCGATGGGCCGGCTCGGCGAGCCGCACGAGATCGCTTCGGCGATCCTGTTTCTCGCCTCGCCGGCGTCGAGCTACGTCACCGGCGCGATCCTGTCGATCGATGGCGGCTACACGGCCTGGTGAGGGCCGAGCAAGGATTGGAATATCGCATGACCGTTTCGGACCTAGAGGCACGCCAGGCAATCATCGACGCCTGCCTGGAGATGAACGCGCTGGGCATCAACCAGGGCACGTCAGGCAATGTCAGCAGGCGCCATGGCGAAGGCATGCTAATCTCGCCGACCAGCACGCCTTACGAGACGTTGGTGCCCGAGGACATCGTCTTCATGGCCTGGGACGGTGAGGTCGACGGGCGCCTGCCGCCGTCAAGCGAGTGGCGTTTCCATCTCGACATCATGAAGGCGCGGCCCGAGGTCAACGCGGTCGTCCACGCGCATCCGACCTACTGCACGACCATCGCCATCATGGGCAGGAAGATACCGGCGATCCATTACATGGTGGCGGTTGCCGGCGGCAGTGACATTCGCTGCGCTCCTTACGCCACCTTCGGCACGGCGGAGCTCTCGGCGCATGCGGTGGAGGCGCTGCGCGACCGCAAGGCCTGCCTGCTCGCACAGCACGGCATGATCGCGGTCGGTTCCAGCCTCAGCCAGGCGATGTGGCTGGCGGTCGAGGTGGAAACGCTGGCGCGCCAGTATCACGGCGCCCTGCAGATCGGCGAGCCGCCGATCCTGTCCGAGGAAGAGATCGAAAACGTCATCAAGCGCATGGCCAGCTATGGCCTGCGCGACAAGGAGGCTGCTGCCTGAGCCGCAGTCATCTGGCAGAATCCTCCGGGAAGGCCCGGAGCGATCAACAAGGGAGGAATGAATGACCGGATCCATGAAAGGCCTCGTCAAGGCGCTCGCTTTGGGGTTGGCGGCGGCTTGCAGCCTGGCCGCCATCTCGGGCGCGAATGCCGAGGAACTGTCGCTGAAGGGCAAGCGCATCGGCGTCTCCGCTATCGGCACCGATCACTATTGGGACCTGATGGCCTTCCGCGGCATCCAGGACCGGGTGAAGGAGCTAGGCGGCGAAGTCATCGCGCTCGACGCCGGCCGCAAGGACCAGCAGCAGATCGCGCAGCTGCAGACGTTGATCGCGCAGAAGCCAGACGCCATCATCGAGCAGCTCGGCAATCTCGAAGTGCTGAACCCGTGGCTGCAGAAGATCCGCGATGCCGGCATCCCGCTGTTCACCGTCGACACCGCGACACCGCACGCCATCAACAACACCACCTCCAACAACTACAATATCGGCGCCGAAATCGCGCTGCAGATGGTCGCCGACATGGGCGGCAAGGGCAATGTGCTGGTCTTCAACGGCTTCTACAGCGTGCCGGTCTGCAAGATCCGCTACGACCAGCTGAAATATGTGCTGACCTCGTTTCCCGACGTGAAGATCGTCGAACCGGAACTACGCGACGTCATCCCGAACACCGTGCAGAGCGCCTATTCCAACGTCACCGACATGCTGACCAAGTCGCCCGAGAAGGGTTCGATCGGCGCAGTGTGGGCCTGCTGGGACGTGCCGCAGATCGGCGCTACGCAGGCGGTCGAGGCGGCCGGCCGCAACGAGGTCAAGACCTACGGCATCGACGGCAGCCCGGAAGTCATCAAGATGGTGATGGATTCGAAGTCGTCCGCCGGTGCCGTGGCAGCGCAGCAGCCCTATGAAATCGGCAAGACTTCGGTTGACAATGCCGCCAGATATCTTGCCGGCCAGAAGGTGGCGCCCTTCACCTTCGTGCCCGCGGTGCTGATCAACAAGGAAAATGCCGCCGAAAAGGGAAAACCCTTCCTCGACGCGGCCGAGAAGGCAGGCGTTAAATAGGCTGAGCGTAACGGCGGGCAGCCAAGCCTTTGTGGCTGCCCGCCATCATCAACCAGGATTGACGGCCATGCAGACAGCAAAGCGTGAAATTGCTGTATCGATGACGGACATATCGAAGCGGTTCGGCCCGGTGCGTGCGCTGGAGAACGCGAACCTTCAGATTGCGCGCGGCTCGATCCTCGGCCTTGTCGGCCAGAACGGCGCCGGCAAGTCGACGATCATCAAGGTGCTGGCCGGCATCATCAAGCCGGACAGCGGCACCATCGTCATCAATGGCGAGACCGTGACCTCGCTGTCGCCGGCATCGGTCGAAAAGCTCGGCGTGCATTTCATCCATCAGGACAGGCTGCTGGTGCCGACCGCGACGGTCGGCGAGGCGGTGTTCCTCGGCCACGAAATCGGCTTCGGGCCGTTCGTCAGCCGCCGCGCCATGGAGCGCAAGGCGGCCGATCTGTTGAAGCGGTTCTTCGGCATGGAATTGCCGGCGGGAACCCTGGTCAAGGACCTGACCACGGCACAGCAGAAAGTCGTGCAGATCACCCGGGCGCTGGCGCAGAAAGCCTCGGTGCTGGTGCTCGACGAGCCGACGGCGGCCTTGGTCAAGCGCGAGGTCGACAGCCTGTTCGACGTGCTGCGCCGGCTGCGCGACGACGGTATCGCCGTGGTCTTCATTTCCCACTACATGCAGGAGATCGAAAAGCTCTGCGACCGTGTCACGGTGATGCGCAACGGCACCGATGTAGGCACAGTCGACCCGCGCGAGACATCGATCGATGCGATCATCTCGATGATGATCGCCCGCGATGTCGGCGAGATGTTTCCCAAGCGTTCTGTCACGTTGGGCGCGCCGGTGCTCGAAGTCGCCAATCTGCGCCTCGGCGGCGGTTTCGAAAACATCGGCTTCAATGTTCGCGCCGGCGAGATCGTCGGCCTCACCGGCCTGCTCGGATCCGGTGCCAAGGAGATCGTACAATGCCTGTTCGGCCTCAAGACCGCCGACGGCGGCTCGATCACGGTCGAGGGCAAGCAACTCGCGCTGTCGACGCCGGTCAAGGCGGTACGCGACGGCATCGCCATGCTGCCGGAGGATCGCCGCGCGCATGGCGTGGCGCTTGGCCTGTCGGTACGCGAGAATATTTCGCTGGCCAGCCTGCGCCGCTATTCGAAGAACGGCATGGTCAGCCGCAACAGCGAGAACCAGGCGGTCGACGGACTGATCAAGGAATTGTCGATCAAGACGCCGCATCGCGACGCGCTGGTGCGCGAACTCTCCGGCGGCAACCAGCAAAAGGTGGCGATCGCCAAGTGGCTGAGCTGCCAGTCGCGTGTCTATGTTCTGGACGAGCCGACGGTGGCCGTCGATGTCGGCGCCAAGGTCGAGATCTACAATCTGTTGAACCGGCTGTCGGGCGAGGGCGCGGCGATCCTGCTTCTGTCGTCCGACCTGCTCGAACTGGTCGGCGTCTGCGACAGGGTGCTGGTTGTTTATCGCGGCCGGCTTGCCGGCACCTTCTCCGGCCCGTCGATGAACAGCGACGCGTTGCTCGCGGCCTCTTCAGGCGCCCGCTCGAACGCTGATGGAATGGCGGCATGAGCGCGACAACTCTCCACACTGAGGCCGGCGCGTCCGATGAAACCCGCACCACCGGCAAAAGTGCCGGCCGGCGCTTCGCCACCCTCGTCGTGCGGCTCGGCGCGATTGCCGCCTTCGCCGCGATCATGGCCTATTTCGTCGTCTTCGCGCCGGGCTTCACCTCGACCTTCAACCTCATCAATGTCGTCGAGCAGTCGGCGATCCTGGGCGTGCTCGCCTATGGCATGACGTCCGTCATCATTGGCGGCGGCTCCGATGTCACCGAAGGCGGCATAGACCTGTCGATCGCCGCCAATATGGGGCTATGCGCGGCTGTCTACGCGACGCTGTTGTCGATGGGCTATGGCGACTTCCTGTCCGTGCTCGCGGCCATCGCCGTCGGCATGGCGGTTGGCGCGCTGAACGCCCTTGCCGTTGTCGGTCTTGGCATCCTGCCGCTGCTGGCGACGCTTGCCGTGCTGAACGTCGCGGCCGGCATGGAACTTACGCTCACCCAGAACACGGTTGTCGGCGCATCCTCCCCGCTGCTCGGCTTTCTGGTCTCAGGCAGCTTCCTCGGCATCTCAGCACTCGCCTGGGCGTTGATCGTGTTCTCTGCGATCATCATCGCCATCATCCATGGCACGGCGTTTGGGCTGCGGCTCTACGCGGTCGGCGGCCATCCCGAAGCAGCGCGCGCGGCCGGTCTCAGCGTGCCCTTCTATGTCTCCTTCACCTACGTGCTGAGCGGCTTCTGCGCGGCGGTGGCAAGTGTGCTCACCGTCTCGCGCCTGTCAGCCAGCACGCCCGGTTCCGGCGAACTGCTTCTGTCGGTGCTGGCGGCGGCACTGTTGGGCACCGTCTTTTCCCGCCGCTTCGTGCCGACCATGGGCGGCACGCTGCTCAGCGTGCTGTTCATCGGCTTGCTCGCCAATGGCTTCCAGCTGCTCAACGTCTCCAGCTACTGGGTCAATGGCGTGCAGGGTGCGCTGATCCTGCTGGTGGTCGCCATCACATCCTTTGCCCGCGGTTCGGAGGGTTCACGATGAGCGTCTCGGCCAATGACAGCTCCAAGATGAACCTGCGCGCCTTCCTCGCCAAATACAGCGTGCTTATTGCCTTCGCGGCGATCGTCATCTTCTTCGCCGTGGCGAGCCCGACCTTCTTGACGCCGGCGAACCTCTTCAACGTGCTGGTCAACAATGTCGTCATGCTGGCGATCGTGGCGCTGGGGCTGACCATCGTCATCTCGTCGGGTGGCATCGATCTCTCCGTCGGCGTCTCCGTAGACATGGCCAGCATGGTCTTCGTGATGCTGCTTGCCACCGGCTATAGCGGCGTGGTCGGCGTCGGCGGTGGATTGGGCGCGGCGCTGATCGTCGGCATCCTCAACGCCATCCTCATCACCAGGCTGAACATCAGCCCGTTCCTTGCAACGCTCGGCGTGCTGTTCATCGGTCAGAGCACGCAGCAGCTTGCCACAAGCGGCGGCCAGCCGATCTATCTCACAAGCGGCTATGCCGCTGACCAGTTCAACGCCATTGCCCGCACCGATTTGTTCGGCGTGCCGACGCCGGTGATCGTGCTTGTCGTCGTGGCCGTTACGGTCCATGTTCTGCTACACCGTTCGGTCTTCGGCCGCTATGTGCAGGCGATGGGCGCGCAGCCCGGTGTGGCCTGGTATTCCGGCATTCGCGTGCCGCGCGAGCTTTCCATGGTTCATGTGCTGTGCGCGCTGCTTGCCGGCGTGACCGGCATCCTGCTGTCGGCGACGGTGAAGTCCTACGTGCCGCTGTCCGGCAACGCCTTCCTGCTCGACGCCATCGGCGCCACCTTCATCGGCACGACGCTCAGCCGCGAGCGCAAGCCCTCGGTGATCGGCACGCTGCTCGGCGTGCTGCTGCTTGCCATCGTCAAGAACGGGCTGCTGCTGGTCGGCTGGAATTTTTACTGGCAGCAGGTCGGCATCGGCGTGCTCGTCTTCCTGGTGCTGGCCGCAAGCTTCGGCCTGCGCCGCGCCTCGCATTGAGTTCGAAAGGGTCGTCTCCCATGCCACAATTCGACGTCAGCTCGATCGGCTTCTACGTCCTCGACATTCTCGGCCGGCCGGTGTCGCGCATCCCCGAAGGCGGGCGTGCCGACTTCATCGAAGAGATCCGCATGACGGTCGCCGGCACCGCCGGGGCCACCGGCATGGACTGCGCCATCCTCGGGATGAAGACACGCGCCGTCACGACGCTTGGCACCGACGACATGGGCGACTGGTTCCTCGCCAAGCTCGGCAAGTACGGGTTGGAGACGAGCCTTGTCCGGCGCGACGGCCGCGTTCAGACCTCTTCCACCATACTGCCGGTGCGGCCGAACGGCGAGCGACCGGCCTTGCATGTGCCGGGCACCGCGACCTTGTTCGAGGTCGCCGATGCCGATCTCGATGCCGCGCTTGACGCCACCATCGTCCATGTCGGCGGTACAGGCCTGCTGAAGCGCTTTGATGGCGAGCCGACGGTCAAGCTTCTGAAGCGGGCCAAGGAACTCGGCCGCATCACCACTTTCGATCTCATCCAGGCGACGCCGGAGACGTGGAAGCTGGTCGAGCCGTGCCTGCCTTACATCGACTATTTCGTGCCCAGCATCGACGAGGCCGGCGAGATGGCGCATGACCGCGACCCGGCCCGCGTTGCCGCCTTCTTCAAGGCAAGAGGCGTGAAGAACTGCATCATCACGCTCGGCGCTGACGGCGTCCATGTCTCGCCGCAGCATGGTGAGGATTTCCACCTGCCGGCCTTCGACGTCGAGGTCTTCGACACCACGGGCTGCGGTGACTCCTTCACCGCTGGGATCATCGTCGGCATCATCAAGGGCTGGGACCTCAGACAGTCGGCGCGCTTCGCAACCGCCGTCGCCGCCAAGGTGGCCATGGGCCTCGGCTCCGACGGCAAACTCGTTTCATTCGACGACACGGTCTCGGCGATGAACTCGCTGCCGGTCAAGACATCAAAGGTGCAAGCAGCATGACCATTCTTCCTGAAGCCAAGGGCAAGACGGCTCTCGTCACCGGCGCCAGCCGGGGCATCGGCAGGGCTCTCGCGAAAGGGCTGGCTGAAGCGGGCTTCGACGTCGCCGTCACCGACCTGCCGTCGCAGGCGGCTGAGCTTGCCGTGACCAAGGCCGAGATCGAGGCCGCCGGCCGCAAGGCCTATGTCTATACGATGGATGTCAGCAAGAAGCGCGAGATCGAGGCGATGGCGCAGGCGCTGCTTGCGGCGGCAGGCCGCATCGACGTGCTGGTCAACAATGCCGGCATCCTGAAGCCCAGCCTGCTCCAGGACCTCGACGAGACCAGCTGGGACGCGCATTTCGACATCAATGCCAAAGGCGTGCTGATGATGTGCCAGGCCGTGCTGCCGCATATGCGCGCCAGGAGATCGGGCAGGGTGATCAACATCGCATCGATCGCCGGCCGCCAGGGGGTGCCGACGCAAGGTCATTACGCGGCGACCAAATCGGTGGTGATCACGCTGACCCGTGTGCTGGCGCAGGAAGTCGGCATGGACGGAGTCACCGTCAATGCCATCTGCCCCGGCATCATCCTGACCGAGATGGGCAAGAACAACCTCGGCAGCGAGGCGGCGATCCGCCATTGGGAAGATGTCGCGGCGCTGAAGCGCCTCGGCGCACCGGAAGATGTCGTCGGGCCGGTGCTGTTCTTCGCCTCGGATCTGTCGGCCTTCGTCACCGGCCAGTCGCTCAACGTCGACGGCGGCATCTACTACCACTGATCCTCGCCGGTCTGGCCTACGTGTCGCCAAGACTACCCGGTGTGATACGAGACACAAGCGTCAGTTTTTCTGGCCATATCACCCTGACGCTACGAAGACGCTCCGGCTCATTTTCACTACTGATCGAACATGAAAAGCCCGCCGACCGAAGTCGACGGGCAATTTCCTCGTACTACGCCGTTTCCCAGATGCCCCCGCCAGAGAGCCAGGAACCTAGCGCTGGATACTCCTACTACCGCCTCCCGTTGTAGGCTGTAACCCAGCGGCAACAGCCCGGAGCGATTCACCAGGCCTAACCACATACGCGGGACAATCCTGGCCGCACCCGCGCTGCTAGGACACGTGGGCCAGATGCTGCTCGCCGGGCATTTTCTTCAACCGGCAAACCAGCCAAGCCAACGCGAAAAACGTCGCTCAGCCTGCGTGGCCAGAGGGATCAGAATTCCGTCTCAACACGTGAGAAGAAGGTGACGGACCTGAAGAACGCGAAATTTACGTCGTGCTGGGCACACTCGGCAAGATTAGCGTGACAGTGACCATGCAGCGCTCCTGTAATCTGATCGAAGCCCTGCTGACGCGTTTCGGAACTACCGCGCCGGCACGGCCCCGAGTGTTCAAAGGACGTAACTGCCGTCCATCGTGATGCCGGTGCCGGTTACAAAGGCCGCTTCATCGCGGGCGAGGTATGAGATGAGCCCGGCGACCTCTTCGGGCGTGCCGGTGCGCTTGAGGATGGTGCCACCTGCAGCCGCCCCGTGGTCGGGGATCATGTCCGTCCCGATCGCGCCGGGCTGGATGTTGTTGACCGTACCGCGGCGCGGCGCGAGATCATGCGCGACGCCCTTAACCAGAGCCGCGACCGCACCCTTGCTCATCTGGTAGGCGCTGACGCCGGCGGAACCGGCACGGATCGCGACATTGCTGCCGATCGTAATGACACGTCCACCATCCCTTAGGTGGCGATAGGCCCGATGGTCATGCTGCTTGACGAGATCAGGCGCCGCGCGGATGGAATCTTCCTTGCTCAGCAGAACTGTAATCCTGTTGTGTTGAGATAGACGGCATAGAGCGAGCTGCTGGCGGCGATGAACAGGCGATTTCGATGAGGTCCGCCAAAGCAGACATTGGCGACAGTCTCAGGGACAAGAATCTTGCCAAGAAGCGTGCCGTCCGACGCAAAGCAGTGCACGCCGTCGCCAGCTGACACCCATAGGTTGCCGTCGACATCGATCCGAAAACCATCAGGGATGCCGGGATCGATCTCGGCAAAGATGTAACCATTCGAAAGGCGACCGTCTTCGCCCACGTCAAAGCAACGGATATGGTGCGGTTTATCCCGGCCGTGGGAACGGCCGCTGTCGGCGATGTAGAGACGTCCCTCGTCCGGGGAGAAGGCGAGGCCGTTCGGCTTGTCGAAGTCGCCAGCTGCCACCGTCAGCGCACCTGACTTGGGATCAAGGCAGTAGACGTTGCAGGCCCCGATCTCACTGGGTGCTTTGTAGCCCTCATAGTTGCTCAGGATGCCGTAGGGCGGATCGGTGAACCAGACAGTATCGTCGGATTTGACCACGACATCGTTGGGAGAATTGAGACGTTTGCCCTCGAGCCGATCGGCCAGGATCGTGATGCTGCCGTCGTACTCGGTGCGCGTGACGCGCCGCCCATGTTCGCAGCTGACCAGGCGTCCTTGCCGGTCGCGCGTATTGCCGTTGGAGAAATTCGAAGGATGGCGGAAAACGAAAACAGTCTCCGTCACTTCATCCCACTTCAGCATCCTGTTGTTGGGAATGTCGCTGAAGAGCAGAAAGCGGCCGTCGGCGAAGTACACTGGCCCTTCGGCCCAGCGCGTTCCAGTATGGAGTTTTTCGAGCCTGCACAGAGAGATAATGAAATCCTGGAAGCGATCATCAAGAACCTCGTAGTATGTCATTTTGACAGGCCTTGCTTGCTAGGGTTTGCCTTGCCAGCCGACCGGCCGTTTGGGCTTGCACTCGGCCTGCTGGAACATTTCAATGTCGCGAGAATGCTGCGCATCGCTGACCGCCATTGGCTTTCAGACGCCTTCCTTCTTGTTGGTGAGACCGTGGACCAGCAGCATGACCAGGATGATCGCGCCGAAGATCATCTCGCGCGCTGCAGGGGGCATTTGCATAACCGACAGGATCGACGACAGAAGCGTGATGAAGATCGCGCCGGCGAATGTGCCGATATAGTTCCCTCGGCCGCCCTGAATCGAGGTCCCCCCAATCACCACGGCCGAGATTACCGGCATGAGATAGGGGTCCCCCATGCCCTGATAGGCCTGATTGGTGTAGCCCAGCAGGAGGATGGCGCCGAAACTGGAAAACACCCCGGCAAGGACGAAAGTCGCCACCATCACCAGACGAACCCGCGCCCCGGCAAGAAACACGGCACGTCGCGAATTGCCTAGTGCGTAGAGATAGTTTCCATAAACGGTCCGTTTGAGAACCCAGACGGTGATCGCGGCGACCACCAGCCAAACGAGAAAAGCATTGGGGATGCCGAAGGTCCGGCCGGTCGCCGCCTGCGTCGCCAGCCAGGGGACCTCGCCGTTGGGACGGCTGTTGCCCGTGTAGAAAACCGCAGCGCCAAGCAGCATGGCGTTGACGGCCAGCGTCCAGACCATCGCAGGCACGCGAAAGACAGCAACACCGATGGCGTTCAAGAGCCCGACTGCAATGCCAAGGCATAGGCCCAGGGGAATTGCGAGGCTGGCGACCAGGGGATTGGAGCTGCCGGAAGCCGAGATGACGACGATCGCCGTGCCGGTAATGGTCCACGGTACCGAAAGGTCGATCTCGCCGAGCAGGATCACCAGCATGGCACCGGTGGCGATGATGCCAAGAAAGGCGGCGATCTGAAGCTGTTGTAGGATGTAGCCAGGTTTCAGGAAGCCGGGATACAAGAGGGAGCCGCCCAACAGCAGAGCGACGCAGCCCAGCGCGATCAGCAGCACCGATACGCGGTCCCGGTTGAGCCAGCGGGAGGTGACGGTTCGCTCGGTTGCATCAGTCATCAGCGGTACAACTCAAGCCGGCTGCGCACCTGGAAAACGCCGAGCGCGCCGAGTGCAATTGCAGTTGCGAGGATCAATCCCTCGAAGAACGGTTGCGCCAATGGCGGCAGGCCGGAGAAGAACATCAGCGACGAGATGGTCTTCAGGATCAAAGCGCCGATCACCGCGCCGAGGGGGCTGCCAACACCACCGCTTAGCGCAACACCGCCCAACACGACGGCGGCGATCGAGTTCAGCGTGTAGGACGGCGCAATATTGGGATCGCCAGTCAGCGTAACCATACTGACATAGGTGCCGGCGAGAGCCGCGACAAAGCCGCTGCTGCCATAGGCGACGAGCTTAAGCCGGTTCACGCGAAGGCCGGTCATATAGGCCGACTGTTCGGACGACCCGATAGCATAAAGGCCGAGGCCGACGGCCGTGCGGCGCAGAAGCACCAGCAATATGACGAGAACGATGACAAGAATGACCGCCGAGACCGGGATGCCCGCCACTGCATAGGTGAGCGCGTCCGACATTGTCTCATCAATGCTGCCTCCAGGCGTTGGCCTCAGAAGCAGGGCGATGCCGCCGAATATGCCACCCGTCGCCAGGGTCGTGACGATTGGCTGCACCCCTCCGTAGACGACCGCGATGCCGTTGACCAGTCCGCAGGCCACCCCGACGGTGAGTACCACCGCCATACCAAGGGCAATCGACGTGGGAGATCCGTTGAGGAGGAAGGATCCCATCACGTTGGTCAGCGCGATGATTGACCCTACCGACAGGTCTATGCCCTTGACCAAAACGACAAAGAACTGGGCGATCGCGGCGAGCCCAAGCAGCGTTCCCTGGTTCGACCAGATGGTAACCACATAGGTCGAAAAGCCGCGCGGATGAATGGCGATATAGCCAGCGAACAGTATCACCAGCGCGAGCGCGGCGATCGTTTCCCTGGCATTTTGGCGAAGCCAGGTCATCATGCTTGGGCTCCAGCGTGAAGGTGCACGTTCATCGAGGCGGCTATGAGCGCATCGGCGGTCAGGTGATCCCCCGTCAGTTCCTTGGCCACACTGCCCCGGTAGAAGACGTACACCCGATCGCACAAGTGGATGAGTTCTTCATAGTCGGTTGATTGCAAGATCACGGCCATTCCTTCGGCCGCCAAGTCCGTGAGCAGCCTGTAGATCTGCGCCTTGGTCGGCAGGTCAATGCCGCGGGTAGGGTCCATCAGCAGCAGACATTTGGGCGACAGCACAAGCCATTTGGCCAGCACCACCTTCTGCTGGTTGCCGCCCGACAGCGTCGCGATGGGATCGTCCAGCGAACCGTAGGTCAGGGCCAGGCGTGCGATCAGTTCCTGCAGCCGGGCCTCGCTGCTGCCGTCCAGGTCAAGCAGGCCGAAGGGGGCCCGCCCAAGAACCGCCAAGCGCATGTTTTGCGCAACAGACATGCTGGGGATCAGCCCCTCGGTCTTGCGATCCTCAGGCACGAGCGCCAGACCGATATCGGATTGTTTCACCCTCGGCGGCTTGAGACCATTCAATCGCTTGCCATTGAGCGTGATGCGGCCCGTCACGCCGCGCAGTACACCGAAGACGGCATGCATGATCTGCTGCTGGCCCTGTGCGTCCAAACCGCCGAGCCCGACAATTTCGCCCGCGCGCGCAGCCAGGGATACATCGACAAGCTGGCTTGCCCAGCTCACGTTCGACACATTCAGAACGACCGGCGCCGTGTCAGGCACAGGCGCGCGGCGCGGTGGAAAGAGCTCTTCCAGCGAGCGCCCGATCATGAGGCCGACGATCTCGTCGGTCGTGCGTGCGCCAACGTCGAAGGTCTCGATATGTCTGCCATTGCGGAAGACGGATATGCGGTCGGCGATGGCGTCGACCTCGTGCATGCGATGCGAAATAAAGAGGATCGCGACACCTTGCTCCTTCAGCATTCTGAGGACACCGAACACCGTTTCGACGAGCTCGCTGGTCAACGCTGACGTCGCCTCGTCAAGGATAAGAAGCTTAGGTTTGCGGAACACGGCCTTGGCGATTTCCACAAGCTGTCGTTCCGACAGGGACAGGCCCGAAACGCGAGCGCCAAGCGGGATCGACTTGGCCCCGACAAGATCCAGGGCCTCGCGCGCTTCACGATAAACGCTGCGCTCTATCATCCCCATCCGGGTGCGCGGGGCCGCAAGCACGATATTGTCGCCAACCGAAAGATGCGGCATCAGCGACAGCTCTTGGAACATGCAGACAGTGCCCTGTTCGGCCGCCTCCCGCGGGGAGGAGAAGCGCACCGTCTGCCCGCCGATGGAGATCGTTCCCGCGTCCGGCTGGATGACACCTGCCAACAACTTCATCAAAGTCGATTTGCCTGCGCCATTCTCGCCGAGAATGGCGTGCACGCGTCCCGGCTCGCAGCGGAAATCCACTGCGGTCAGCGCTGGAACGCCGCCATAGGATTTTGACACCGATTTCAGTTCAACATAGCGATCGGCCATGCTTGCTCCGTTGCTGCCGACCTGGCCGGCCTAAACGCCAGCCAGGTTCGGGCCATGGCTCAATTGGCGTTGTCGGCCGTCTGGCCTTTCAGCTCATCGGGCGTGAACACAGGGAAACACTGCGGAAAGCCGGTGGCCGTGTAGAAGGTCTTTGGCAGATCGGGGAAAAAATCCTTGCCTTCCGCCAGATCCGCATTGTTCTTCTGGGGGATTGGCAGGAACACCTTCTGCGGCAGCGCATTGCCCTCCAGCAACACGACCGAGGCCTCCAGTGCCATAGCGGCCAGCGCCGGCGCCTGGGCAGCCGTGATGCCAGGATACTTACCCTTGTTGACCAGCATGCGCGTGCCGTTGCCGGCATCGAACCCGACCGGGACAACCGGGTGCTTCGCGGCGGCCATCGCCTCGAGTGCGCCAACCGAGCCCTCTTGAACAACAATGCCATCAAAATTGCCGTTGGTCGCAATGGCGTCGGATGTCACTTTCGAGGCCGTGCCCACATCCCAGTCGCCCTCGACCTTGACCACCTTTAGCTCGGGATATTTGGAGAAGACCTCGCTGAATCCCGCTTGGTTGTCACGGTCGACACTGTTGCCCGGTACGCCGTCGATTTCGAGAACCTGACCCGAAACATTGCCCTTCTTGGCCTTGATGCCATCAACCACGGCCTGCGCCTTGATCCGGCCAAGGTCGACCTGATCTTCGTTGATCTGCACGACCTGGTCGGAGTCGAGCACATTGTCATAGGTCACCAGCACCACACCGGCTTGCTTGGCGCGCCTGACCACTGCGTCGAAGGCGGTGGGATTGACGGCATTGATGATCACGGCGTCGTAGCCGGCGGCGATGAAGTTGTCGATCGCCGAGATCTGCGCGGTGGAATCGTTGCCAACCGAAACGATCTTCAGCTCGGACAGCTTGGATTTGATTTCGGGACGGGCGCCCCAGGCCTTGGCGGTCTGAATGGAATTGGCACGCCAATCGTTGCCGACATATCCGTTGACCAAGGCAATTTTGTAGGGTCCGGCCTTCTTCGGATAGGAGATCACCGAGGCACTGTTTGGCGCAGGAGCATAGCAGCCGGGCTTGTAGGTGTCTTGCGCAGAAGCACTGGTGAACATTGCGGTGGATGCGGCCAGAGCACCCAACATCAGAAGCGTCATACGTCTGGTCATTTCACTTTCCTCCCTTTTTCTCCAGCGACGCTGGTTTTCAAACTGAAACTGAACTTTCCTGCGCCGCGGCTACCGCCGCGGAGGCCGAATTCTGGAATGCGTGCATGTGGTCCGATCATTGGGTCTGCTCCTCAACGCCGGTTCAACGAGACGGCAATGATGATGATGGCTCCCTTGATGACCTCCTGGATGCTGGTCGAAAGACCGAGCACGAGAAGACCGAACCCGAGAATGCCTATGAAGATTGCGCCGACGACGGAGCCCACGATTGATCCATAGCCGCCAAAGAGACTTGTCCCGCCTATGATCACGGCCGCGATCACGTCCAGTTCGAGACCCGCTCCCAGGCTGGGATTGCCAGCCGTGGAGCGGGCCGCGAGCATCAGGCCCGCAAGGGATGCGGTCATGCCGCACAACACAAAAGCGAAGATCTTGACGCCGTCCGTGCGCACGCCGGAAAAACGCGCGGCGACGGCATTTCCACCGGTCGCATAAACACGCCGGCCGTAGGGCATCTGATGCAGCAGGTAGTAGCCGGCGGCCGTAAGGACCATCGTCCACCAGATCGGTGCCTGAACGGCCAGAAAACTGCCGTTCCAGAACAGATTCGAAAAATCATCATCGACGATCGACACTGGCCGGGTGCCGGTGATGGTCAGCGCCAGCCCGGAAAAAATGGACAACATGCCAAGGGTCACGAGAAACGATGGAATGCGCAGTTTTGTAACCAGCAAGCCCGACACTGCTCCGATCGCGGCCCCGGTGCCCAACACCAGAAGCGCGGCGACATAGGTCGGGACACTTTGATCGAGCAGCAAGGCTCCGATCATGCCTGAGAAGCTGGCAACCGACCCGACCGACAGGTCGATTTCACCGCAGATGATGACGAACGTCATGCCGATCGCCATCACGGAGACGATGGCAGTGATGCGCAGAACCGCGCTTGCGGTCGAGACCGACGCGAAGTGGGGGGCGAACAAGACGAAATAGAGGGTGATCGCCAGAAAGATCACATAGGTGATGTGATCGCGGAAAAAATCCATCGCAGCTGAGCGCATCGGCATCGAGGACGGTTTCATGCTGCAACTCCCTGGGCGCGTGCGCTGCTTTGTCTGGCGGCCTCGGCCTGCAGCAACGCGCGCAGCCCAGCCTCGTCGTGCGCGCTGCCGATGCTGCGGGTTATCAGCCCCTGCGCCATGACCAGAATGCGATCGGACAGATCCAGAAGTTCCTCGAGTTCCGAAGAAATGAGCAACACGGCGACGCCTTCGCCGGCCGTGCGGCGCACAAGCTCGCGCATATCGCGCTTGGCATTGACGTCGACCCCGGAGGTTGGCTCGTCGAGGACCAACAGCTTCGGCTTCATTGCCAGCCATTTTGCGAAGACAATCTTCTGCTGATTGCCGCCCGAAAGCTCCTGGGCTTTCTGCAAGGGGCCGCGGCACAGGATGTTGAGGTCGTCGCGGTATTGTCGGAATAGTGCGGTTATCCGGGCCTTCGCCATCGGCCCAAAGGGACCCGCCAGCGAGAAATCGGAAAGGCGGGGAAGGGAGAGGTTCTCCTCAATCGAGCGCCCGCCGACAAGCCCTTCGAGCCGACGGTCTTCGGGAACAAGCGCGATACCAGCAGCGATGGCCCCGTTGACGCTGCCCGGCCGAACGGGTTCTCCCGCGACAGTGATGTGGCCGGATACATCCGGGAGGATGCCGAATAAGGCCTTGCCCAAGGTCGAGCGGCCGCTGCCGACGAGCCCGGCAAGGCCGACGATCTCGCCTGGATCGATCGAGAACGATACGGCTGACAGCTTGCGCGACGTGGCCAGATCGCGGACCTCGAGAGCCGGCGTCCCGACCGGCATTGCCGGCGGGCGTTTCGCAGGCGCCGCCACGGTGGGCAACGACGCTTCGCCCTTTGGCCGCGACATCATCGCAGCGATCTGCTCGATGGATGTGCTGTCCGGGTCAAGCGGGCCAACCAGTCGCCCATCCTTGATGATCGAGATGCGATCCGAAAGCCGCAGCACATCGGCCATGCGATGGCTGATGTAAACGATACCGATCCCGTTCTGCTTTAGCTGGCCGATGGTGCGGAAAAGTGTTTCTTCCTCGTGGATGGTCAGAGACGAAGTCGGCTCATCCATTACGAGCAGCTTGGCGCCGCGCGAGATCGCCTTGAGGATCTCGACCATCTGCCGTTGGGCGAAGGCCAGATCGCCCACACGCGCGGACGCATCGAGCGAGAAGGCGTACCGCTCGATCAGAGCCTGGGCATCGCGAACCATTTTTCTGGCGTCGACGCGCAGGCCGAAGGCGAGCGGCTCGCGAAGGATGAACAGGTTTTCGGCAACCGAGCGGTTCGGCAAGACACTCAGTTCCTGGAAGATCATTGCGATGCCGCGGTCGATCCTCTCGCGAAGCGACAAGGCGGTGACGTCCTCTCCGGCGAACAGAATGCGGCCTTCGTCCGTTCGATAGGCTCCCATGAGGATCTTCATGAGCGTCGATTTGCCCGCACCATTCTCGCCGAGCAGCGCGTGCGTTTCACCGGCCATGACCTCGAACGAAACATTGGACAAAACACGGTTCGCGCCAAACGACTTGCTGATGCGCTGCATCGCTACGATCGCGTTCCGGGACGTTGAGGTTTTGGCTTCGGCCATGACGATTTTCTCGATCGCTTGGTGAGCGTCGGCGGGCAGCTGGGACCCGCCGACGAAAAGTGGCTAGAAGCATTCGCCGTTGCAGATTTTTACCACCGAGGCGGGAGCATCTTCCTTGGTGACCTCCTTGAGGGCACTGAGAAGGTCGAGCTTCTTGACACGCAATGTCGGCACAGAGATGTATGGCGGGACGTCATGTCCAAGCAATGCAAGCGCGGCTGCCTTGGCCTCGGCGACGCCCTGGTCGTAGGGACGCTGCGCGCCTACGGCCAGAAATTCGCCACGTGCAACGTTCAGCGCGCTGTCCGCGGCAATGTCATTGGTGGTGACGACGATATCGCGGCCGAGCGTCTTTGCCGCGGCCACGACCTGTTGGGCGGGCGTGTCCCAGGCAACGAAAATTCCCTTCATGTCGGGATGCGCCGTCAACATTGCGGTGGCGACCTCGTAAGCCTTCTCCGGCGCCGTGAAGGTGCCGACATCGGCGACCTTGATGTCGGGATGTTCACCGAACGCCTTCAAGGCACCGACCTTGCGGGCCGCGACCGAGTAGTAATAATCATAAACCAGCGTGATGATGCCGACCTCACCCTTGCCGCCAATCGCCCCGACAAGTTCCTGCGCGGCGAAATAGGCGTTCTTCTCGTTGTCGGAGGCGACGACGGTCACATAGTCCTTGCCCGGCGCCATATCGACCGGGACGTTGTCCATGAAAACCAGCTTGATGCCTGCCGCCGCCGCCTTCTTGTAGGCTTCGGACTCAGACTTCGGATCGATCGGGATCGAGAAGATCACGTCCGGCTTGCGGGCGATCATCTGCTCCAGATCGCTGATCTGCTGCCCGGGCTGGAATTTGGCGTCGGTGGTTCCGACAACTTCGATGCCCAGGTCCTTGAGCGTGTTGCTGATTCCGGCGACTTGCAACTGAGGCCAGCCGGCATCCATGGTGTGCATCACCAGGCCAGCGGTAAATTTTCCCGCCTTGAGCTTGGCAAGGTCCTGATCGGAGAATTTCAGCACATCAGGTGATACCGCCGGCGGACCGTCCGGGAAGCCCGGGACGGGTTGGCCCCTCGGCGACAAGGGCAGCGGCTCGAGCAGGGCTTTTGCTTCCGGTGGAATGGTGTCATCGGCGAGCGCCGACGATGCGGCCAATCCCGATAGCGTCAAGGCCAAGGCGGCCGCCATAAATCCACGATAGTGCATTTCATTCCTCCCGATCAGATGAAACGGCCGCAACGGCCGGTGGCGACCTGGCTGGTCGTACTGGTCGGGCGCTGTTCAGCGCCCGTAAGGCATCAACGCCGCCGTGGCGGCACCCGAGTAATTCACGTAGACCGTCTTCTTGCGCATGTAGCTCTCGAGCCCATGCACGCCGTCGTCACCGCCCAGGCCGCTTTCGCGGAAGCCGACATGGAAACCCTGCAGCATTTCCGGTCCAATCCGGTTCACGTAGATCTCACCGAACGAAACCTCGTTCACTGCGTTCATGACGCGGCCCAGATCATTGGTGAAAAGATAGGCCGACAGGCCATAGTTGCTGGCATTGGTGATGCTGACCGCCTCCTCGAAAGTGTCGAATGGCATGATCGGCACGACCGGCCCGAAGATTTCGCGCGTCATTATCGGCATGTCAGGCGTGACGTCGGTCAGCACGGTCGGATTGAGCCAGTAGCCACCATCGATAGGCGCCTTGGTCGGGCGCCCGCCTGCGAGAGCAAGCCTCGCGCCGCCCGCGACGGCTTCCGCAAGGACCGCCTCGACCTTTTCCAGCTCGTCACGGCTGACTTTCGGGCCGATATCCGTATTTGCCTGCATCGGATCGCCGACGACGAGCGACTTGGAGAATTCCACGAAGCGTGTGACGAACTGATCGTAAATCGAACGGTGAACGAGCGTGCGTTCGTTGCATATGCAGACCTGTCCACAATTCATGTAGCGCGACGTGGCCGCGGAACGAACCGCCAGCTCGAGATCGGCATCAGCCAGGACGATGAATGGCGCCTTGCCGCCAAGCTCCAGCGAAACAGGCGTCAGATTGCGCGACGCATTCGCCATGATGCGCTTGCCGGTCGGTACGCTTCCGGTCATGGTGATGAGGTCGACGCCGGGTTCGGTGCAGAGCACTTCGCCGATTGTTTCACCTCGTCCCGTTATGACGTTCACCACGCCGGCCGGCACGCCCGCTTCGACAAAGATGCGGGCCATTTCGAGCGCCGAAAGGGGCGTGTCTTCATGCGGCTTGATGACGATGGTGTCGCCGGCGATCATGGCCGGCGCCACCTTGCGGCTGACCAGAGCGCTCGGGTAGTTCCATGGAATAATGGCGGCGACGACGCCTACCGGCACACGCTGTATCCAGACCTGTTCTCCCGCGTAGTCCGACGGCAGGATCTCACCTTGAATGCGACGGGCAAACTCGGCGTAGTAGTCGAAGAACTCGGCCGCGCCGCCGACTTCACCGATTGCTTCATTGATCGGTTTGCCTTGTTCCCTGACCACCACCTCGGCCAGATGCCGGGCGTTTTGCCGGATCAGGACCGCGATCCGCTTCATGATCGCCGCACGGGCAAGAGGTGATTTGAGCCCCCAGGCCTTCTGCGCCTTGCGGGCGGCTACTATGGCCTGGCGAGCCTGATCCGGGCTTGCCTCGGGCACGTCGACAAAGGCCTTGCCATTGGCCGGATTGATCACCGGGCGCATACCGGCTTCGCCGGTGACAAACTTCCCGTCGATCAACATGAGATAGGATTTCTTGTCTTCTACTGCCATGGTTCAATCCGCTTCTGCGTGCGTTGCAGGCGTGCCGGCGCCTAAGGGGTGGATTTCGCCGCAGCCATCTGGACCGCGAACTCGATCGCTTCGACCAGACTGTCCTCATTGGCGATGCCCCTGCCGGCGATATCGAAGGCCGTGCCGTGGTCGACGGAGGTGCGGATGATCGGAAGGCCGAGCGTGACATTGACGCCGGAGAGCGCTTTCCACTCACCGGTCGCGGGATCGACGTTGAAGCCGAGCAGCTTCACCGGCACATGGCCCTGATCGTGATACATCGCGACCACGGCGTCATACTGGCGGGCACGCAGCTTGACGAAAACCGTATCGCCGGGAACGGGTCCGAATACCGTAAAATCGGTGGATTTGTAGGAGGCGACGACCGGGGTCGTGATGTCGATATCCTCACGACCGAAAATGCCGCCTTCGCCGGCGTGCGGGTTCAGCGCGGCGATCGCAATGCGGGGATGGGCAATGCCGAGGCCGCGCAATGCCTCGACCGTCAACTGGATTACCCGCCGCAACCGAGGTTCGGTCAGTTTCGACGGAACCTGGGCAAGCGCTACATGGGTCGAGACATGGCTGACGCGAAAATCGCCATGGGCAAGCATCATCACGGAATCGCGGGCGCCTGTCAGTTCTGCCAGCATGTCGGTGTGGCCGGCATAATGATAGCCGGCCAGATTGAGCGCTTCCTTGTTGAGGGGAGCCGTAACGATACCAGCAATTGAACCGGCCTGCGCCAGGCGAACGGCCTTTTCGATCGCCAGATAGGCGAGGCGCCCGCCTTCCGCCGACAAGACGCCTGTCTCGATAGGTGTCCGTTCGGGGCCGGCTTCGAGAATGGCTACCGGCGGAAAAACCCCGGTGGCCGAAGCCGACGGCTGTTCCTCCTCGATGCGCCCGGAAATCGACTCCATCGCACGCATCGCGGTGACGCTGCCGATTATGAGAAGGGACAACGATCCGTCGACAAGGCGCGGTTTCAGCCGTGCGCATGCCTTTGCGATGATCTCGGGGCCGATGCCCGCAGGATCACCCATTGTGATGCCGAGTCGTGGACCAGACATGAACGCCTCTAATCGGTCAATTGTGATCATCTTCTAATCCTTATAACCATCAATGCGCAATAGTTTTCTTTTGCGGTCATTCGTAATCAACCGCGCGGTGGAAATTCGCATGTTTTTCAACCGCTCCGAGGGGGCGATCCCATATCCCCGGGCTGCTGAACCGTCGTTTGACGTCATTTGACCGGCGCGAATGATCTGCCCCCTATGCCTTTGATCGGCGACGGTCTTGATCAGCGATGGGCTGGAGTCGCGAGCCTGCAGAAGAGGGCGCTGTCGCCGAATGCGCCAGATTTTGAGATTGTGGCCAGCCCCTTGAAAACGCCGGCTTCTATTCTGGAGATCGGAAGCCCCGGCTCGATCTCGCTCTCGACCGTGAGTTCGACGACGCCCAGGCTGGAGCACACCGATCGCAATGTTTCACCGCCGGTGACGAGCAGCGTTCCAGGCATTGGCAAGCCGTCGAGAAGCGAGGCAAACACCTTGCTGATATGATCCGCCACCATTTGGCGATCACCCGATGCGGCGACGGTGACAACCGATGGCGCGCCTCTCTTTATGCGTTTGGCCAAATCCCTTTTCGCTTTGTCGATGTCGCGTTCCACGACGATATGCGCGTCCGCATGGCTGGCGGAAAAGCAGGCCACCTGCGCCATCGTGACTTCGTGATTTGTGCCGACAAGGCCCAGGAACGGGACGGGTAATGCCGGAACAGGCATGTGTGGCGTGCCCACGTGCCGTGCCAGCGCGGCAGCCAGGCCGCCCGTACCAACCCAGAGTGTCCGCGGCGCGCTCGCCGTTGCAACGATTTCGTCCAGGTCCTTGTCCGTTTCGGCGTCGTAGAGTGTGATGAAATGAGCTGGCCGCGCGCCCGGTACCGACCGGCCAGACGAAAAGCGCTGACCCAGGCCGGCGACGATGTCGGGACCTACCATTTCGGGCCGGTCGAGCCGCCATTGACGCCCAAGACGTGTAACGCGGCCCTGAAAGGGGAACGCGGGTGCCAGAACAACGCGCTGGTACCCGCCCTCGACGATGCAGGCTTCTATTTCGGCGATGACGTGACCGCGCAAAAGGCTGTCGATCTTCTTGAAGCTCAGCTGTCCGGCGGCAAGCCACGGCGCGAACCTCGAATGTCTCGCGACGGCCGTTGTCTCGGAACCCTCACGTGTGGCGATATCGACAGCCAAACGGCCCGAGAGCGCACGATCCAGTCGCCAGCTCACGCCGACACCGTGGCCTGGCGAGGCGAAGCAAACCGCGCTGTCCAGGGCGCCGGTCAGGTCGTCCGCGATGATCCGGATATCCACAGTCTCAAGAACGCTCAACTGAAGAACCCGAACGGCTGACGCGCACGACGCGGACGTTCACATCGAGCGTCCGAAGATTGGTGAGGTTGGCCTGATCGATGCCGTCATCGGTAATGATCTGGTGGATGTCGGCCAAGCGGCAGATGGTGCAGAAATTGGGAGTGGTGAATTTGGAATTGTCGGCAAGCACGACCACCCGGCGCGCCGCGGCGATCATCGCCTGCTTCATCGCCGCGACCTCAAGCGAGGTCTCCGTGAGCATGTCCCCGGTGATGGCATGAGTGCCCAGAATTGCCACATCGGCGTGGATGGTGCGCAGGAAATTCTCGCCAGGCTGGCCAACCAGAGTCAGAGAACCCGGCTTGCAGGTGCCTCCAAGCATGACGAGGCGTACGCCCGGCACGGTTGCGAGTATCTGCGCGATCGCGAGACTGTTGGTGACGGCCGTAAGCGCGATGGGCGCGGCGGCGATGGCGCGGGCGACTTCCAGGACAGTCGTGCTCGCGTCGAAAATGACACTCTGCCCGGGGCGAAGTTCCGACATCATGGCCGCGCCTATGGCCTCCTTCTCAGCCCTGGCGAAGTGTGCGGCAGTGGCGAGATCTGGCTCGAAGGTGGCGAGTTCCGTGCGTTGAAGCATCGCTCCGCCATGCGTTCGCTCCAATGCCCCCTGCCGTTCAAGCGTCTCGAGGTCGCGCCGTATGGTCGAGGGTGACGCGCCGATGAGATCGATGAGTTCCTGAACGCCGACGGTTCCTTCCCGTTTAAGGCATTCGAGAATGAAGGCATGACGCTTGGCCGGTATCAGATCGACCCGTCCACGCCCGCCATCGTCTTCCCATGACCCGGCGGACGCCGAGGGCCCGGTATCTTCCACCGTTGATTTTCGAACATTCCTTGCCACGTCCGTATCTCCGCACAGTGAAGCAACGCGCTCGCCGGAATCATGGCGAGCCCAGCATCGCGAATATCACGAATTCATTCGGCGAGCCCACTGGTTTGTCATGGCGATGAGCGAATTCCTATCGCTTTTGGCCTTATTGGAATTATTTTGACTGATTTTGACCATATGTGATAAGCGATGATCGTCAATCGTCGTCAATTGGCACTGACAAGTGCGCAGTTCTTGTCAAAAAAATGGGAATTATGTCAGCGATTCAGAGCGTTTGGGCTCTGTTGCGAACCGGGTTGGAGGAACCATGTCTTTCTTGTCGAAGCTTAAATCGGCCCTTGTCGGCGCCGCTGCCGCGGCCTTCTTGTCAACGGCGGCTGTCGCTGCCGATGAACCCACGGTCGGCGTTGTCGTGCCGACCCTGGATGCGCAATTCTGGAACAGCTATGTCGCTTTCATGAAGAAGGGAGCGGATGAGCTTGGTGTGAAGCTCGTCGTCCTCAATGCCGACAACAAGCCTGACCAGATGGTCAAGTCGCTTGAGGACTTGGTGGCCCAGAAGGTCGACGGCATTGTTTTCACGCCCTATTGGGCCACTGCCGCTCGCGGGCTTACCCTGGCCAAGGAAGCCGACATCCCGGTCATCCTCACCGACAGCTATCCGGATTTTTCGCCTCAAACCGAGCGTTTCCCCAATTACATCGCCTTTATCGGGCCGAGCGATGAGGACGCCGGATACCAAATGGCCAAGGCGCTGTTCGCCGCGATCAAGCCGGGGCCCGATGGCAAGAAAGTGATCGGCGTGGTGAACGGCACCGCCGGCACCTCGGTCGCCATTGATCGCCGCAAGGGGCTGGAAGACGCTCTCAAGGAAGCGCCCGATGTGCGCGTCGCCGGCGAAGTCGATGGCAATTTCGTCCGTGATACGTCACAGACCGCATTTGAATCCCTCTTCCAGGGCAACCCGGACATCACCGGCGTCTGGGCCGCGAATGGCGGCACCGCGACCGGCGTGATGGCTGCGCTCAAGAACCATGGGAAAGCGCCCGGCAAGGACGTTATGGTCGTCGGAATGGATCTCAACCCCGAGAATGTCGATGCGGTAAAGTCCGGCGACCTGCTTTTCGATATTGGCGGTCATTGGCTTCAGGGTGGCTTCGCCCTTGTCGCCCTTTTCGATCAGATCAAGGGTATTCCGGTTCCCGCGGGCGCCGACAATGTCAAGCTGAAGCTGCTGCCGCTGACCAAGGATCGCGTTGCGCAGTTCGAGAAGGACTTCCCCGGCGGCGTGCCGACATATGATTTCCGGCAGCACTCCCGCTTCTACAACAAGGACGCCAAGCCGGCCGTTTTCGAGATGCAGTATAGCAACTGAACGTCCGATTGGGCCTGCCTGCAATCCCACGGTTGCAGGCAGGCTCTGCCTGGCATTTGGGCGTAGTCAATTCATGACACTTGCTGCGAGCGACCTGCGCAAAAGCTACGGCCAGACACGTGCCGTTGATGGCGTATCCGTGGTGCTTCGGCCCGGCATGGTTCACGCCATCGTCGGCGAAAACGGAGCCGGCAAATCGACGACCTTGCGTATGCTTGCTGGCGCAGAACCGCCTGACAGCGGCGTCATGACGTTGGATGAAGCAAGCTACGCTCCACCAAGCGTTGTCGGTGCGGCCGCCCTTGGCGTATCGCTTGTATACCAGGAAATCACGATCAACCGTTCGCTGACTGTCGCCGAAAACATCTTCATCGATCGCCTGCGGCAGTTCGCCGGCCCTCTCGGTTTTATCGATCGCAGGCGTATGGAAGCCGCGGCGCGAGCGATCCTGGAACGGATCGGCGCGCAAATATCGATCTCTGCCGACACAGGCCGCCTCAATCTCGGCGAGCTGAAATGCATCGAGATCGCCCGAGCGCTGTCTACAAATCCGAAAATCCTCCTTCTCGACGAATCCACCGCCTATCTCGATCATCGAGAGGTTCAGGCTGTCCTTCGCGTCATCAGCGAACTCAAGGGGCAGGGGATGACCGTAGCCTTCGTTTCTCATCATCTCGACGAGGTGCTTGCCGTCGCGGATGAATTGACGATCCTGAAAGACGGGCAATATGTCGGAACATATCGGACGACCGAGATCGAGCCCAATGAAATTCATCGCCGCATGGTGGGGCGCGAGCTCGCGAGAAGCATCTATCCGCCGCGGCCGCCGGGAGATCCAAGCAAGCCTGTTGTCTTCGAAGCCTGCGAGGTCGCCGTCGGGCGCGAACTCGGCGGCGTCAGCCTCAACGTGCGTGCCGGCGAAATCCTCGGCCTTGCCGGATTGAAGGGCGCTGGCGCCGAAGCGCTGTTCGCAGCCATTTGCGGCGACTTGCCCTTGCGTGGTGGCTCGATGACGCTTGCGGGTAGTTCATATGCGCCGTCAAGCCCGACTTCTGCCTGGGGACAGGGCGTCGCCTATCTGCCGGGTGACCGGCACAATGAAGGCCTGATCGCCGACTTCAGTATCCTCGACAATCTGGTGATGGCCCGCCCGCCGCATCATGGGCCGTTCTTCGATCGCGCCGCTGCCACTGCCATCGCGGGTGACCTCATTGCCCAGATCGGCATCAAGACACAAAGCGTCGATTCGTCCTGTCGGTCACTCTCGGGAGGCAATTTGCAAAAGGTGGTGATCGGCAAATGCCTGGCTGTTCAGCCGCGTCTGCTCCTGCTCAACAATCCTACGCGAGGGGTCGATATCGGCGCCCGCACGGAAATCTATCGCATCGTAAGGCAGAAGGCGGCGCAGGGCCTCGCCGTGATCCTGTCATCAGAAGACATGCCCGAACTGATCGGTATGTCGGACCGCTTGCTGGTGCTCAGGCAAGGACAAATTACGCATCGCATCGAGACGGCAGCCGATGCCACCGAGCATGACATCATTGGACATATGGCCTGACCATGGAAACGAACGTGACCTCGATCGCCACCAAAACACCGAACGCAACCGGGGAACCTGGCGTCAATGCCAGCCGGTTCGAAGTCGTCAAACGCGGCTTTCCACTTGCCATGCTTGTCTTGCTCATTGTGACCTTCTCGATAGCCTCGCCACGCTTCCTGACCTTCAGCAACTTTCTCATTGTGCTTCAGCAGGGCACGGTGCTGCTAGTTGCTGCGCTCGGCATGACCTTCGTCATCATGGCCGGTTCAATCGATCTTTCGGTCGGTTCAATTGTTGCGCTCGCGGCATTGGCAACCGCGTTGACAGCTGACAGCCTCGGCGCCGCGGCGATCATTCCCGCCATTGCTGTCGGTGCTGCTGCCGGACTGGTCAATGGCGTTCTCCTGGCCAAAGGCAAGGTGCCGTCCTTCATCGCAACCATGGGCGCGATGGTGGTCTATCGCGGCATCGTGCTGCTTTTCACACGCGGTGCTCCTGTCTCGATCGAGGACGAGCAATTCCTGAATGTCTATACCAACCGGACTTTGGGCATTCCGCATTCCGTGATCATTGGCCTGGTGCTGATGGTTGTCGCGTATGGCATTATCAACAGGACTGTGTTCGGGCGCGAGGTTCGCGCCATAGGCGGTGGGGAACGCGTCGCCATTTTAACGGGCATTCAGGTCGCACGCGTGAAAATCTATATGTATGTGCTTCTCGGGGCCCTGTGCGGCATTGCCGGCCTGCTGCAAGGCGCGCGCGCCATGGCCGCCACCGCTCAACTCGGGGAGGGGCTGGAACTGGACGTCATAGCCGCGGTGGTGGTCGGCGGAACACCGTTGACCGGAGGTGTCGGCAGTGTTGTCGGTACCATGCTGGGCGTTCTGATAATCACGCTTCTGTCGAATGGAATGAATATGGCCGGCGTCGATCCGTACCTCCAGAATATCGTCAAGGGGACCGTTCTGGTTTGTGCCGTATTCGTGACCATCGATCGCAGGAAGATCGGCATAATAAAGTAGCAAACTGCGCTCAATGCCATCGCTATCTCGCAATCACGCGAGGCCATACCGGCCCCGAACGCAATAGATGCGTTCGGTCAAGGCGCTACGCTCGGCCCGACCATCCCGCTCCGGTCATAACTCCGGGCATCTATCGGTTTCGCCGAGCCGCCGCCGGCACGCCGACCGACTGCCGTGACGGTCAAATCAGGTAGCGGTGGCTTCTCGCGAATTGTGACGGGAGGCGTCGGAGGCAGATGGAAGGGCGGCCGGCTCGATGGCGTCGACGATCACCAGCGCTGGTGCACGTAGGGTCTGATGTCCTGGTCGTATATGGCCTTCACCTTGCCCATAAGATCATCGGACAATGGCGCAAGCACCGCCGCTTCGGCATTGGAACGCGCCTGCGCCGGATTGCGGGCGCCGGGAATGACCACGCTCACCGCGTCGAACATCAGGATCCAGCGCAGCGCGAATTTCGCCATCGTCGCGTCGCCCGAAACCAGCGGCCGGATCTTCTCGACCGCCGCGAGCCCAACCTCATAGGGCACGCCCGAAAACGTCTCGCCGACATCGAAGGCTTCGCCGTTGCGGTTGAACAGGCGATGGTCGGTGGGCTCGAATTTGCTGTCGGCCTTGAACTTGCCCGACAGCAGACCGCTGGCCAGCGGCACGCGGGCGATAACAGCCACATCGTTCTTCTTCGCCTCGGCGAAGAAAAGTTCCGCCGGGCGCTGGCGGAAGGCGTTGAAGATGATCTGCACGCTGACGACGCTGGGATACTGGATCGCCTTCAGGGCCTCCTCGACACGCTCGACGCTGACGCCGTAATTGCGAATCTTGCCTTGCTCGACGAGCCGGTCGAGGCGCTCGAACACTTCCGGGTGGTAATAGAGGTCGGTCGGCGGGCAGTGCAACTGCACCAGGTCGAGCGTGTCGGTCTCCAAATATTTCAGGCTGCGGTCGATCCAGCCGGTCAGGTTTTCCAGGCTGTAGCCTTCGACGGTCTGCTTCGGCAGCCGCCGTCCGGCCTTGGTGGCGATGAACGGCCGCTCGCCGCCGCGCTCCTTCATCACCCTGGCGATCAGCTTCTCCGAGCGGCCATCGCCATAGACATCGGCGGTGTCGAGGAAGGTGACGCCGGCGTCGAGTGCCGCGTGCAAGGCGGCGACCGCATCGTCGTCATTGACCTCGCCCCAGGCGGCGCCGATCGCCCAGGCGCCAAAGCCGATCTCGCTGACTGATCTGCCGGTGCGGCCGAATTTCCGTGATTGCATCTTGCTGTTCCTGACTGCGGCTTCGCCGGCAATTCCGGCTCTGCGATTCTGATCTTCGGGCAGCCTTATCGCATGGCAATGCGATTGACATCCCCGTCCGTAAGATTTACCAGATTACAGGGTTGTATGACAACCCGGTAAGACTGCAATGATTTGGAGTCGGGAGGATCTCAAATTGAAAACCGTGCTTAAACTGGCCGCCTCGGCGGCCTTGTGCCTTGGCGCGTTCGCTCATCCGGCGTTTGCCGAGGACAACATCGTCAAGATCGGCGTCGTCGCGGCGGAATCGGGCTCGTTCGTGTCCGCCGGCCATACCTTGCCGGCGGGCGTCGGCCTTGCCGTCAAGCAGATCAACGATGCCGGCGGCTTCAAGGTCGGCGGCAAGACCTACAAGCTCGAAATGGTCAAGCGCGACGACCGCACCGATATCGCCACCGCGATCGCCGCCACCCAGGAACTGGTGCGCGACGTCAAGGTGCAGGCGATCTTCGGCTCGGAAACGCATGACTTTACGCTGGCCATGGCCAAGATCACGCAGCCGGCCAAGATCATCCATTTCGCCGGAAATTCGACGCTGGCGAAAATCCTCAACCCCGACAGCGTCAAGCCGGGCGGCGAGGATCACTATCTCTTCCAGTCCGAACCGCAGGAGTTCCAGCGCTCCGGATCGACCGCGCGCGGCGTGCTGTCCCTGCTCGAACCGCTGCTTGGCTTCAAGCCGAAGAAGTCGGTGATGATCGTCGGCAACGATGCCACCGGCCAGTTCCTGTCGTCCTACTACTACAAGGCGCTGAAGGCCGAAGGGCAGGATGTCCCGGACATCATCTTCTATCCGCCGGACACGACCGACTTCTCGCCCTTCCTGACCCGGGCCAAGAGCCTCAATCCTGATATCATCCACTTTTGGTACAATGGCGATTCAACACTGACGGCACTGCCGCAGGCGCTCGAACTGGGCGCCGCTAAGAGCTACTTCCTGTTCGGCGTCGACCCCGGCATCTGGAAGGAAAAGCAGCTTTCGGCTGACGTACCGGTGGCGATGAGCTGCGTGCCGGTGTGCTGGGGCGAGTCCTCCAACCCGAAGGCCAAGGCCTATTTCGATGCCTACTTCGCCGCCGGCGCCCCGCACGGCGTGACCTCGTCGGTGTCGCTGCTCTACCATGACTATGTGCACTTCCTCGTCGAAGCCTGGCAGAAGGCCGACAGCTTCGATCCGGACAAGACGGTCGAGGCGCTGCTCAGCCTCCACCACCAGGGCGTCGTCTCGGATGATCTGACGTTCAATCCGACGCATCAGGTCACCCATGCAACGGAAGTCTGCGCCGCGGCACCTGGCGGGGCCATCTCCTGCGCCATGCAGCAGCCGCCGGCCGAAGCGCCGAAGAGCTAAGCCCCTAATCCCAGGGTTGGCGGCGGCATCAGCCGCCAACTCCCTTTTTTCAAGACAGGTCTCGATCGCCGTGGATATTTTCATCCAGCAAATCCTCAACGGCCTTTCCATCGCCAGCGTCATCACGCTCATCGCTATCGGCGTGACACTGATCTTCGGCCTGACCGGCATCATCAATTTCGCCCATGGCGAATTCCTGATGATCGGCGGCATCGTCACCTGGCTCGCCGTCAGCGCCGGCCTCGGTTTCCCCATTGCTGTGGTGCTGGCGATCCTGGCGGTCGGGCTGATGGGCTATATCCTCGAGCGCGGCCTGTTCCGCTTCACGCTGGAGCGGCCGACCAACGGCTTCATCGTTTCGCTCGGCCTCATCGTCGTGCTGCAGCATGTGGTCGTGCTGTTCTGGAATCCCAACCAGAAGAGCATTCCGCGGCCGCTGACCACGGTGTGGGAGGTCGGCGGCGTGCGCATCGCATCGGTCCGCGTCATGGTCATTCTGATCACCATTGCCGTGGTGGCGCTGAGCTTCCGCATGATCACCGCCAGCCGCTATGGCCGCGCGCTGCGCGCCAGCGTCGAGGACCGCGACACCGCCGCCCTGATGGGCATTCCGGTGCGCCGCTACATCACTGGCGTCTTCGTGCTCGGCAGTGCGCTGGCCGGGCTCGGCGGCGCGCTGCTGATCGCTCTCTTCCCCATCACGCCGTTCACCGGCGGCACAATGGTGATGAAAGGCTTCGCCGTGGCCCTGATCGGCGGGCTTGGCAACATCTATGGCGCCGTCGCCGCTGGCCTCATCCTTGGCATCGTCGAAGGCTTCAGCGCCGGCTACGGCTTCTCGCAATGGACCGACGCCTATTCCTTCGTGCTGATGATCCTGGTGCTGATCGTGCGGCCGCACGGCCTGTTCGGCGGCACCAGCGGACCCCGGATGGCGTCATGAAGACGGGCAATGCGTTGCGGTCGCTGCTGCCGGTGCTGGTCATCCTGGCGCTGATCGCGGCGGTGCCGCTGTTTTCGCCCTCGAACCGCTTCCTGTCGCTGGCGATTTCGGCCGGCACCAACGTCATCGCGCTTTACGGCCTGTCGGTCCTGTTCGGCCAGACCGGCATCCTGTCGATGGGGCATGCGGCGCTGGTCGGTGTCGGTGCCTACGCGGCGGCGATCCTCGCGCGGGACTTCGGCGTCGGCTTCTGGACGGCACTGCCGGTGGCCGCCTTGGCAAGTGCCGTCTTCGCCATGATCGTCGGCATTCCCTCGCTGCGTGTCGGCGGCCATCACTTCGTCATCATGACCTTCGCCTTCGGCCAGCTGCTCGCCATCGTGCTCACCAATGGCGGCGACTATACCGGTGCGGCCACGGGGCTCGACATCGCCGGTCCGGTCACCCTGTTCGGCGCCGACATGAGCGATCTGACGCGCTACTATTTGATGGTGGTGGCTTTCGTCACGGCAGCGGCGGTGGCGAGCTGGGCGATCATCCATTCCTCCTATGGCCGCACGCTGCGCGCCATCCGCGAAAACGAAAAGCTGGCCGCCTCGCTCGGCATCAATGTCGGCCGCCACAAGATCGGCGCCTTCGTCGTCAGCGGCGTCTTTGCCGGCATCTCCGGCGTGCTGTTGGCCTATTTCCTCGGCCACATCTCGCCCTCGCAATTCTCGTCTTTCCCCAGCATCTACCTGGCGCTGATGGTGATGATCGGCGGGGCAAGGCTGATCGAGGGCCCGCTGGCCGGCGGCATCCTCGTCGCCTTCCTGCCGGAAGTGCTCAACCTCGATCCGGTGCAGTCGCGCATCGTCTACGGCGTCTGCCTGATCGCGGTCATCATGCTTTTGCCCGACGGGTTGATCGGTGGCATCGTCCGAGCACTCCGCGTGGCATTTTCGGGCAAGCCGAAACAGGAGGCGGAGCGCGATGCCGCCCCCTCGGAGGCGCGGCAATGAGCCCGATCCTGGCGATCAGCGGCCTCGGCAAGCAGTTCGGCGGCGTCACGGCTCTTGCCGGCGTCGACCTCGCCGTCGAGGAGGGCGAAATCCTCGGTGTCGTCGGCCCGAACGGATCCGGCAAGACCACACTGTTCAACGTCGTCACCGGCGTCCACAAGCCAAGCGGCGGCACGGTGCTGTTTCGCGGGCGCGACATCACCGGTCTGGCGCCGCACGCCATATCGCGGGCGGGCATCGGCTACACCTTCCAGCAGGCCATGGCCTTTGCCGGGCTTGGCGTGCTGGAGAATGTGCAGATCGCCGGCGAGCACAGGCGGGCAGGGGGCGCCGCCAATCCCTGGCCGACGCCGCAGGCGCTGCTCGATTTCGTCGGCTTGAGCGCGCTCGGCGGCGAAAAGGCCGGCGTTCTGCCCTTCGGCAGCCTGCGCCTGCTTGGCCTCGCGCTGGCGCTGGCCACGCGGCCGTCGTTGCTTCTGCTCGATGAGCCGGCCGCCGGCCTCAACGACCGCGAAACCTCTGCCCTTGTCGGCCTTGTTCGCCAGTTGCCGGGCCATGGCATCACGGTCTGCGTCATCGACCACGACATGAAGCTGATGCAGATGCTGTGCCGGCGCCTTGCCGTGCTCGACTTCGGCTCCAAGATCGCCGACGGGCCGACCGAAAAGGTGCTTGCCGATCCCAAGGTGCTGGACGTCTACCTCGGAGGCGATCTGTGAACCTGCTCGCCGTCTCCGATGTCGTCACCGGCTATGGGCCGACCATCGTCAACCGCGGCGTCTCGCTGACATTGGCCGAAGGCGAAATCGTCACCATTCTCGGGCCCAACGGCGCCGGCAAATCGACCTTGCTCAAGGCCATCGCCGGGCTGATCAAACCCCGCGCGGGCAACATCGCTTTCGACGGCGCCGACGTCACCGGGTCCGCCGCCGATGTGATGGCGAGACGCGGCGTCGTGCTGGTGCCGGAGGGCAGAAAAATCTTCGTCGATATGACGGTCGAGGAGAATTTGCGCCTCGGCGCCTATGCGCGCCGCGACGAGGCGGCCGTCGAGGCCGACTTCCAGACCATGCTCGCCTTCTTTCCGATCCTCGCCACCAAGCGCCGCGACCGGGGCGGCTCGCTGAGCGGCGGCCAGCAGCAGATGCTGGCGATCGCACGGGGGCTGATGACGCGGCCGCGCGTGCTGCTGCTCGATGAACCGTCGCTCGGCCTGTCGCCGCTGCTGGTCAAGGAGATCAAGGCGATCATTCTGGATATCGGCGCGCGCTTCGGCGCCTCGGTGCTGCTGGTCGAGCAGAACGCCGGCCTGGCGCTCGCCGTCGCCTCGCGCGGCTATCTCATGCAGAACGGCCGTATCGTCGTTTCAGGACCGATCGAGGAACTCAGCGACATGTCGCTGATGCGCGAACTCTATCTCGGCGGTGTGGCTGGGGCACCCGCATGAGCGAGCACTCAGTCGTGGCGGGCCTTGTCGCGCAGATCCTCGAACCGGGCGTAGCTCTTGGCCAGATGGCTGCGCATGGCGCGCCGCGCCGCGTTGACGTCCCGGGCTTCGATCGCCGCGAGGATGGCGCGATGCTCGCGCTGCATGCGCTCGAGATATTTTTCCCGGTCGGCCTCCGTCATCCGGTCGAGCCGCGTCCACTGGCGCGGGATCATGGCGCTGCCGAACGTGTCGAACAGCCGGGTGAAATTGGGGTTCTGGGTCGCCGCCAGAATGGCGCGGTGGAAGCCGAAATCCTCTTCCGAGCCCGATCCGCCGGCACGCACCGCCGCCTCCAGCGCGTCCAGCCGCGAGCCCATCTGCGCCAGCGCCGCCTCGCTGCGCCGCTCGGCGGCAAGGCCGGTCGCCTCGACCTCGATGCCCATGCGCAATTCCAGCACGCGCAGCACCTCGTCGATCGATTCGAGATCGTCGGGCAGGATGGAAAAGGTCCGTGGCAGCGGATCCTTGGCGACGAAGGCGCCGAGGCCCTGACGCGTGGTGATCAGCCCCCGGGCGCGCAACGCTGCGAGAGCTTCGCGCACCACGGTGCGGCTGACGCCGGTGGCGGCGACGATCTCCTGCTCGGTCGGCAGCCTCTGGCCGGGCGCCAGGTCGCCGGACTCGATCTGTGCGATCAGCGTGTTGACGAGCCCGGTCCGCAGGTTGGGCGCCTGCGGTATGGCATCGAAAAGCGTGGTCTCCGCCATCGCGCGGGCTCCGGTCCGGTTCTTCGGCAAAGGCCGATTCTGCTTCGGAAGATTGCATCGACAGGTGCCCGCCGCAAGGTGACGAAAGTTGAGCCCGCCGGCACGGGTACAGGAGGTTTCGCATGAAAGAACGCATTGGCTTCATCGGCCTGGGCGCGATGGGCGCCGGCATGGCCGACAATCTGCTGCGCAAGGGCTGGCCGCTGACCGTTTGCGTGCACCGCAGCCGCACCGCCGCCGAACGCTTGATCGCTGCCGGCGCCACCGAGGCGGTAAGCCCGCGCGACCTTGCCGCCGCCTGCGACATCGTCATTCTGTGCGTCACCGGCTCGCGCGAGGTGGAAATGCTGGTCAAAGGCCCCAATGGCCTTGCCGCGGCCGGCACACCGTTGCTCATCATCGACTGCTCGACCTCCAATCCCTCATCCACGACAGCACTTGCCGCCGAACTCGCAGCACTTGGCGTGACGCTGATCGACGCGCCGCTGGCGCGCACGCCCAAGGAAGCGGCGGAAGGCAAGCTCGACGTCATGGTCGGCGGCGCGGCCGAAGCCGTCGCCCGTGCCCGCCCGGTGCTCGAAGCCTTGGCCGCGCGCATCATCCACACCGGCCCGACCGGCAGCGGCCACACCATGAAGCTGCTCAACAATTTCGTCTCGATGGGCTATTCCGCGATCTATTCGGAAGCGCTGACGCTGGGCGCCAAGGCTGGCCTGACGCCACAGATATTCAACAGCGTCATATCAGGCAGCCGCATGGATTGCGGCTTCTACCAGGCCTTCTTCGATTTCGTCCTTAACCGCAACGAAAACGCCCAACGCTTCGCCATCGCCAACGCGCTGAAGGACATGACCTATCTCGCGTCGTTCGCCCAGGCGGCGGGCGTTGCGAACCCGGTGGGCGCCGTGGTGCGCAACGGTTTTGCGACGGCGGTCGCCACCGGCCACGGCGAAAAGTTCGTGCCGGCGCTGTCGGATATTGTCGCGGGGCTGAATGGGGTGTCGCTGGTGGAGCCACCGGCGGAATGACGGCAGGGCCGATTATTGCAGCCAATTACCAGCGATCACCCCAGCACGGGCGGAGTAGGATCGTAGCCGATTGACACTATCCCCGGATGCCGGTGGGCGATGGCGAGTATCTGGGTCTCTAGCTCGCAATTATAGGCCATGAGCGCCTTCACGGTCTCAAGCGGACTGTCGTAGCGCGCGATGAGCTTCACGGCTTCCGAATGGAGCTCGGCTTTCGCTTCGTCGTCAAAGTGCATCGTGCCCATAGCGGTCCCTCCTAGCGTGTCGCGCGGCGAGGGGTGGTGAGTGCATCAAGCCGTTCCTGAAGATGCCCGTTGAGCACGATCATTTCCTTGAGCGCCTTCATCACATCGCCCTTGTGGACGGCGATGAAATCCTCGGCGTGAGCCTGGAGAGCGGCCTCCTGGCGACTGTTCAGTGTCACGATGCGGTCCATGGCTAGTACTCCAAACGCTTCATGGCCACAGTGAACAAAAAGGGAACATAAATGTCAAGGGCGAATTGACTTGGCGAGGAACTCATTCCTATTTTGCTCATGGCGCACCACCGGGCCGGGCTGGTTGGGACAGATGTCGATGGACGGCTCAAGGTTGCCCAGGATGTCCCGCAGAGTCCGGGTCCATTGGCGGATGGCCTCTTGAGATGTGGTGATGTTATAGAGGTTGCACATGGCCACACTCTGCCGTGAGAGCGAACCGGCGACTAGCCGAAAAATTCGGACGAAATGGCGCCTAGGACGAACCGCTATCCCCCAGCCCGCCCGCGCACAGCCTTCCTCAATCGTGAATGCCGCACCGGAGACGGCACCTCCTGCGCCGGCGCTACCGGCTCCGCCGCCTCCGCATCATGCAATCCCACCCGCAGCGCCGCGCCTGCCAGATGGTCGCGCATGGCCGCTTGCGCGCCTTCGGCGTCGCCGGCACGGATGGCGGACAGGATGCGCTCGTGTTCGCCGAGCGTGATGCGGGCCATATCGTCGGATTTCTGCTGGTTGCCGGCGGCGAGGATGCTTTCGCGCACGCGCTCGGAAACGAAGACCAGGAACTGGCCCATATAGCTGTTGCGCGTCGCTTCGGCGACAGTGCGGTGGAATTCGAGGTCGCTGCGCAGCCAGGCGACGCTGCCATAGGGGGCGGCGCGCATGCCGGCGAGTGCGGCGCCCATCGCGGCGAGATCGGCCTCCGAGCGCCGCTTGGCGGCAAGGGCCGCCGCCTGCACTTCGAGGATGCCGCGCAGCTCGAACAGGTTGCGGAAGGAATCGGCGCGCTGCAGCGCCTCATAGTCGATGGTCAGCACCGTCGGGTTGGTGCTCTCCACCACGAAGGCGCCGCGTCCCTGCTGCGACCAGATGCGGCCCTCCGAGCGCAGCCGCGCGATCGCCTCGCGCACCACGTTGCGGCTCACCCCGAAGGTGGTCGCCAGCGCCTGCTCGGTCGGCAACTGGTCGCCTGGCTTCAGCCGCCCCTGCGCGATCTCGCGCGAGATGGAACTCGCCACCAGAGTGGAGAGGTGTGGACCACGATTGACCTTGTCGAGTTTCAGCGTCATCGCTCACCTATAGTCGACGGCGGATGTGGACGCCAGAATGCGGCCATTGCTCAGGATATGGCTGGGATCGAACGCGTCCTTGATGCCCGCGGCGAGGTCCAGCGTCACCGGGTCGATGCGTTCGAGGAACGCCTTCTGCTTGACCCGGCCGATGCCGTGCTCGGCGCTGATCGAGCCGCCATAGCGGTCGACGACGGCGAAGATCTCGCCTTCCGCCTCCTCGAACAGATGCTCGATCGCGTCCGCGCCCATGCCTTCCGGTGGCACCACATTGAGATGGATGTTGCCGTCGCCGACATGGCCGTAGGTGACGGCCAGCGCGTCCGGGCGCGCCCGCTGCAATTCGAAGAGCGCGTCGGTGACGAAATCGGCGAGCTTCGAGATCGGGACCGAAACGTCGGTGCGCAGATAGCGGCCGCCGCGGCCCTGCCGCTCGACCATGATCTCGCGGTAGAGCCACAGGCGCTCGCCTTGCGCCCGCGTCGATGCGACGAGGCCGTCCTCGACGATATCGGCGGCGCCGCCGAGGAACCCCAGCAGCATGGCGGACAGGTCGATCAGCCCGCCGGAGGAAACCTCGATCAGCACATAGGCCGGGTAGGGCTTGTCGAGCGGGTCGGCAAAATCCTTGCCCTCGCGCATGGTGATCTCGATGCCGCCGCGCAGGATCAGCTCGAAGGCGGTAAGAAGGTCGCTGCAATCGCGCCGGGCGCGGGCATAGAGCGCCATCGCGTCCTCGACGGAGCGCAGGCCGACCAGTGCGGTCTCGATCTGCGTCGGCTTGGGAAACAGCTTCAGCGCGGCCGCGGTGACGATGCCGAGCGTGCCTTCCGAGCCGATGAAGATCTGCTTGAGGTCGTAGCCGCGATTGTCCTTGCGCAGCACCTTCAGCCCGTTCCAGATGCGGCCGTCGGCCAGCACCACTTCGAGCCCGAGCACAAGGTCCCGCGTCATGCCGTAGCGCAGCACGTTGAAGCCGCCGGCATTGGTGGCGACGTTGCCGCCGATGCGGCAGCTGCCCTGCGCGCCGAAGGTGATCGGCAGCAGGCAGTCGTTCTCTTCCGCCGCGCGCTTGGCGTCCTCGAGGATGCAGCCGGCCTCGACCACCATGGCGAAGTCGATCGGGCTGATCGAGCGGATCCGGTTCATGCGCTCCAATGAGATGACGATCTCACCGCCATCGGCAGCTACTGCGGCACCGACGAGGCCGGTCAGGCCGCCTTGCGGCACGACCGCAATGCGCTCGGCATGGCAGAACCGCATCAGCGCCGACATCTCCTCGACCGTGGACGGCCGCGCCACCGCCAGCGGCCGGCCGAAATGGTCGCCGGACCAGTCGCGGCTGTAGCGCGCCAGGTCCTCGTCCGCCGTCAGCAGCCCGCCATCAGGCAGCACGCCGGCAAGGGCTGCGATCAGCGATGCGGAGGAGGGCGGCACGGCATTCATGAATTGACTCTGCACCCCTGGGGAAAACGACTGGACAACCACCGTTCTTGTCGTGTTATCATACAACCCTGATTTAGAACATCAAGCGAGGTCATGTTCCAACCAGCTGTTTGATGTGGATGGTCAGACCAGCAAATCCCTGAATTCGGAGGACTTTCCCAATGAGCGACGCCCCGGGCTTTCGCTATATGCACACCATGATCAGGGTGCTCGACCTCGACAAGTCGATCGCCTTCTACACTGAGGTTCTCGGCATGACCTTGCTGCGCCGTGACGACTATCCCGGCGGCAAGTTCACCAACGCCTTTGTCGGCTATGGGCCGGAAGACAAGGAGGCCGTCGTCGAGCTGACTTTGAACTGGGGCAGGGAAGAGCCCTATGAGATCGGCACCGGCTTCGGCCACCTGGCGCTCGGCGTCAACGACATCTACGCCGTCTGCGCCGAGCTCGAAAAGCGCGGCGCCAAGATCCCGCGCAAGCCCGGGCCGATGCAGCACGGCACCACGCACATCGCCTTCGTCGAAGACCCGGACGGCTACAAGATCGAGTTGATCGGCCTCGACACGATGTGACCCGAGCAAGCGGGGTCGCATCGGGCTTGTGATGCGACCCCGTCCTGTCCGCGCTGGCTTGGGAGGCGGTGCGGATCGATCTGTCACTTGATGACCGCGATCTTGCTGCGGTCGATGGTGATGGCGACGGCGGCGATGAGCACCGCGCCGAACACCATGTTTTCCAGGAAGATGTTGACGCCGACAAAGGTCATGCCGATGCGCACGATCGAGATGATCAGCGCGCCGACTGCCGTGCGGGCAACACCGCCCAGCCCGCCGGTGATCGCGGTGCCGCCGACGATGACGGCGGCGATGGCCGGCAGCAAAAGCTGGTTGGCAAGCACCGGCGAGCCGCTCGACAGCCGTGCTGCCAGCACCACGCCGGCGACAGCGGCCAGCATGCCGGAAGCGGCGAAAGCGATGATCTTGGTGCGGTCGACATTGATGCCTGCCGCCCATGCGGCCGGCTCGCCGGCGCCGACCGCGATCGCCTGGCGGCCAAAACGCGTGTAGCGGAGCGCCAGAAAGGCGGCGATGCCGATGACCGCCGAAATCAGCACCACCACGGGCACGCCGGCAACCGCGGCGTTGATCCAGGCGGTGTTTTCTCGGCCACCTTCCTCAATGGTGATGGCGCGGCCGTTGGAGACCCAGAGCGCCAGGCCGGTCACCACGCCGCCGGTGGCGAGCGTCGCCACGAAGGACGGGACGCGCAGCTTGACATGGACGATGCCGCTCAGCGTGCCGAAGGCAAGGCCCGACAGGATCGCCACCGAGAAGGCGGCAAGGCCGAGCGAGGGCAGCAATTGCGCCAGGATGACGCTGGCCAGCGAGGCCACGGCCTGGATCGACAGGTCGATGCCGCCGAGCAGGATGGCGAAGGTGACGCCGGTCGCCAGGATGAACAGTACGGCGGTGTTGGCAAACAGCAGCGACACGGTTTCGCCGGTCAGGAAGCCGGGCGCGGCGATCTCGATGATCAGCAGAAGCGCGACAAGCAGGACCAGCGGAATGGCGCCTTGCGTCCATTTGCCTTCGAACATCTGTCGGATGGACGTTTCGTTCATCGGCTCACACCATTGCTCGCAGCAAATCGACCTGGTTCGGCTTCTTGCCCGGGCTGGCGTCGAAGCGCGCGGTGATCTCGCCGTCGCGCATCACCAGCACCTGGTGCGACAGGCCGATCGTCTCTTCCAGCGTGTCGGAGATCAAAAGGATCGCCACGCCTTGCGCGGAGAGATCGCGCACCAGTTCGTAGACTTCCTCCTTGGCGCCGACATCGAGGCCGCGCGTCGGGTGGTCGAGCACCAGGATGCGCGAGCCGGCCGTCATCCAGCGCGCCAGCACCACCTTCTGCTGGTTGCCGCCGCTGAGCTTGCGGCAGGCTGCATCGGGGCCGGGCGCCTTGATGCGCAGCCGTTTGATCCAGTCGGCGGCCAGCCGACGCTCCTTGCCATAGTCGATGGCGCCATGGCGCATGACGCTGGAGAGATCGGCGAGCGAGATGTTTTCCGCGATCGACAAGAACATCACCAGCCCTTCGAGCCTGCGCTCGCGCGGCACATAGCCGATACCCTTGCGCACCGCCGGTTCCGGTGAGGCGAAGCGCACCGTGTCGCCGGCGATCTTCATCTCGCCGGCATCATGCTGCAGGAAGCCGCCTATGGTGCGCGTGACCTCCTCGCGGCCGGAGCCGACGACGCCGGCAATGCCGACGATCTCGCCGGCCCTGATATTGAGGTCGACGCCGTGATAGGCGCCGTTGGCGCCCAATCCCTTGGCCTCGACCATGACCGTGTCGCGCGGCGCAAGCTGGCGGGCCTCGCGGTAATATTCCGCCTGCAGGCCGCGCCCGACCATGATCTCGTGCAGCTCCGGCGCCGTGACCTCGGCCGCGCGGTGTTTGGCAACGACCGCGCCGTCCTTCATCGTGTAGACGCGGTCGGAAATCGCCAGCACCTCGTCAAGACGGTGCGAGACGAAGACGAAGCTGGCGCGCGATTTGAGCGAACGCACGCGCGCGAACAGCACCTCGATGTCGGCGGCGTTGAGCACCGAGGTCGGTTCGTCGAGCAGGATGAGCAACTGCCGTTCGACCACTTCCTCCAAGGTTAGCGCCTTGGCGAGCTCGACCATCTGGCGCGCCGCGAAGGTGAGTTCGGAGGTGCGCGCCGTGACATCGATGTCGATGCCGATCTTGGCCAACTGGCGGCGCGCCGCCGCGTTCATGGCGCGCCAGTTGACGAGGCCGAAGCGAGTGAAGCGGTCTTCCTCGCCGAGATAGATGTTTTCGGCGACCGTCAGATTGAGCACCAGCGACTGTTCCTGGAACACCATGCCGATGCCATGCCTGGCCGCGTCGCGTGGGCTGCGCATGCGAAGCTGTTCGCCGTCCAGCGTCAGGCTGCCGCCGTCAGGCCGGTAGCTGCCGGCCAGCACGCGCATCAGCGTCGATTTGCCGGCGCCGTTCTCGCCGATCAGGCCGACCACTTCGTTGGGCCGCACTTCGATCGAGACATCGCGCAGCGCCTGGACGCCGGGAAAGTTCTTGATGATGCCGGACGCGTTCAGCATGGCGCTCACTTGACGATCCTGAGGCGCACACGGTCGAGCGACAGCGCTACCGCGGCGATGATCATCAGCCCCTGCACCGTCTGCTGGATATAGGGCGAGATGCCGAGCAGGATCATGCCGTTGGCAAGCACGGTGACGATCAAGACGCCGATCAGCGTGTTGACGACGCCGCCTTCGCCGCCGGTCAGCGCCGTACCGCCGACGACGACGGCGGTGACCGCAGCAAACAGCCTGCCGTCGCCGATGACCGCATGCGATTGGCCAAGCTGCGCGGCGGCAAGTACGCCTGATACGCCGAAGAAGAAACCGGCGAGCGCAAAGGCGGTGATGCGCACGCGGGTCACGTTCACTCCGGAGAGCTTGGCCACATCCTCGTCACCGCCGATCGCCAATATGTGGCGGCCGAGCTTGGTGTGATACTGGATGATTGCGGCGAGCAGGAAAGCCCCGAACGCGACCCAGACCGCCACTGGCAAGCCAAGGAAACGGTGCAATGCCAGGTCGCGGATCGAGGCGTCGTTGAGCCGGATCGCCGAGCCGCCCAGCATATAGACCGACAGGCCAAGGCCGATGAACCACATACCGAGCGTCGCCATGAAGGAGGGGATGCGCAGCATGGTCTGGATGAGCCCGCTGACGAAACCCATTGCGGTGCCGGCGACCACGGCGGCGAGCACCGCCCACCAGCCATAATCGTTGCCGTTCGCATCATTGGCGGCGAGCAGCACCACAACCATGGCCGACACCGACAGGGTGCCCTCGACCGAGAGGTCGATGCTGCCCATCAGGATGATGAAGGTCAGCCCCATCGCCAGCGTCAGCGGCACGGCGGCCGAGTTGGCAAGCCGCACCAGATTGCGCAGCTCGATGAAGTTGGGATTGGCGATGGCGATCAGTAGGCAGAGCACGATCAGTACCGCCAGCGGCGCCAGGCTGCGCCAGCGCCTGCCACCGAACACAGCGGCGATACGGCCGGGGATCAATGTCATAAGCGTTGTCCGCTCGATGTCCGAAACGGACTTCAGGGGTTCTGTATGGATTGTCAAGAAACCGCTTCCCGTCTGCTGAAAAGGGGAGCGGGCCGCCAGGGAGCAGCGGCCCGCCCGGCGGTCAGGTGCGGATGGCTCCGGTCACCCGGCCCCACAGATCGTTCCAGTCGATCTCCGGTTTGGCGTCGACATTGGTCTTGTAATATTCCTCGACATTGTCGTGCGAGATCAGCACCGCCTTGCCGTAGAATTCACGGTGTTCCGGCGGTTCCTTGGTCGGATCGAACTTGCCGATCTTTGCGTTGTAGCCGATGGCGAGACCCATGCCGCCTTGCCAGAACGGATCGGAGGTGACGGTGCAGGCGAATTCGCCGGTGCGCACCGCATCAACCGCCGTCTTGATGCCGTCGACGCCGACGATCGGCACCTTGCCAGCGAGGTTTTCGGCGCGCAGCGCTTCGAGCGCGCCGGAGCCCATGTCGTCATTGGCGGCCCAGATGCCCTTGATGTCGTCGCCGAAGCGGGTGAGCAGGTTGCCCATCAGGTCGAAGGCCTCGGTCGATTTCCAGTTGGCGACCTGGAAGTCGAGCAGCTTGATGTCAGGATTGGCGGCCAGCGCCGCGTCGAGGCCCTTCTTGCGTTCGATCGCCGCCGTGGTCGAGATCAGGCCGCCGAGCGCGACGATGCCGCCCTTGCCGCCAATGGTCTTGAACAGGATCTCGGCAATGGTCTTGCCGCTTGCGATGCCGTCGAACTCGATGTGCGAGACATAGTTCGGGTTGAAGTCCTTCGGATGCAGATCCGCCGGCTTGTTCCACTGCGTCACGACATAGGCGCCGGCCTTGGCGCAGGCTTCGACGATAGGGCGCGCATCCGGCGTGTCGTTGGGATCGGAATTGAGCACCATGTTGCCGCCAGTCTTTGCCAGCATCGCCTTGATGTCGGCGATGCCTTTCTCGCTGTTGCCTTCCGAGACCAGCGTGACATGTTCGAGCCCGGCCCATTTGGCGTAGGCCTCGGCCCCGGTCTTCCACACTGCGTGATAGGGGTTTGAGAGCGAGCGGATCGACGTCACCAGCGTCGGCTTTTCCTGGGCGCGTAAGACCCTCGGCATGGCGAGCGCCGCCACGCCGGCGGTGGCGCCCATCATCAGCGTCCGGCGGCTGACCGAAAGCGTAAGATCTGTCCTGTCCTTCATATTCAAACCTCCCGATTGAAAATCTGTTTCCCGCCCGGCGGCATGCGCGGGGAGCGCGGCCGGGCCTCCGATCGATGGGTTGCCAAGCTCCTCCACTTGTACGACAACCCTTCAACACGATAACCATACCCTTTCTCTTGACGCGGCACAAGCGACTTGAGATCGTTGCGCAGAGCAGAGCAGGGCGATGATTTCGCGCTGCCAAGGGAGTGAGAATGTCTGACTACATCATCGTCGGCGGCGGCTCGGCCGGCTGCATTCTGGCCGCCAGGCTGAGCGAGGATCCGGACGTTTCCGTCACCTTGCTCGAAGCCGGCCCGCCTGACACCGATCGCTACATCCATCTGCCGGTCGGTTTCTTCAAGATGACGTCGGGGCCGCTGATCTGGGGCTATGATACCGCCCCCGGCAAGGCGATCGACGGCCGCACCATGGTCTATCCGCAGGCGCGCGTGCTGGGGGGCGGCTCCTCGATCAATGCCCAGGTGTTCACGCGCGGTTGCCCGCAGGATTACGACGGCTGGGCGGCTGATGATGACTGTACGGGATGGAGCTACGCCGAGGTGCTGCCCTACTTCATCCGCTCCGAGGGCAACGACACCTTCGCGGGTCGTGAGCACGGCATCGATGGCCCGCTCGGCGTTTCCAGCGGCGCCCCGCATCCGCTGACCCGGGTGTTCGTCAAGGCGGCGCAGCAGGCGGGTCTTCCGTTCAGGGCCGATTTCAATGCTGGCGAGCAGGCAGGCACCGGCTTCTATCAGACGACGACGCGTCAGGGGAAACGCTCAAGCACCGCCGTCGCCTATCTCAAGCCCGCACTTGGCCGTCGGAATTTGACGCTGCGCACCGACGCCACGGTCAGCCGCATCGTCGTCGAGAACGGCCGCGCCATCGGCGTCGAGGTCATCGTCAAGGACCGCACCGAACTCTTGCGCGCCGAGCGTGAGGTGATCGTCACCGCCGGCGCCATCGGCTCGCCGAAACTGCTGATGCTGTCCGGCATCGGCCCGGCCGCGCATCTCGGCGCGCACGGTATCAAGGTGGTCCGCGATCTCGCCGGCGTTGGCCAGAACCTGCACGATCACATGGATGTCGACGTCGTCGCCGAGCTCAACGGACCGCATGGCATCGATCGCTACAAGACGAAGCGCTGGCAGGCCGTCGCGGGCCTCGAATATGCGCTGTTCGGCAAGGGGCCGGTGGCCTCCAACATCGTCGAAGCCGGCGGTTTCTGGTGGGGCGACCGCGCGCAGAAAACGCCCGACATCCAGTTCCATTTCCTGCCCGGCGCCGGCGTCGAGGAAGGCATCGGCTCGGTTCCCGGCGGCAATGGCTGCACACTGAATTCCTACCATGTGCGCCCCCGCTCGCGCGGTAGCGTCACGCTGCGCTCGGCGGACCTGCGCCATGCGCCGGTCATCGACCCCAACCCCTTCGCCGAGCGCTACGATCTCGAGCGCGCCATCGACGGCATCGAGATCAGCCGCGAGATCCTGTCGCAGCCAGCTTTTTCAAAATACATCAGCCGCGAGCATCTTCCAGGCGCGGCCATGCAGGGACGTGCCGCACTCGAAGCCTTCGCCCGCGAACATGGGCGCAGCGCCTATCATCCGGTCGGCTCGTGCCGTATGGGCGGCGATGCCGGGAGCGTCGTCGATCCCGAGCTTCGTGTGCGCGGGTTGCAAGGCCTGCGTGTCTGCGACAGCTCGGTGATGCCAAGCATTGTGTCGTCCAACACCAACGCCGCGGTCATCATGATTGCCGAGAAGGCGGCGGATCTAATCGCCGGGCGCGGCCCGCTGTCTGCGGCGACGGCCTAGTCGTCAAACATCTCACGTGGCGGAAAGTCGGTGCGGCTGTAGTCCGCCACGATGAACTTGCCACCCTGGTAGCGCTCGACCACGGGATTGTCCGTCACCTTGCCGCGCACGCGTTCGGCCTGGTCGTCTGAACTGTCGAGCGGGGTCCAGCCGATCTTGTCCCTGGCATCATGCCGCCAGAAACCGCGGCTGTTATTGGACTGGCCCCAGATGACGGAGCAATCGACCCGCTCCGCCGCTGCGCAACGCTCGATCAGCCGCACGAAATCGTCATGCGAAATCCAGGTCGACAGGATGCGTTCGTCCGGCACCTCGGGCAGCACCGAGCCGATGCGGATCAGCACGCTTTCCACCGCATGCTTGTCGAAGTAGAGCCGCGCCAGCATCTCGCCATAGGCCTTCGACAGGCCGTAATAGCCGTCGGGCCTGAGCAGGCAGTCCTGATCGAGGATCTGCGTCCGCTCGTAGAGGCCGACCGCATGGACCGAAGACGGGAAGACCACGCGCGCCTTCTGGCTGCGTGCCGCCTCGTAGATGTGGAAGCTGCCGCGAAAATTGGGGCCAAGCACGGTCTCGAAGGATTGCTCGGTGGAGATGCCGCCGAAATGCAGGATCAGGCCGCAACCCTCCGCCAGATCGTTCACCGCCTGCTGATCCTCGAGATCGGCGATGGTGAAGCTTGCGTTTGGCGGCAGCGAGATCGGTAACGGCACGACATCGGTGAGCCGCAAGGTCCAGCCCAGCGCCGCCAGCCGGACTGAGAGCAGGCGCCCGATCGTGCCGGAGGCTCCGGTCAACAGGACCGGTTTGTCGGTCAGCATCACATCCAGTCCTTTCGCTGAGACCGCGGACATGTTCGCGCTGATATGGCAAGGCGAATGAAGACTGGTCGTAGCGAGCATTCCGCAAATTTCATCATATCACCGTATAAATAATCGGTTGCCAAGGACGGCGGTTCGTTTATTGCTTGGTGGCGATGAAACGTTCCTTTGGCCTTCCCCCGCAGATCAGCCGCACGGCGCAGGTTGCCGACTGGTTTGCGCGCGAAATACGTGCCGGCCATATGACGAGCGGTGAGAAACTGCCGACCGAGCAGGAACTGATCGCGCAATTCGGTGTCAGCCGCACGGTGATCCGCGAAGCCATGGCTTCTCTTCGATCGGAAGGGCTCGTCGTCAGCCGCCAGGGTTCTGGCGTGTTCGTCGCCGACCATCAGGCCAACACCACGTTTCGCATCGTCTCCGACGAGCTGCACTCGCTGACCGAAGTCCAGAACGTGCTGCAGCTCCGGCTGGCGGTGGAACAGGAAGCCGCCGGCATCGCCGCCGAGAAACGCAGCGACGACGACCTTGCCCGCATGCGCGACTGCCTCGACGCCATCGATGCCTCGATCGCGGCGGGAGAGAGCGCCATCGAGCCGGATTTTGCCTTCCATCGGGCGATCGCCTCGGCCACCGGCAATCCCTATTTCGAACGCTTCATGCATTTTCTCGGCCCTGTCGTCATTCCACGCCAGCTGATGCGTCCGCGCGACGAAACGCCGGAGCAGCGGCGGCACTATCTGGAACAGGTCCAGATGGAGCACCGCCGCATCTATCAGGCCATCGAGCGGCAGAATGTCGAAGCCGCCCGCTTCACCTTGCGCGAGCATCTGGAGGCTGGCCGGGAACGCTATCGCCGCATGGTCGACGGTTCGGCCCGATCGTAGCGCGCCGTCAACTCGGGTCTTCGATCCACTCCAGCAAATCATCCCGTCCTACGCCAGCTCCGCGACCGGCATCTCGCAGGACTGCATGAGATCAGCGAGCTGCCGCTCCTCATCATCAGTCAGGTCGAGAAGCGGCGACCTGACCGGGCCGCAATCGATGCCGGCGATGCGCGCACCGGCCTTGACGATCGACACGGCATAGCCGGCGCGTCGGTTGCGGATGGCGAGGTAGGGCAGGAAGAACGAGCGGATGAGGTCGTCGACTTCCGTCTTGTGGCCGGCGCGCAGCGCATTGAAGAAGCGCAGCGCAATCGCGGGCGCGAAATTGTAGATGGCCGACGAATAGGTCGTCATGCCGATGGCGGCCGCCGCACTCGCATGGACCTCGGCCGTCGGCATGCCGCCGATGAAGACCAGCCGGTCGCCCATTCGGTAGCGCGTGGCGGTGAGTAACTCGATGTCGCCGACGCCGTCCTTGAAGCCGATCAAATTAGGGCAATCCTGAGCCACACGCTCGAGCGTCTCGGGTGTCAGAATGGCATTGTCCCTGCTGTAAGCGATCACGCCGATGCCGACCGAGCGGCAGATGGCGGTCAGGTGCCGGCGCAGGCCCTCCTGCTCCGACTTGACCAGATAGGGGGGCAGCACCAGCAACCCGTCGGCGCCATTGGCCTCGGCGGCCTTGGCGAACTCGACCGCCATATGCGTGCCGTAGCCGACGCCGGCCAGCAGCGGCAAATGATCAGGCACCTCGTCAGACGCCGCCCGCACGACGCGCTTGTATTCCTCGAGCGTCAGCGAAAAGAATTCGCCCGTGCCGCCGGCGGCGAACAGCCCGCTGGCGCCGGCAGCGCCTTGGCTGGCGACATGGGCGCGGTAGCCGCCTTCGTTGAAGCCGCCGTCATCATCGAAGAAGGTCAGCGGAAAGGACAGCAGCCCGCGGCCAAGGGATCTGGTCAGTTCGGTGGGTGAGAACGTCAAAACGAATACTCCGTGCGAGGGGCCGGGCCGATGGTGGTCGGGCCGGCGGGGATTGGTTCAGCCGCGAGGCAGGTTCATACGAGGCCCGGCCGCACTTCAGCCGCGGCGGCGTCGATCGCCTTGCGGCCGAGGCCCGATTTGACGATGCGGATCAGCTCCTCCTCGCTGGTGTCGGCGGTGGACGCGTCCAGCGCGACCTCGCCCGAATGCAGGAAGTTGATGCGGTCGCAGACTTCGAAGATCTGGTTGTAGTTATGGACGATCAGGATCACCGAGACCTGGCGCTGCTGGCGCAAATTCTGGATCAGGCCCAGCACATGCGCGCTCTCGCGCACGCCCAGTGCCGCCAGCGGTTCGTCAAGCACCAGGATCTTCGGTGACGAATAGATCGAGCGGGCGACCGCGATGCACTGGCGCTGCCCGCCCGACAGGAGATCGACTGTGCTGTTGACGCTGGGGATCGAGATGCCGAGCGTATCGAGATAGAGCTGCGCCTGTTCGCGCATCTTCCTGTTGTCTAGCAGGTTCAGGCCAAGGAAGCGCTTGTGGTACTCGCGGCCCAGAAACATATTGTGGAAGACGCTGAGGTCGCCGATCAGAGCCAGGTCCTGATAGACGGTTTCGATGCCTTGGGCGCGCGCATCGCGCGGCGAGGCGAAACGCACCTCCTTACCTTGCGAGACGATCGTGCCGGTATCGGGCTGGTGGAAGCCGGACAGGATCTTGATCAGCGTCGATTTACCGGCGCCATTGTCGCCGACCAGCGCCAGGACTTCACCCTGGCGCAATTTTATCGAGACGTCGACGAGGGCGGTGACCGCGCCGAAACTCTTGGAGATGTTGGACATCTCCAGCACGACGGGCGAATCCTTGCTGAGGGGTGGAATATCTTGCGTGTTCATACGCGCCTCCGTGTGCGCAGGCGGTCGACCTGGATTGAGAGGATCATGGCGGCGATGATGGCGGCGCCGAGATAGATGTCGGATACGGTGGCCTGCGCGCCGATCATCACCAGGCCGTTGTTGAGCGAGGCGACGACAAAGGCGCCGATCAGCGCACCGATGACCGTGCCGGAGCCGCCCAGCAGCGAGGTGCCGCCGATGACCGCCGCGGCGATCGCCTGCAAGGTGAGGAACGGGCTGCCGGCCTGCGGATCAGCCGAGGTGAACTGCGCGGTGTTGATGATGCCGGCGAAGGCGGCGAAGCCGCCGGCGATCATGAAATTGTAGATCTTCATGCGGTCGGTGCGCACGCCGATCTCACGCGCGCCGATGATGTTGGAGCCCGTCGCGATGGTGTGCAGACCGAAGGTGGTGCGGTTCAGAACCAGCGCCAGCACCAGCACCAGCACCGCCGCCCACAGGAAGGGCGTGAAGGCGGTGATGCCATGCCAGGACAAGAGCGCATCCGATGGCTGGTAGAGGCTCTGTCCGAAGATGGCGTTGAAGGGTTGCTCGATCGGCGCCACGATCGGCTGGCTGTTGTAGATTGAGACGACGATGCCTTGCAGGAAGAACAGCATGCCGACGGTGGTGATCAGCGACGGCACCTTGAAGCGCACGGTGATGATGCCGTTGATGGCGCCGACCAATATGCCGATCAGCACGCCGATCAGCGCACCCACGGCGAGCGGCACACCATAGGTGACCGACAGCAGAGCCATGACATAGGGGGCGATCGAGAAGATGGCGCTGAGCGACAGGTCGATCTCGCCGGTGATCATCAGCATGACTTCCGCCGCGGCGATCAGGCCGAGCCGGCCGGTGTCGCGCAGCACCACGCTCATGAATTGCGGCGACAGGAAGCCGCCATCGCTGCCGAACTGGAAATAGATGACCAGCACGATGGCGACGACGGCGATGCTGGCCTCGCGATAGCGCGAAAGCAGGATCAGCAGCCTCTCCGTCATCGTGTGCGGGACCTTGACGCCGGTCTTCTTCGCGGGCTTGGTTTCTGTGGGCGGCACTCTTGTCTTCCTGATTTCGAACTTCTTCTTGATTTCGAACTTTGGGCGAAGAAGAGGATTTGCGATGAGGCGAAAGCAGCCAGGTCGGCAGCCGGCGCCGCCCCCGCCACATCATGCGAAATGACGCGGCGAGGGCAGGCGTTTCACAGGGTTGACCGTGTCAGGTCGGCTCGACGTCGCTGCGGCCCTCGAAGCGCGATTTGCCGACATAGGCGTCGACATTGTCCTTCGTCACATAGGCCTGGCTGGTGTCGCTGTTGGCCGGGCCGACGAGACCGCCGGAGAGCTTGTAGAGATACATCTGCTGCACCGGCAGGAAGCCCTGCAGATAGGCCTGCTGGTCGGTGGTGAAGTTGACGTCGCCGGCCTTGATGAAGTCCAGCGTCTGCGGGAACAGGTCGAAGCCGGCCACCGCGCCGCCTCCCTTCACCAGGCCGTATTTGTTGGACACGAAACCGCAGGCATAGGTGTCGGAACCGCCGGTGCCGAACAGGCCGTTGACGTTTTTGTGGCTGAGATAATAGCTCTCGACGCGCGAGATTTCGGTTGCCGGATCCGGACCGGTGTTGACGACATCGTAGGTGACGCCGCTGTTACTGTCCTTGATCGCCTGGATGTAGCCGTCGAGACGCGGCTGCGTGTTCAGCGAGCCGGGCACGCCGATCGACAGCATGACATGGCCGCCCTTGGGGATCAGCTTCAGCCACTTCAGCGCCGAGTTGTAGCCGGACTGATAGAGCGGCTGGCCGACATAGGAGAGCCGCTTGTTGGGGCTGCCGACCGGCACGTCGGCGTTGAAGGCGACGACCGGGATACCCGCCTGCGCGGCCATGTCGGTGGCGGCGTCGAAGGCCGTCGGATCGACCAGGCACACCGCGATGCCGTCCGATTTCTGCGCGATCGCCGTCTGCATGGCGCTGACCATTTCGGAGACGACGTTCTTCTGCGAACCTGTCCACTGATAGCTGCAGCCGAAAGCCGCGCAGGCATCCTGGATGCCGTAGACCGTTGGCGTGAAGAACTGGTCGAGCGTCACGTGGCAGACGAAGTGGAATTTGTAGGGCTTCTTCGGCAGGCCGGGCGATGAATCGGCTGCTCGTGCGGCACTGATGCCGCCGGCCAGACCTGCACCTGCCAGTCCGCTGGCGAGGCCTGCGGCACCGAGGCCGAGCTTCCCGGCCAGTGCGAAGGCACTGCGCCGGCTGATGCCGGCATTCACCATCTCCATCAGATTTTTCGTCTCGTCGTCCATGCGTTCCTCCCTTGTCGCTTTGTAGGCATCGCTACATTTGTCATCTGGTTACATTGTTATATGACAACTTTTGTGTCAATGCTTTTTCGCCGCCGAGTTCAGGACGGCCCTCTGCGGCCTCATGGCGCGAAGGCGGCCTTCTGGGCGGCACAAATGGACGATCAGGGATTACAGGAAGAGAAAATGGCTGAAATCGAATTCAGGGCTGTTAGCAAGGGCGGCCTGAAGGTGACGACGATCGGGCTCGGTGGCACGGGGCTCGGCAACATGTACCGCGCCGTCGACACCGATGCGGCGGTGAAGACTGTGCAGGCGGCCTATGACAATGGCATCCGCTATTTCGACACCGCACCTGTCTATGGCTTTGGCGTCAGCGAGACGCGTCTGGGCCTTGCCATCAAGTCGCTGCCCCGCGCGGACATCGTCATCTCGTCGAAGATCGGCTACGACCTCGTGCCGATCCCGCCCGAAGAATTGAAGCCGGCGCTGTGGGACCAGCCCGGCTCCTTCCGCGCCGAGTTCGACTATTCGCGCGATGCGGTGATGCGTTCGCTCGAGGGCACGCTGAAGCGGCTGGACACCGACTATGTCGACATGGTTTCGATCCACGATCCCGACGAGGCCATTCATTTCGGCCCCGGCGAGGATCCCTATGCCCGGAGCCGCTTCCGGGAAGCCATGGACGGCGCCTATCCAGCGCTCGACGAACTTCGCTCGCAAGGCGTCATCAAGGCGGTCGGCGTCGGCATCAACCAATGGCAGATGCTGTCCGATTTCGTCGTTGCCGGCGCCTTCGATTATTTCCTGCTCGCCGGCCGCTACACGTTGCTCGAACAGGAGCCACTGGCGACCCTGCTGCCGCTCTGTGAACAGCGCGGCACGAGGATCATTATCGGCGGCCCCTACAATTCCGGCATCCTGGCGACGGGCGCGGTCAAGGGCGCGACCTTCAACACCAGGCCGGCTCCCGAGCCGGTGCTCGAACGCGTCCGCCGCATCGAGGCGGTGTGCGCCAGCCACAAGGTTTCCCTGCCGGCGGCGGCGCTGCAGTTCCCGCTCGGCCATCCCCTGGTGTCGAGTGTCATCCCGGGCGCCCGCTCTGCCGAGGAATTGAGGCAGAATCTGGCCTATCTGCGGGAGGATATTCCGTCGGAGCTATGGGCTGATCTCAAGCAAGCCGGATTGGTTGCGGCCGCTGCACCGACCTCTTGAGCGCCCGCCGATGACCTGAAGAATGGACGCTGGATCAGTTCACCGTCTCACGGAAAAGGCGAACTCCTCTAAGTCTTTTGTTTTGCTCTGGTAGCGGAGGGGTAGCGCTGAAGCGAGGCCGCGAGGAGGCATCTCGATAAACCGCATCCACCGTTTCTGTCGCGGGGAATAGCTAGCGATGCACAAGCCTCGGCGGGCGGACGGCACTGTGGAACCAGTCCTGGGGAAAGCACAGCGAACGCGTCTTATGGCACGGGCGGATGTGGTTCTCCTCGGTCAGCCCGCCATCCAGCCGCCGTCGACCATCAGGTTGATGCCGGTGACGTAGCTTGCCATGTCGCTGGCAAGGAACAGTGCGGCACCTGCCACGTCATTCGGATGCCCGAGCCGCGGCCAAGGCGTGCGGCGGTGTGAATAGTCGAGCGCGCCAGGGTCGTTGGCAACGCCTGGCTTGCCGGTGATGATCTTGCCGGGTGCGATGGCATTGCAGACGATCAGGTCGTCGGCGTGGTCAACGGCGATCTGCCGTGTCATCTGCACGATGCCGCCCTTGCTCACCGAATAGGGGAAGTCGCCCGGGCAGGCCACCATGCCATGCTGCGAGGAGATGTTGATGATACGGCCGCGCACGTCGTTGACCGGCGCCTGGGCGAGCATCTGTAGCACCGCCCGTTTCGAGCAGTAGAAGAATCCGGTCAGGTTGACGCCGATGACGCGCTGCCATTGTTCCGGCGTGGTGTCGATCAGATTGGTGCTGGTGTAGATCGCGGCGTTGTTGACCATCACGTCGAGCCGTCCGAACTGCGTGACCGTCGCACCGACCAGTCCATCGACGGCGCTCCAGTCGGAGATGTCGGTCCGGATGTAAACGGCAGCTCCGCCGGCCGAGCGGATCAACTCCACGGTGCTCTCACCGCCCTCGATCGGCTGCTCGACCGTGTCGGCGATGACGACGTTCGCGCCCTCGGCCGCGAATTTCAGCGCGATCGCGCGGCCGATGCCGGAACTGCCTCCGGTGACGATGGCGGTCTTGTCTGTGAGCAGGGGCATGGTCCTCAGCTTTCCCGGGTGACAATATTTCCAACGCTCGGGCCAATCAGTTTTCCCTCGCGCACGATCTCACGACCGCGCAGGAAGACGCTTGCCAGCCGTGCCTGGACGGTCCAGCCGTCGAATGGCGTATAGCCCGCTCGCGACACCTGATCGGCATTGGCGATCGTGCTCGACTGGCGGGGATCGAGGATGAGGATATCGGCATCGTAGCCGGTGGCGATCCGTCCCTTGCGCCGGCCGAGGCCGAAGCGCTCGGCTGGATTGCTGGCACACATGCGTACCACATCCGGCAGCGCTATCAGCCCTTCCTCGACCAACCTCAGCACGGTTGGAAGCAGCGTCTGCAGCCCAGGCATGCCGCCCGGAATGTCGGCGAAAGCAGCATAGCGCGCGGCCTTTTCGGCCGGTGCATGCGGCGCGTGGTCGGTGGCGATGATGTCGATCAGGCCGGCGCTCAGCGCCGCGCGCAGCGCGTCGACATCATGCGGCGAACGCAGGGGCGGAGAGGCCTTCAGATTGGCCCCTTGTGTTTCGTAATCCTGCGCCGTGAAGAACAGGTTCTGCGGCGTGGTTTCGACGCTGGCGTCGGCCATGCCGCGCAGCCGGCTCCACGCCTCGACGCCGAGTTCGGAATTGACCTGGCGGACGTGAATTCTGGTCTCGGCCGAGGCGGCGGCGGCAAGCGCGCGGGCGATGCCGCTTGCCTCCGCCAGCGGCGGCCGGCTGGCCTGAAAGGCGGCGATGGTGCCGGAGCGGTCACGCAGTGTGCTGCCGGTCAGGATCGATTGATCGCCCGGCGAGATGCCGATCAAAGTGTCGCTGCCGACGAAAGCTCTCAACGCTTCGGCCACGGCGTCGAGCGTCGCGCACAGGAAGTCATCGGGCACATCGGCTGTGAACAGTTCGAATGAGACCGGCGCGAGATCGAGCAGGCCTGAGACGTGCGACAGGTCGCTGCTGACCACGGCCTGGAAGCCGACATCGACATGGATGCGGCCATCGGTCATCGCCATCTTGTCGGCAAGCTGTTCGGCCGTGGCCGTCCACGGCTCGTCGGTCGGCATGTCGAGCACCGTCGTCACACCGCCAAGGGCCGCGGCATGCGTGCCGGAGGAAAAGTCCTCCTTGTGCGTCAGTCCGGGCTCGCGCAGATGCGCATGCGCGTCGACCAAGCCGGGTAGCAGATAGGCACCGGCCGCATCGACAACGGTCCTGGCCGAAGCCGTCTCGCCGGGCGCTATCATTGCCACGATGCGGCCGTCGGTGATGCCCACGTCGCGCCGCTCGAACCCTTCGGCGTTGACGATGGTGGCTCCCCGGATCAGCGTTTCGAACATGTCGCCGTTCTCGTTGCTCTTGTCAGCCGCGCCGCTCGAAGCCGGCATGATTGTCCAGCCAGAACCGGGCAATGTCTTCGCGCCGCATAAAGGCAGCGGCCGGGTTCTGCTTCACATGCTCGATCACCTCGCGCAGCCCGGACGCCCGGTTGGGCTGGCCCATCCAGCGCGCGTGGATCCCGATCGTCAGCATGCGGCCGCCGGTTTCGTCCGCCTCGTCGAGCATGTAATCGATCGCCGAGCGGCAATCCTCGGCGAAGTCGCGCGGATTGCTGTAGCCGGGCGCCACCAGATAGCGGCTGTCGTTGAGCGTCTTGGAATAGGGCACGACCAGGATCTCGGTCCCCCGATGATCGAGGAAATAGGGCAGGTCGTCGTTGCAGGGATCGGAGTGGTAGAGGAAGCCGCCTTCCTCGACGAGCAAATCGCGCGTGTTGATGCTGGGCAGCGAGCGGCAGTTCCAGCCGAGGGGGCGCCTGCCCAGCAGCTTCTGGTAAAGCGCGATCGCTTCATGCAGGTGGCGGTTTTCCTCGCTGCGCTCCATGGTCGTGTAGTCGATCCAGCGCAGGCCGTGGCCGAGCAGATCGTGCCGCCGCGTCTTCATCCATTCGACGAAGGGCGGGTTCCGGTCCAGCGCTACCGCGCAAGCGGAGATGGTGATCGGGATGTCGTAGCGATCGAAGAGCCGTGCCAGCCGCCAGACACCGGCGCGGCTGCCATATTCGAAATGCGTCTCGGTGCCGAGGTCGCGCACCGGCGGGCTGGAGGTGAGATTGTATTCGCCCCAATTGTCGTTTCGGCCGTCCTCCAGCCAGGAGTACTCCGAGCCTTCCTCGTAATTGAGCACGAGGTTGATGGCGAGCTTGACGCCGCCGGGCCAGGTCATGAAGGGCGGGCGCGGACCATAGCCGACGAAATCCCTCGGCTGGGTCGGTTGCGAGGCAGCGCTCGGCGTCATGGCAAGTTCCTCTCAGCTCGTTTCGTTGGCTTCTATCCARTCCATGTAGGCGTGGAAGGCTTCCTTGCCGGGGCGCGGCCGCCATGTGGTGTCGCGTAGGATGCGGGCGATGTCATACGCGCCCCACATGCCGCCTTTCAGTCTCACATCCTGGACGATGTTGGCGTTTTCTCCCGATGTCACTTCGGCCTTCAGTCCGGGCACGCGTTCCCTTGCCCAGCCGATGATCTCGCCGATGCTCTGGCTCGAGCCGGAGCCGATGTTGTAGTGGCGGTAGTTGAGGCGCGGCGCATCGATCAGCGCGAGGATCGCGTCGGCAACGTCGGTCGAGGCGACATAGTCGCCGACAGGCTCCAGGCTGTTCGGCCTGATCGTCTCGCCGGCCAGAGCCATATGCGCGACGCGGTTGGGAACATGGCGAAAGTTGCGGCTCTCGGTCGCGCGGTCCATCGGGCCGTAGACCGAAGCAAGCCGCACCGAGACAGCCGACAGGCCGAACAGGTCGGCATAGCGGTTGGTCACCATCTCGGAGGCGAATTTCGAGATGCCGTAGAGCGTCAGCGGCGCGACATAGCCGTCTTCCGGCAGCGGCTCGCCGCCCCAGTCGGGTCCATTGTGACGGTAGACGGAGCCGGAACTGACATAGACGAAGCGCTTTACCTCCGGCCTCGTGCGCGCCCAGTCCAGCACTCGCACGGTGCCCATCAGATTGACGTCGACGATGCGGGCAGGGTCTTCCGCCTCTGGCTGGCGTTTTGCCTCGGAGGCGCTGCCGCGCGAGATCGGCGTGATCGTCGCGCCATGCACGATTGCCGTGATGCCATGCTTGTCGAGTGTCGCGGACCAGGCCTTCGGGTCGAGCACATCGGCAGCGATCACCGTGAGCCGGTCGCGTACCGGGGCGAAATGCTTTTCGGCCGCCGTGTCGAGGCCGGACCGGTCGAGGATCACGGCCCGGGCTTGCGGATCGCGGTCGAGCCAGGCGCGCGCGACCACGCTCATGACAAAGCCGGTGCCTCCAGTGACGAGTAGCGTCATGCGAACTCCTTGGTGGTTGAACGATGAGGGTCAGCGCGTCGCATAGCCGCCGTCCACGAGCATGTCGGATCCGGTGACGAAGGATGCATCCGATGACAAAAGGAAGGCAGCCGCCGCGGCGATCTCATCCGGCTCCGCGATGCGGCCGAGCAGATGCGCGGGTCCGAGACCTGCATTGGCCGCCTCGAAGTCCGGAAATCTGCGCAACAGGCGCGTCGTCGCCACCGCGCCCGGCGACAGGCTGTTGACGCGCACCTTATCCGGCGCATGGTCGACCGCCATCGCCTTGGCAAGATGGATCAGCCCCGCCTTGGCGGCGCAATAGGCGACGGCCCTGGTCGTCGCGACCCGTCCGAACTGCGATCCGATGAACACCACCGACCCGCCGCCACCCGCGGCGATCAACGGCACCGCGTACTTGCTTATCAGGAACGCGCCGGTCAGGCTGGCGTCGAGTTCGCGGCGCCAGGACTGTTCGTCGAGATCGACGACGGTGGCGTTCGTCGACGGCGCGGCAGCGTTGTGCACCAACCCGTCGAGCCGGCCGAATTTTTGTCTCGCGAATTCGACGGCGTCCCGGGCGGAACCGATGTCGGTCACGTCACATTGGCAGGCGGCAGCCGAAGGACCAAGTATACCGGCAAGCTGTGTCGCCGGCAGAAGATCATAGTCGGCGCAGACCACGCTGGCGCCTTCCGAAACACAGCGTCGGGCAATGGCGGCGCCAATGCCGCTTGCGGCGCCCGCTATCAGGACAACGCTGCCTTGCAGTCGGTTCATCGCGGCGACCTCAAACCCGTTCCTCGGCGCTTTGCATGACCGGTGCCGTGACCGGCCGGCGCAGAAGATTGTAGCAGGCCGCGAGCGTGACCAGGGCAGCGCCGCCGCCGAGCAGCAGGAACATGGCGGGAGGCCCAAGATGCGCCATCAACCCCGCGGCGACACCCGGCGTTGCCACATTGCCGATCGAGTAGAGCAGAAGCAGCGTGCCGGAGGCGGCGACCATGTGCCGGCTATGAAGCTGAGACGCGCCGAAGGCCATCGCCACCGGATAGATCGTCAGCGCCGTGGCGCCATAGAGGAAGAACAGCACGAACAGCAGCGGCACCGACAGGGTGCCGACCCATGCGATCGCGGCGCAGGCCGTCACCGACACCAGCCCTTGCGCCAGCAGCATCAGGCGGCGGTCGAACCGGTCCGACAGCCAGCCGACCGGGGTCTGCGCCAGCATGCCGGCGATGCTTATCGTGGTCACCAGCCAAACCGTGGCCGCCGCCGACAGTCCGATCTGCGTGCCGTAAAGAGGCGTCAGCACGAAGATGTTCATGTTGGTGATGCCAGCCTGGAAAATGGCGACGACGGTCACCGGCGCCAGCCTGAAAAGCGCCAGCGGTCCGAGCCGCCTGTCCGTCTTCGCCCCGGGCGCGGGCGCCGGCTCGGCCGGCACAGGAGGCAGCGTCGGCCAGCGCAGCCCCGCGAAGTTGGGCGTGAAGGCCAGAAGGACCGTCGCGGTCGCGACCAGAAACAGATGCGGAGATTGTGGACCGACCAGCGCGACCAGGATCTGGCCGAGCAGCACGGCAATCGCCGTCGTCAGCATGTAGATCGAAAACATCGCGCCGCGATTGTGCTGTTCGGCATAGAGATTGATCCAGCTCTCGCAGACGACAAACATCGACGCCATCGACATGCCGCCGAGCAGCCGGAAGCAGAACCAGCCCGGCATGAAGTCGGTGAAGACGAAGCCCAGGGCCGACAGCAGCGCTGTCGTCAGGATCAGCAGGAAGGTCCGCTCATGGCCGTAGCGGGCGACCAATGGACGCGTCATCAGGCATCCGATCAGGAAGCCGACCGGATAGGCGGTCAGCACGATCTGCACGATGTCGGGGTCGACGCCGGGTTTGCCGAGGTGGAACGAGACAGCGGTCGTCAGCATGGCGCTGCCGATACAGGCGAGGCAGACGCTTGCCATGATCGGCAGCGTGGCACGGGAGCGCTCGGCATTCCGCCACAAGCGCATCGCGGATTGAGCGATCGATCCCATGAATGCAGCCGTCGGCCGGCTAGGACGGGCGCCGGAGATCGCAAGCAGGATCACTGACCGACGCCGGACTTTTACGCATTGCGACGGCTCCCCTTGGCAGTCACGCTGGCCGGCGGCTGCTCTCCCTGAGGGAAGCTACACCTCGCCATGCATGCCACAAGCGAAGATTGACACGGCTATGGCGTCATTTTTTTTGGCCATCCCAGTTGCGGAAAACAGGGTTGTGCCGTGCGACAGCCTTTACAGTCCTTTTGCACGCTCCCTACGATAGGTCGCCTGCCGAAGATCGAGAGGAGACCAGGAGATGACGATTGAACGCCTTGAGAATGGCCAACGCTTCTGCCGGGTGCTGCGCTATAACGGTACCGTCTATGTCGCCGGCCTGACGGCGGACGACCTTTCCGGCGACACCACCGCGCAGACCAGGCAGATCCTCGGCAAGATCGATACCCTTCTGGCCAAGGCCGGCAGCGACAAGTCGAAACTTCTCAGCGCCCAGATCTGGCTGCGCGACATCGCCGACTTCGAGATGATGAATGCGGCATGGGATGCCTGGATCGATCGCAGCGCCATGCCGGTGCGCGCGACGGTGGAGGCGCGGCTTGCCGGCGACCAGTATCGCGTCGAGATCATGGTCACGGCGGCGGTCGGCTGACGCCGTTTGGGGTGGGAAAACCGAATGCATGAGCTGGTGATCAAAGGCGGACGCGTTGCGCTCGACGACGGGTGGGCCGAATGCGAGATCGCCGTCGACGACGGCCGCATCGCCGCTATTGGCACCAGCCTGGCCGGTAAATCCGTGATCGGCGCCGGCGGTCGTTGGGTCATGCCCGGCGGCATCGATGCCCATTGCCATCTCGACCAGCCGGTCTGGGGCGGGGCCGGCAATGCGGACGATTTCGAGTCCGGCACCATCTCGGCGGCTTTCGGCGGCACGACATGCATCGTCCCGTTCGGAATGCCGGGTCCGGAGATGAGCACTGTCGGCGCCATTGATCGAGCGCTCGATCGCGCCACAGGCCGCGCGGTGATCGACTACGGGCTGCACGCTGTGGTGACCATGGGCACCGGCCCGGATGTAGAACAACAGCTTTCGCAACTTGCCGGTCGCGGCATCGCCTCGGTCAAGCTGTTCATGACCTATCAGGGTTTTGCCGTCGACGACGACCTGTTCTTCAGGGTGCTCGATACTGCCCACAGGCTTGGCTGGATCGTCATGGTCCATGCCGAGAACGATGCCGCGATAAGGCGCACACGCCAGCGGCTGATCGATCTCGGCCGCACCGATATCCGCTACCATGCCGTTGCCCACAGCGAGACGATGGAGCGCGAGGCCACGCATCGTGCGCTGGCCTTCGCCGAGATGACAGGCGCGCGCATGACCATCGTCCACGTCTCGTCCTGGCAGTCGGCCGAGGAGGTGGCGCGAGCGAGGACGCGCGGCGTCGGCGCTATCGCCGAGACCTGCCCGCAATATCTGTTCATCGGCGCAGCCGACCTCGACCGCCCGGCCATCGATGCGGCGCGTTTTGTCTTTTCGCCGCCGCCGCGTTCGCCGCGCAGCCATCGGCATCTGTGGCAGGCGCTGATCGATGGCGGCATCGATCTCTGGTCCTCCGACCATTCGCCCTATTTCTTCGCCGACAAGATCGCGCGGTCGCAGACGCCCGCCTTCACCACCACGCTGAGCGGCATTCCCGGCATCGAGACTCGTCTGCCGTTGCTCTTCTCGGAAGGGCTGCTCACCGGCCGGCTGACGCTGGACCGCTATCTCGATCTCACCTCCCGCAATGCCGCCGCGATCTATGGTCTGGCCCATGCCAAGGGGCGGATAGCGGTCGGCCTCGATGCCGATCTGGCGCTGTGGGATCCGACCGCGACCTGGACGCTCGGGCATCAGACGCTGCATTCGCGCGTCGACTTCACGCCCTACGAGGGCAGGAGCGTGACCGGCAAGCCGACCACCGTGCTGGTGCGCGGCGTGCCGGTGGTCGTGGACGGCAAGCTCCAGGTGCGGCCGGGGTTCGGACAATTCGTAGCGCGCACCGCCGCCGATCCGGCTCTTTCGCGAAAACCAGTCGAGGAGACGACGCCATGGCTCGATGCCTGACTATTGCGGTTGCCCAGACCGGACCCATACAGCGCAGCGCCTCGCGTGCCGAAACAGTCGATCGCCTTGTCCATCTGCTGGAACAGGCCGCAGTCGCAGGTGCGGAGATTGCTGTATTTCCCGAGATGGCGCTGACCACCTTTTTTCCGCGCTGGCGCATTGACGACCAGGCGGAGATCGACGCCTTCTTCGAACAGTCGATGCCAGGCCCCGAAACGCAGCGCCTCTACGATGCCGCCGCGCGCCTCAAGGTCGGCTTCGCGCTCGGCTATTGCGAGATCGCCAGGGAAGACGGCCACACGCGCCATTTCAACACGATGGACCTTGTCGGCCCGGACGGGCGCTTCATCGGGCGCTACCGCAAGATGCATGTGCCGGGGTCGAGCGAGCCGGAGCAAGGCACCACCACGCATCTCGAACGCCGCTACTTCGAACCCGGCAATCTCGGCTTTCCCGTCTTCGACTATCGCGGCGTCCGTGTCGGCATGGCGATCTGCAACGACCGCCGTTGGCCGGAGACTTACCGCATGCTGTGCCTGAATGGCGCCGAGGTCGTGCTGCTCGGCTACAACACGCCGCTGCTTCTCGACGAAGCGCCGGGACTGGCGCATCTGAGAATGTTCCACAACCATCTGCCGATGCAGGCCGGCGCCTACCAGAACACGCTGTGGGTGGCGGCGGCCGCCAAGGCTGGCCTCGAAGACGGCCAGGCACTGATCGGCGGATCCTGCATCATCGCGCCGACCGGAGAGATCGCCGCGCAGGCGATGTCGCTCGACGACGAGATAATCGTCCATCGCGCCGATCTCGATCTGATCGAGACCTGCCGGAAGGTGAATTTCAACTTCGCGCTCTATCGCCGCCCCGACCAGTACCGGCGCATTTCGGAACCGGTCTGAGATCGAGCGAGATGGGCCTCCTCGAAGCCAATCAGGACACGATGCCGCGCGCGGCCCATCCGCTGTCACTCGGCGAGATCGTCGAGAATGGACTCTGTATCGGCTGCGGCCTCTGCCGTTCGATAGCCACGCCCGATGCCATCGAAATGGTGATGACGCCGGAGGGCCGCGAGCGGCCGGTGGCGAGACAGGCGCTGGACAGGCCGACGCTGATGCGGATCAATGCCGTCTGTCCGGGAACGCGCATCGCAGGTCCGCCGCCAGCCCGATCAGGCGAAACCGCGTTGATGGAAACGGTCTGGGGACCGGTCGAGAGGCTTGTGCTCGGCCGCGCCGGAGATCCGAGCGTGCGGTTTATCGGTTCCGGCGGCGGGGTGCTGACGGCGCTCGGCCAGTTCCTGCTGAGCTCCGGGCGTGTCAAATTCGTGCTGCATGTCGCGGCGTCACATTCCCAGCCGATGCGCAGCGAAACGCGGCTGAGTTTCGATGCCGCTTCGATGCTCGAGGGCGCGGGCTCGCGCTATGGCCCGGCTGCGACCCTGGTGGATTTCGGCGATATCCTTGATCGCGGCGAACCCTTCGCGCTGATTGCCAAGCCTTGCGACATCACCGCCGTGCGCAACCTGGCGCGGCTCGATCCGCGCGTCGACGAGTACATGCGCTATGCCTTGGCCTTCGTCTGCGGCGGCGCATCGGACCTTTCGAAATCGGAACAGGTGCTGCAGCGTTTCGGCCTCGCCGAGGACGAGCTCGCGCTGTTCCGCTATCGCGGCCACGGCAATCCCGGCCTCAACCGGATCGAAACCTGGGACGGCCGCGCCTTCGAGCTTAGCTATCGGCAGCTGTGGGAAGACGAGGACAAATGGATGATCCAGCCGCGCTGCAAGATCTGTCCCGACGCGATCGGCCAGGTGGCGGACATTGCCGTTTCGGATGCCTGGCTGAATGGTGGGCCGGCGGCCGAGGACGAGGCGCTCAACGGCATCATCGTGCGCACCAGGCGCGGCCTTGAACTGTTCGACGCGGCCGTCGAAACCGGCGCGCTGGAGATCAAGCGCGAGACCGGCATTGCCGAGATCAGCGAATTGCAGTCGCACCAGGTGCGCAAGCGGCGCGCTGTCTGGGCGCGGCTGAAAGGCATGGCGATCGCCGGCAAGCCGGTGCCGTTTGTCACCGACCTCGCACTTGGAGATTGCGCCCTGCAGAATTCGCTGGCGGAGAACCTGGCCGAGGGCCGCGGCGCCCGCGACCGCGCTCACCGCGGTCGCCTGGGTGAGCCTCCTGCCGCGCCGCGCAAAAGCAGGACCGTGCAATCGTGTTGAAGGATGGGCTGATATGAGTGCCGCCGAGGAAACCGAAGTCATCATCATTGGCGGCGGCATTGCCGGCGCAGGCGCCGCCTTCGAGATTTCCCGCACTTCCAAGGTGGTCGTGCTCGAGCGGGAAAGCCATTGCGGCTACCACACCACCGGCCGCTCGGCGGCGAGCTTTACCGAGAACTACGGCAACGGCATCATCCGCCGCATCGTGCTGGCAAGCCGGGCTTTCCTGAGCGAGCCGCCGGCCGGCTTCAGCGATTATCCGCTGCTCGGCAAGCGCGGCATGATCACCGTGGCGCGCGCCGATCAGCTCGACCTCTTGGCGCAGGATCTAGAGGCCGCGCAGGCGCTGGTGCCCTCGATCGTCGTCATGACACCGGCCGAGGCGATTGCGCGCGTGCCGGTGCTGCGCGCGGATTATCTCGCCGGCGCCTATATCGAACCGCATTCGATGGACATCGATGTCAACGGCCTGCATCAAGGCTATCTGCGCGGCGCCCGCGCGCGTGGCGCGCGCATCGTCACCAATGCCGGCGTTAACGCCATCGACCGCCGAGGCGGCCAGTGGCGGGTCGAAACCCCGGCGGGAACATTCCTTGCGCCAACGCTCGTCAATGCCGCCGGTGCCTGGGGCGACGAGATCGCTTTGATGGCGGGCGTGCGTCCGGTCGGATTGCAACCGAAGCGCCGCACCGCCTTCAACATTCCAGCACCCGCGGGTGTCGACATATCAGAGTGGCCGCTGGTCAACGATGTCGGCGCCGAATTCTATTTCAAGCCTGATGCCGGGCAGTTGTTCGTCTCGCCTGCCGATGCGACGCTTTCTCCACCGATGGATGCCTATGCGGAGGACATCGACGTCGCGATCGGCGCCGAGCGTCTTGAACGGGCCACCACGATCGAAGTGCAGCGCGTATCGCGCTCATGGGCGGGCTTGCGGACCTTCGTCGCCGATGGGTCGCCGGTGGTCGGACCGGATGACGAGGTCCCGGATTTCGTCTGGCTGGTCGGGCAGGGCGGTTACGGCATCAAGACCTCGCCGGCGCTGTCGCGCGTCTGCGCCAGCCTGATCGCGGGCAAGGGCTTTCCAGACGACGTCGCAAGGCAGGGTGTGTCGTTGGACGACCTCACGCCACACCGGCTGCGCGGCGGCGAGTCTCAAACCAGGCAGGTTGCTTCATGAGCAACGCCGCCCTCACAGCCGGCGGCACGTTGGCCGGGCATCTGCTGGAGAGGCTGGCGCAGGCCACCACTGACGCGCCAGGGATCACGCGCGTCGCCTACGGAGCCGGCGAGCGTTTTGCGCATGGTCTCGTGCGCGACGAAGCGGAAAAGCTCGGTGCCACGGCGCGTGTCGATCCCGCCGGTAATCTCTATCTGACGCTGAAGGGCCGCAATCCGGATTTGCCGGCGATTGTCATCGGCTCGCATCTCGACAGTGTGCCGCATGGCGGCAATTTCGACGGCGCCGCTGGTGTCGTGGCGGGGCTGGCGGTGATGGCCGAACTGGTTGGGCGAGGCATCCAGTTGCCGCGCGACCTGATCGTGCTGGCGACCCGCGCCGAAGAGGCTGTCTGGTTTCCCCTGTCCTATCCCGGCAGCCAGGCCGCACTTGGCCTGCTGCAGCCGGCCGCGCTAGACGCAAAGCGGTCGGACAGCGGACGCACGCTGGCCGAGCACATGTTGGAAGAGGGTTTCGACCCCGATGCCGTGCGGCGCGGCGTGCCTGGCATCGATGCCGGCCGGATCGCGGCTTTCATCGAAGTGCATATCGAGCAGGGACCGCGCCTTGTCGCGTCCGGCGCGCCGGTCGGTATCGTCACCGGCATTGCCGGCGGCTTCCGCTATGTCGAGGCAAAATGCTTCGGCGCCTATGGCCATTCCGGCGCCGAGCCGCGCTTTGCCCGGCATGACAGTGTGCTTGGCTTTGCCGATCTGGTCGCCGGCCTTGAAGCGGAATGGGACGCGCTCGAGCGCGAAGGCCACGAAGCCACCATCACCTTCGGCCGGGTGGAATCCGATCCGAGCCAGCATGGCGGCAGCCGCGTCCTGGGCGAGCTTCGCTTCACGCTCGATGTGCGCAGCGCCGAGGCCGCTGTCCTGGAACGGATCGCGGCGAGGCTGCACGTGATCTTCGCCGAAGTCAGCACGAAGCGTGGTGTCAGCTTCGAGGCCGGGCCACGCTTCACCTGGGAGCCAGCGACCATGTCGCGGGCGCTGATTACGAGGTTGGACCGCGCTGCCACAGAGCTGCAGATCCGGTCGCCGCATGTGCCGAGCGGGGCGGGGCATGACGCGGCCACCTTTGCCGGCGCCGACATTGCGACCGCCATGATCTTCGTGCGCAATGAGAACGGCAGCCACAACCCGCATGAAGCGATGGAGATCGCCGATCTCGATCAGGCGATCCGCCTGATTCTTCGTTTCGTCACCGACTTCGACAATCCCCTGGGACAGCCATGAACCTTGCCGCGACCGCCCTGCTCGTCATCGACCTGCAGAACGAATACCGCCCCGGTGCCGCCTGGCCGGTGATCGGCTATGACGCGGTGCTCGCCAACACCGCCACGCTGATCGAAGCCGCTCGTGCGGCGGGCGTGCCGGTCATCCATGCCCAGGCCTGGGTGAAGCCGGAGGAACGCGACGGCTATGCGCGGCAGGAAGAAATCCTGACCGAGGAATTCCGCTCCGCCGTGGCCGGCAGCGAAGGTGCTGCGATCTGCGCCGAGGTGGCCGCGCAGCCCGGCGACATCGTCATCCATAAGCACTGGCCAAGCGCCTTTCGCCGCACCGATCTTTCAAGACGGCTTGCCGACCTCAAGGTCGAGAACCTGATCGTGACCGGCGTCCTGACCGACAGCTGCGTGACCGAGAGCGTGTTCGACGCGGTCTATCAGGGGTTCAGGGTCTGGCTGGTCAAGGATGCCTGCGGCAGCATGAGCGAGGCCATGCACCGCACCGGCATGCTCGACATGGCCAACCGGCTCTATGGCGGCGGCATATTGCGCCTGCCCGAGGCACAGAAGGCGCTCGCCGGCCAGCCCTTCGACGGCTGGCGCTGCACGCGGCCGGTGGAATTCGTCTACACGTTAGAGACGGTCGACCGGATTTACGAGGCGCTGTGATCGACGCCGCAACCGCATGCGCCTCCGACAACTTTTGAAGCCGAGGGCTTGAGAACCGCGCCCGGCAATGCTCCGGTCGCCCTGCCGCCGCGCCAGACGGATATGCCATTGACGAAGACATTCTCGATGCCAGTAGCGGGCCGGCGCGGCTCCTCGAAGGTAGCGGTGTCGATGATCGTTTCCGGATCGAAGATGACGAGGTCGGCGAAATTGCCTTCCGCCAGAAGCCCGCGCTGCGCGATGCCGAATTCCCGTGCGGGCAGGCCGGTCATGCGGAACACAGCCTCCTCCAGGCTGAACAGGCCGACATCCCTGGCATAGTGACCGAGCACACGCGGAAACGTGCCCCATAGGCGCGGATGCGGATGGATGTCGTGCGGCAGGCCATCCGACCCGATCATGGTGCGCGGATGCGCGATGATGTTGCGCACATCCGTCTCGTCGAGTTGGAAATAGACGGCACCTGCCGGCAGCAGGCGCTGGCCCGCCTCGCGTTCGCTGCAATTCCATTCGAGCGCGATGTCGGCGATCTCACGCCGGGCCATCTCGGGATGCGGATCGGACCAGGTGATGAGGATCTTCAGGCCGGTGTCGCAGCGCTCGAGCCGAAGCACGGTCGAACTCGCGGCGTAGGGGTAGACATCCATGCCGATGGCCATCGCCTGGCGCGCCTGGTCGATCCGTTTCAGGGAAGGGGTGCTTTTGCCGAAATTGGCGCGGCCGGTGCATTGATGGTGCGAGATGAAGAGCTTGCCACCGGCATGGTCGGCGATGTCGATGGCTTCCTCGATGGCCTCGTCCATCGTCTCGAAATAGTTGCGCGTGTGGGTGACATAAGGGCCGCCGAGGCTTGCCGCCGTGGCAGCGAGCGCCTTGACCTCTTCGGTCGAGGAGTTGACCGCCGGCGGATAGTCGAGGCCGGTGCTGAGCCCGAACGCACCTTCGGCCATCGCCTCGGCGACCGCCTCCTGCATCGCCGCCGTCTCGGCTTCGTTGGCCGGACGGTCGGTCACCGGCATGCAGCGCTGGCGCAACGTGGTGTGGCCGACCAACAAGGCCGCGTTGGTGGCGATGCCACACTTTTTCAACTCAGCGACATAGTCGGCAAAACGGTCGAAACGGAAATTCTCGCGGCCGCCGACCAGCGTGAAGGGCGGTGGCGGCGTTTTGTCGAAAAGCAGCGGCGCCAGGCTGACGCCGCAATTGCCGGCGATCACCGTCGTCACGCCCTGGCTGATCTTCGGTTCCATCCCGCGCGGAGCCAGCAGCGCGCCATCGTCATGGGTGTGCACGTCGATGAAGCCGGGCGCCACCACCTTGCCCCTGGCATGGATTTCCTCGATGCCAGTCGCGTCGTCCAGCCGACCGATGGCGGCGATCCTGTCGCCGGTGACGGCGATGTCGGCCTTGAAAGGTTTCGAGCCGTCGCCGGCGATCAGCGTCGCGTTGCGGATGACGAGATCACAGGGCATCGGGCAGAGGTCCTAACCTTCAGGATTGGCGGCGATCTCCTCGCGGCGGCGCGCGACATAGGCGTCGAGCTCCTCGCGGATCGCGGGGTCCATCGCCGGTTCTTCGTAGTCGTGCAGCGCCTGCTGCCAGAGCTCCGTAGCCCGCTCCAGCGCATCCTTGCCGCCGGCTTCCTCCCAGGCGCCATGGTTCTGCCAGTTGGAGAGCATGGGCTGGTAGAAGGCGGTGGTGTAGCGCGACATTGTGTGCTCGGCGCCGAAGAAATGGCCGCCGGCCGGCACCGATTTGATGGCCTCGAAACCGAGATCGTCCTCCTGGAACGGCAGCGGCCGCAGGAACTCCATCATGTTCTGCAGGATCTCGACGTCGAGCACGAGCTTTTCATAGGAGGCGGTGAGCCCGCCCTCCAGCCAGCCGGCGGCGTGATAAATCAGATTGGCGCCGCCGATCACCGCGCCCCAGGTCGCCATTTCCGTCTCATAGGCGGCCTGCAGGTCGACCACGTTGGAGGCGTTGGCATTGGAGGTGCGGTAGGGCAGATGATAACGCCGCGCCAATTGGCCGGCGATGATGTTGGCCTTGGCATTCTCCGGTGTGCCGAAGGCCGGCGCTCCCGACTTCATGTCGACATTGGAGGTGAAGGCGCCGTACATCACCGGCGTGCCGGGATTGACGAGCTGGGTCAGCACCACGCCGAACAGCGCCTCGGCATTCTGCTGGCAAAGCGCTGCGGCAAGCGTCACCGGCGTCATTGCCCCCATCAGGGTGAAAGGCGTGACGGTCACCGGCTGGCCATGTTCGGCCATTGCGATCAACCCTTCCGCCATCGCATCGTCGAACAGGCGCGGTGAGTTGATCGAGATGATCGTGGTCACGCCGGGCGAGGCGCGCATCTCCTCGACGGAGATGCCGCGCGCGATCGCCATCATGTTGATCCCGTCCATCGCCCTCGCGCGACCGATCGCCGTGCAGTGGAAGGAGAGATCGCTCAGCGTCAGATTGGCATGGTAGGTGTCGAGATGGCGGGAATTGGCCGGCAGCTCCATCGGCGCCACCACCTGGTTGCCGATGATGTGGATGGCATTGAAGTGGTGCGCCAGCTTGATGAAGTTCTGGTAGTCGGCAAGATTGCCCTGACGGCGGCCGTGGATGCGGTCGTGCACATTCGGCGGACCCGCCACCAGGCCGAAGACCAGCGAATTGCCGCCGAGATGCACCTGCTTCTCAGGATTGCGGCTGGTCAGCGTGAAGGAGGACGGCACCGCCCGCAGCGCCTCGTTCACCAGGCTCTCGTCGATGCGGATGGTCTTTTCCTCGCGGTCGACGATGGCGCCGGCGGAAGCGAACAGGTCCATCACCCGCTCGCTCATGACGCGGATGCCGAGTTCAGACAGTATACGCATCGAGGTGTCGTGAAGCCGCTCCATCCGCTCTTCGTCGAGCAACTGCATCGGCGGGTAGGGGTTCTCCACATGCTGCCAGGGCAGTTGCGCGATACCGCCGCCGCTGCGTCCCAGCTTCGATCTGCGGCCGCCGCCGCGCCTGTCCTGTGACATCGGATTTATTCCTTCCCGGCCGTCAATAGCCGCGTTCCGGACTGACCACGTTCTCCAGCGGCTCGCCGTTGCGATAGCGCTTCAGATTGTCGGCGAACATGCGAACCGACTTGATGTCCCAGCCGTCATAGACCGCCGCGCGATGCGGCGTGATGGCGACGTTGTCGTAACCCCAAAGCGGATGCTCTGGGGGCAGTGGCTCGGTCGCAAAGACATCCAGCGCCGCGCCCTTGATCCGTTTGGCGTCGAGCGCGGCCAGAAGTGCTGCCTCCTCGACGACGCCGCCGCGCGAAATGTCGATGAGCACGGCTGACGGCTTCATCGCGGCGAACGCCGCCTCACCGACCAGGCCGCGCGTGCTGGACAGCAACGGCACGCAGCAGACGATGAAATCGGCGCGGCCAATCAGCGGCAGGAGCGCGTCCGGACCATGCACCTCTTCGACGCAAGGCATCGGCTTGGGGCGTGCCCGAATGCCGAGCGTGTGCATGCCCATTGCCTGTGCCCGCTTTGCGACGGCCTCACCGGTCTTGCCGAGGCCAATGATGAGTACGGTCTTGCCCTCGATCGGCTCGACACGGCCGCCTCCCCACTGGCGAGCCTGCTGGCGGCGTTCGAAGCCGCGCAAGTCGAGCGAAAAGGAGAGCATGGCGCCCAACACATATTCCGCAAGCATGCCGGCGGCGACGCCCGCGGAATTGGTCACCGTAACGCGCGTCGGATCCCAGCGACCCAGATGATCCGTGCCGGAGCCGCCGATGGACACCCATTTTACGGTCGGGCTTTCGACGAGGGCCTGGCGTGGATAGCGTGGCGTCCCATCGAAGCGGATGGAATAGACCACTTCCGCCGCCACGCGCTCGATCAACTCGGGAAGCGCCGCGTAGCTCTCGCAGGGATGCACCGGCAGGTCCGGGTGCGTCTCCACGAGCACGGCCAACGCGCCGGCCGGCTTGTCGGTGTGCAAAATGACGGTTGGGCGAGGGGACATGATGCCGGTCTCAGCTCCGGCCAATGTGATCGGCCGAAGGACCGAGCGCTGCGAGCAGTTTCTCGCCGCTCTCGAGCGTCGCGTTCTCATGTGGAGCGCGCAGGTTCAGCCATCGCCTGTCGCCCGAGCGCACCGCCAGGACGGCCTTCATCGCCGGGATCAGCCCGGCATCCTGGATGATCTTGCGGAACGCCTTGATCGCGGCATCCGCCTCGGCGACGTCCTCGCCTGCCAGCGTACGATCATAGAGGGAGCGGATGGCCGCGGCGTTGAGGTTGACGGTGGCCGAGATGCAGCCTGCCGCGCCGTGGGCCAGGCCCTTGGTCAATTGCGCTTCAGAGCTGGGGAACACCGCAACCTTGGGCGCCGCTGCAATCACCGCCGCCGTGTTGTTCCAGTCGCCGGCGCTGTCCTTGTAGGCGACAACGGTGTCAGGAAAGGTTTCGCTCAAAAGCGCCGTCAAGCCAGGGCTCACCGCCACGCCGGAGTTCTGCGGGATATGGTAGAGGATCATCTTCATCGCAGGATTCGCGATCCGCTCGATCAGTTCGCTGTAGTAGCGTTTCTGGCCATCGTCGCCGACGGCGGTGTAAAAGAACGAAGGCAGCACCATCACCCCGGCGCAGCCGAGCCCGACCGCGTGCGCCGACAGTTCGACGGTTTCGGGCAGCGCTGTAACGCCGGTGCCGGGCATCAGCCGGCTTGGCGGAATGCCGGCTTCGATCAGCCACTCCAGCGCCTGGGTGCGTTCATCGAGCGAGAGCGACAGCGCCTCACCGGTGGTGCCGAAGGGAGACAGGAAATGTGCCCCCTGGCCCAGCACCCATTTGGCGTGGCCTATCCAGAGGTCGCGCGCGATGCGGCCACCGTCTTCGAACGGCGTCAGGATCGGTGCGATGGTTCCTTGCGGGCGGGTCATGTGCGTCCTTCCGTGTCGATCAGCAAATCTGTGCAGTGCCTGGCTGCCGCCGTTACCATCCTGGCGAAGTACGCCGACGCGGTGATGTCGAACAATACGTCGAAGCCCGCCTGGGAACGGAACGTGACGGCCTCGATGTGGCCAACGCGCGTCTGCGCAATGTCCTCTGTGCCGAATCTGTCCGCTCTGAGATCAAGCGCGCATAGCCGCTCCATGGCGCTCGGCGCCCGCGGGCCCGAGAGGCGTAGCCATGCCCAGCCTTCCTCGCGCCAGGACGAATGGCCCTTTGGCTCGATTGCGCCATGCCAGTTGCCTGCAAGCTCGGCGAGCGCGTTGTCGGCGTCTTCGGCCAGCAACAGGATATCGTCGTTGCCAAGGCGCAGCACACGTGCACCGCGCCAGCTCTCGATGCGATTGACAGCAGGCAAGGGCACGCCTCGCGACGCGAGCCAGCCGGCGCTGCCGCCGCCCTTAAGGCCGAAGCGGAGACTGCCCGTAAGATCGGTCAGCATCACCGCTCCCGAAGGCAGACTCGCGCCGTCCGCGGCGCCACCCGGCATGAACGGAAACACAGGGGATGCTGGCATTTACATCTCCTGCCGTGCATTCGCGGGATCGAAGAAAGCATGACCGACCACCGGTGCTTCGACCAATTGCCCGTTCCGGCACTTTACGGTCACTCGGCTCCCTTCCGTGGCGTCGGTAACATGGACGTAGGCGAGCGCTATGGTACAGCCGAGCGTCGGGGAGAAGCCGACCGAGGTGATCTGTCCGACGGGAGCATTGCCGCGAAGCACGAGGCAGCTTTCGCCGGGAGTATCCCTGGCATCGGCCGGAAATCGCAGGCTGACGAGCTTGCGCGCCTGGCCCAGCCTTGCGCGCATTTCGATCGACCGCTTGCCGACGAAGAACGGTTTCTTCTTCGAGACTGCCCAGCCAAAGCCGAGCTCGTCCGGCGTGGTGATGGCATCGGTGTCCTGGCCGATCAGGATGTGCCCCTTCTCCAGGCGAAGGATGCGCGAGGCTTCGAGACCGTAAGGCTTCAAACCGTACGGTTTGCCGGCAGTGATCACCGCGTCCCAAAGGGCGGGTGCGAGGCTCGACGGACAGTGCAGTTCGTAGCTCAGCTCGCCGGTGAAGCCGATCCGCATGACACGCACCGGCACACCGGCGACAACGCCTTCGCGGCCGCTCAGATAGGGGAATGCTTCGCGTCCAAAATCGATATCGCTGTCCAGCGCCTCAAGCACGGACCTGGCCTTGGGTCCGGTGACATTCAAGCCGGAGAACGCGCCGGTGAGGTTAAGGACATCGACCCGCAAACGCCATTGCGCATTCCAGAACAGCATGTCGGCGTAAACACGCGCGACCGCACCCGTGGTGGCCGTCACATAGAACCGGTCTTCCGCCATGCGGTAGGCGACGCCGTCATCGACCACCGAGCCCATCTCGTTGAGCATCAGGCAATAGCGGACGCGCCCGACTGGCTGGTTGGCATGCGCCATGGTGTAGAGGCGGTCGAGGAAGGCGCCGGCATCCGGCCCACGCAGTTCGAGCTTCCCGAGCGTCGAGACGTCGAGCAGGCCCACGCCTTCGCGCACCGCCGTGATCTCACCGCGGATCGCCTTTTCCGCCTCGCTTGCCTCACCATAGAAATACGGCCGCCACCAGGCGCCGACCGGCTTCATCACGGCGTTGAGCGCGAGGTGTCTTGCATGCAGCGCAGTGCGCCGTTCGAGCGGCTCGTGGTGGCCGGCGAGCACACCCAGCGTCTCCGGTCCGACCGGCGGGCGGGCAGTGGTGATGCCGACTTCGGCGACCGTGCGGTTGGTCGCTTCGGCAACGATCCTCGCAGTTCCCAGCGCGGAATGGCGCCCCTGGCTCGGACCCATGCCGACGGTGGTGAAGCGCTTGACGAGCTCGATCTCGCGATAGCCCTCCTTGACCGCGTTCAGCAGATCCTTGACCTGCAAGTCCTCGTCGAAATCGACGAAATCGCGCCCCTTTGGATTGGCGACGATCGGCTCCACATGGAGCCGGCTGGTGATGGTCGGCTTGTTGGGGATTCTGTCTTCTACGACCGCTTGGCCGAGCCGCGAAAGCGCGGCGGCCGCCGCCTGACGACCGCTGGCAATCGCGCCCTGCAGATCGCTGCCTCTGGAAACGGCACCGGCAAGGTGGATCGGCGCTTTCGGGAGAGTGAGTGTCATCGATCCGCTATCGGCGTCATAGCCGACCCTTGCTCCGGCCTGGCAAGGCAGTTGCCAGGCAGGCACCTGGCCGGCCGAGACGGCGAGCAGATCGCATTCGATCCAGCTTCCACCGACACGAACCCGGGAAAGATGGCGATTTCCCGCCGTCCCCTCGGCGGCGTCGATCGTCGCGGCCTTCTGGATCGTCACGCCCTTGCCGTGCAACTCGGCTTCGAAGGGACCTGTCTCGCTGCTGGATCTCGGATCAGCGACTAGCATGACCGAGACGCCGGCCTCGACCAGATCGAGCGCGACGCAGTAGCCTTCGTCGCTGGTGGCCAGCACCACAGCCTTTTGTCCCGGGCGCACGCCATAGTGCCGGATCAGCCGCTGCGCGGCACTGCCCAGCATAATTCCCGGCAGGTCGTTGTTACGAAAGATGGCGGGCTGCTCGATGGAGCCTGTGGCCAGGATAACCGCGCGCGCCCGTGTGCGATGGAGCCGGTCACCTTGAATCAGCGGCAGCCAGTTGTCCTCATACCATCCGTTGCAGACCGTCCCGATCAGTAGACGCAGATTTGGCAGCACCCGAAGTCTGGAGGACAGGTCAACAAGCATGGCCGGATCATACCGACCATAGGTCAGCGATCCGCCGATCTCCGGGTTCTCGTCGCAGAGCACGACATCCGCGCCACCCTCGGCGGCGATGATCGCGGCGTTCAGTCCGGCCGGACCCGCGCCGACCACGAGGATGTCGCAATGCAGATGCGTCTTGTCGAAATGCCGGTGCGGGGCCGTGGTGTCGACCACGCCCAGCCCGGCCTTGCGGCGGATCATCGGCTCCCAGAATTTGAGCCAGCTGTCACGGCGTGGTCCCATGAAGGTGCGGTAGTAGAAACCAACAGGCAGAAAGCGCCCCAACCTGTCAATGATCGCGTCGCGGTCGCGTTCGAGCGAGCCGTTGACGTTTTGGGCGCTGACCCGCAGCCCCGTGCTGATCGGCGTGCGGTCGGCGGCGACGTTCGGCTCGGACGGCAGTTGCACCAGCGTATTGGCGTCCGCGCCGGTCATTGAGAGGATGCCGCGCGGCCGGTGGTATTTGAAGGAACGCGACAGCACCCATTGTCCGGAGGCCGCGAGCGCGCTGGCGATGCTATCGCCGGCATAGCCTTCAAAATGCTTGCCCTCGAAAGTAAAGGGGATCGGACGGCTGCGGTCGATTCTGCTCCCCCAGGGCTCAGCTAGCCGATTCATGATTGGGCCCGACGTTCGGAAGCGTCGAAAGTGCGGATGATCTCGTTGGTGACGAGGTCGCGCTCGGCCAGGAAAAAATAATTGCTCGGCACATGCCGCCACCACTCAACCACCATACCCCTGCGGTTCTCGGCGCGGAACAGGTGTCGCGACCAGTCGGCATCGGCGGTCATATCCGGATCCGGCTCCGCGCGGACGGGTCCGAAAGATTGGAACTCGTCTATGTTGCGCGGGCCGTTCATCGGGCAGGTCAGGATCTTCATGGTCAGTGGCGTTTCATGGTCAGTGACTGGCCGCCGTAGCGCCCATTTCGTTGAGCAGCCGGAATGTCTCGAAGCGCTCAAGCGCGAATGGCTTCAGGATGTCTGGCACACGGCCCGTGGCGATGGCCTGCGCCATCCGCTTGCCGGCGACCGGCGTTGCCTTGAAGCCCCATGTGCCCCAGCCGCAATCGAGCCATAGATTTTCGAGTGGGCTGGCACCCATGATCGGGCTGTAGTCAGGCGTCATGTCGGTGACCCCTGCCCATTGCCGGAGCAGCCCCACACCTTGCAGGAACGGAAAGAGGTGGACGGCGCCTTCGGAGAGGTGCTCCTTCATGTCGAGCGTCGATCGCGTGGAATAGAGCTGGTAGGGATCGGAGCCGCCCCCGATGACGACCTCGCCGCGCGAGGACTGCACCAGATAGGTGTGCAGGGATACGGAGGAAACCAGCGTGTGCAGCCAAGGCTTCAGCGGCTGCGTCACCATCGCCTGCAGTGGATAGCAGCGGATCGGAAGCTCCACGCCGGCCATCATCGCCACGTCGTAATTCATCCCCCCGGTCGCGATCAGCACCTGACCGCAGGCGATGCGGCCGCGGTTGGTCCTGACGGCCCGGACTTGATCGCCGACAACCTCGAAGCCTTCCACTTCGGTACGCTGGTGGATCTCGACACCGCGTCGCGACGCTTGGGCGGCATAGCCCCATGCCACCGCGTCGTGCCGCGCGGTGCCGCCGTCGGCATGCCAGAGTCCGCCAAGGATCTCGAGCGCGCCGCCATAGTCCATGTTGAGAGACGGCACGAGTTCCTCAACCGCCTTCTGGTCGATCACTTCGGTCCGTGTGCCCAGATGCTTGCCCATCTCGGCGCGTGCGTGGAAGCTGCGAAGAGTTGCTTCCGTGTGCGCAAGGGTTAGCTGGCCGCGCTGCGAGAACATGACGTTGAAGTCGAGTTCCTGCGAGAGATTCTCGAAAAGTTCGACGGCTTCTTTGTAGAAGGCGATGCCCTCGGGCGTGATGTAGTTCGAGCGGATGGTGGTCGTGTTGCGCGCGGTGTTGCCGCCCGCGAGGTAACCCTTCTCGATTACGGCGACGCTGCTTATGCCGTGATATTTCGACAGGTGATGCGCGCACGACAATCCGTGGCCGCCGCCGCCGACGATGACGACATCGTAGGATGGCTTGAGGTCCGGCGTCGCGGGGATGTCGCCGCTGACCGGATAGGTCCTGCTGAGACCGTATTTCAAAAGTCTGAGCGGCATCTAGCCTACCACGCTGGCCGCTGGAGAAGCGTACTGATCAATGGCGGATCGTAGATCAATACCGAAAGATCGGAAAAACGGCTTTCATGATCCGCAAGAGACAGGACTGCGTCCCGGATCGCGCTGGCGCGGCCCTGTCCCAGCACCGGCGTCGCGTAGTCCATGTACTTGGCCTCGATTTCAGCCTCTGTCAGAGGCGCCTCTGGTCCACCGCGCGCGTGAACGTCGCCGGAAGCGAGCACGCGCGCATCGCGGGTCGTGATCGTCACATCGGCCCAGCGGCCTGCCGGAAAGCGGGCGCTGTGGCGCGCAGATTCCGATACGCTGATACGATCCAGCATGTCGGCGACGGCGGCATCCTCAAGCCCGCTGCCTGAAATATGTTCCAGTCCGATGCGGCCATGGACAATAAAGGTCGCGACGGCGAAGCGCAGGCTGTACTGCGCCTTGGAGGTCGTGTCCGGCATGCCGTCGAACAGTGTTGCGGCGTAGTGGAAGCTGTTCACCTCGACGTGGCTGATGTCGGAGGGCCCGAGATGATGCGCATGGCAGAGCCCGCGCGTCGCGTCGATTGCGGCATGCGCCCAACGGCAGATCGGGTACGGCTTCACATACTGGTGCAGCACCTGCCAAAAGGCGCCGAGATCCTGCCAATGCGTCGCGACTTCGGGCTCCTCGATCGTGATCGCCGGGGCGCCGGTAAAGCCGCGTTCGGCGAGCACGGCCGCGGACAGGCCGATCAAAGTGCCGACACCCGAGCCGTCATGCAGCATCGTCGGGTTCGCGATCTCGCGCATCATCTGGCTACGTGGGCCGTGATATTCGGCGATGCCAAGCGCCTGGCGCAGCTGATCGTCGCCGAGCCGCCGCAACCTGGCCGCCATCGCAACCACGCCCAGCGCGTTCCAGGCGCCCGACGTGTGGTAGTCGGACACGGTTGCATGCAGCGAGATACCTGCCCGGCCGGCGACTTCGTAGCCGACGACCAGGGAGGCCAGCGCTTCCGGGCCGCTGAGGTCGGGGAGCGCCTCGGCAAGCGCTGCCAGCGCCGGCACGACGGCGACGCCGATATGCCCCTTGGTCGGGCTGTAGCCGTCGTGGCCGTCGAGATTGTCGATCTGCGTTGCGGCCGCATAAGCGGCTCCGGCGATGCTGGCGCGGCGGCCGTCGAAAAGCATGCGCGCCGAATGCAGCGGATCGGCCGAGCCGTAGAGAAGGGTGGCGGTGTCGCGGGCGATCCGCCCGGCTTCCATAGGACCAGCCGCAATGGCGATTCCGAGCGTGTCGAGCAGAAGATATCGCGCCCGTTCCAGGACAGGGAACACATCTGCCGGCCGCCGCAACACGAAGTCGGCCAGGCGAACGGCAACGCTGGTACACGCGTCAGGCCCTTCACGCCGATGCGACGGCACAGCCACTGGCATTACTCCCCTCTGCGTCACGACATCATTAATTTGGGTTCATCGTGCTTTCACGCAATTAGTTCGGCGGCATTGGCCAAAAAAATTCACGTCTTGCGACCAGGCGCGATTGAACGCCGGCCCGTCTGTGGGATAGCTATCCCCTTGCGTCTTGCAGGAGTTAGCGATGAAGCCGCCACCCCCGTTGAACTATATCAGGTCCTTTGAGAGTTCGGCCCGGCATCTCTCCTTCACCGCCGCCGCCAACGAACTCGGATACACGCAAGCCGCTGTCAGCACGCATGTCCGCGCGCTCGAACATTACATCGGACGGCAATTGTTCATCCGCTATCCGCGCAGCCTCAAGCTCACCGAAATGGGCGAGGCGTTCCTGCCGACCTTGCGCCAGGCCCTCGATCAGATCGATCAGGCGACGGAGGCGATCGTGACCTCTTCGCGCAACCGCACCGTGGTCGTCTCCTGCCCGATGAGCCTGGCGGAGAACTGGCTGGCGGGTTGCATGGCCGCGTTTCGCAAGAAGCATCCCGAGATCGAGATCGTGCTGCACGGTACGATCTGGGAGGATATGAGCGAACAGATCGCCGACATCACCATTTCAACGCGGCGTTTCGACGACCGCCCGCCCGCGGGCATACCGCTTTGGAACGACGAGTTGTTGCTGCTGTGCGCCCCGGCGCTGCTGGATGGCGAAGACGCGCTGAAGACGCCGCGCGACATTCTCAAGGTGGACTGGATTTTCGTGCACGGCCGCCAGGAATACTGGCAGGTGGTCACCACGGCGCTTGGCCTCGACATGGACGACCACGACAAGGGCCTGTCGACGAACGCCTCCAACATCGCGCTCGAACTCGCCGCCATGGGAGCCGGACTGGTGGCCACCCAGCGGTCGCTTGCCCACGCCTATCTGCGTCGCGGGCTGCTCGTCGAACCCTTTCCGGTTCGGCCGCCGAGCCCCTGGAATTACTACCTCACCGAGAGCCAGCTCTCGAAAGGCAACATCGCGCGCATCGTGCGCGAATGGATCCTCTCGCGAGCCCGCGAAGACGGCGCCTGAAAGCCATCCGCGAGCGGCCGGCAAGCCCGCGCTCAAAAAATTGACACGCCAATGGCATCGTTTTTTTAGGCCTTTAGAACCGGGTTTTGGCGGTTCTTCGGGGCTTGAGCCCTTCCGGGATTTTTGCATCGCCCCTAACATGGCTGTCGCAAGGGGAATGTAACGGGCGGAAAGCCCTGAACCGGAGAACAACGATGACAATGTTCAAGAGCAACGGTGATCGCGTCCCGGCGGTCATCGAAAGCTACGCAGCCGAAGTCAAAAGCGGCAGGATGGATCGCCGCGAATTCCTGGCCATGGCAAGCGCGATGGGCGCTTCCACGGCATTCGCCTATTCGATGGCCGGCATCGCCCCGGCCAAGGCCGCGGCGATCGTGCCCGGCAAGAAGGGCGGCATCCTCAAGATGCAGATGATCATCAAGGACATGAAGGATCCGCGCTCCTGGGACTGGTCAGAGATCGCCAACGTCATGCGCCAGTGCAACGACTACATGATCCGCTACACCACCGACTTCACCTTCGAGGGCCATCTGGTCGAGAGCTGGGAGGTGAGCGACGACGCCACGGAATACACGCTGCATCTGCGCAAGGGCGTGAAGTGGTCGAACGGCGACGACTTCAACGCCGACGACATAGTCCACAACATCGAGCGCTGGTGCGACAAGGCGGCCGAAGGCAATTCGATGGCCGGCCGCATGGGCTCCCTGATCGATCCCGCCACCAAGAAAGCCGCCGCGGGCGCCATCACCAAGGTCGACGACCACACGGTGAAACTGAAATGCCATCAGTCCGACGTCACCATCATTCCAGGCTTTTCCGACTATCCGGCTGTCATCGTCCATCGCGACTTCGACAAGAACGGCGCGGACATGCTCAAGACGCCCGGCACCGGTCCCTATGAGCTGATCTCGTACAAGGTCGGCGAGTCGGCCTCGGTGCGGCGGCGCAAGGACTTCACCTGGTTCGGCGGCGAACCTTATCTCGACGGCGTCGATTGGACCGACTACGGATCGGACGCCTCCAACCCCGCCATCGCTAGCGCCTTCGAGGCCGGCGAGATCGACTGCAACTACCAGACCGTCGGCGGCACCGTCGATCTCTACGACAGCATGGGCCTGGTCAAGGAGGCGGTCGTCACCGCCGGCACCATCGTGCTGCGCACCAACGTGACCAACAAGCCCTATGACGACAAACGCGTGCGCAACGCCATCCAGCTCGCGGTCGACAACGAAACCGTGCTGAAGCTCGGCTACAGCGGCCTCGGACAGGTCGCGGAAAACCACCATGTCTGCCCGATCCATCCGGAATATTATGAATTGCCCAAAGTGCCGCGCGACATTGCCAAGGCCAAGGCGCTGATGACCGAGGCCGGTCAGATGGATCATGAATTCGAGCTCATCTCCTACGATTCGGACTATGTCAAAGACCCTGCCGACGTCGTCGCCGCGCAGATGCGCGAGGCCGGTTTCAAGGTCAAGCGCACCGTCATTCCGGGAGCCTCCTTCTGGAACGACTGGACGAAATACCCGTGGTCGACCACCGACTGGGGCATGCGGCCGCTCGGCGTTCAGGTGCTGGCGATCGCCTATCGCAGCGGTGAGGCCTGGAACGAGTCGGGCTACGCCAATCCGGAATTCGACAAGAAGCTCAATGCGGCGCTCGCCGTGGCGGACGTCGACAAGCGCAAGGAACTGATGAAGGACGTCGAGTTAATTCTGCAGGATTCCGGCATCCTCATCCAGGCGTTCTGGCGTTCGCTCTACCGGCACCATGCGACCTATGTGAAAAATCTCGGCATGCATCAGACATTCGAACTGCAGCTGGATAAGGTCTGGCTCGACAAGGCCTAGGCCGGGCCGTCACAGCAAATATCTCAGGGGCGCATCTTGCGCCCCTGACCTCGCCGGGCGACTGCGATTGACCCATCAGCTAAATCAAACGCCAAGATAAAGTCGCCGAACAAAGGGAAGAAACATGCGTACTCATGCACAAGCCGTCGTCATCGGCGGTGGTCTGATCGGCTGCTCGATCCTCTATCACCTTGCCAAGTTCGGCTGGACGGATGTCGTCCTTCTGGAGCGCAGCGAACTGACCTCCGGCTCGACCTGGCACGCGGCGGCCAACATTCACGGCCTGCATGATTCCACCAACATCAGCCGCCTCCAGCACTACACCATGGCGCTCTACAAGGAACTGGAAGCCGAGACCGGCCAGGGCTGCGGCATCTTCCAGCCGGGCTCGCTCTATCTCGCCCAGACCGAAGCGCGCGAGCACCAGCTAAGGCTGCAGGAAGCCAAGGCGCGGCGCTACAAGATGAATTTCTACGAAGTCGCGCGTGACGAGGCGGAGCGCCTGCACCCGCTGGTGGATTTCGACGGCATACGCTGCATCATGTACGAGCCGGAAGGCGGCAATGTCGATCCGTCCGGCGTCACCGCTGCATACGCCGCCGGCGCGCGCCAGCGCGGCGCCGAGATCCATCGCTTCACGCCGGTCACCGCCACCGAGGCGCAACCCGACGGCAGCTGGATTGTACGCACGCCGAAGGGCGACATCCACACGCAATGGGTGGTCAATGCCGCCGGCCTGTGGGGCAGGGAGGTCGCCGCGATGGCTGGCCTGCAGCTGCCGCTGATCCCGACAGAGCACCAGTATTTCGTCACCGAGACCATCCCGGAAATCGCCGCCATGGGCCGCCGCTTGCCTTCGGTCGCCGATCGCGACGGCGAGTACTATCTGCGCCAGGAAGGGCTGGGACTGCTCATCGGCGCCTACGAGCGCAAGATGAAGTTCTGGGCCGAGGACGGAACGCCACTGGATTTCGGCCACGAACTGTTTCCCGACGATCTCGACCGTATCGAAGAGAACATGCTGCGCGCGATCGCGCGCGTCCCGGCGGTCGGCACTGCCGGCGTTAAAAAGGTGATCAACGGACCCATGATTTGGTCGCCGGACAGCGCTGTCCTGTTCGGACCGGTGCCCGAACTCAACAATTATTTCTGCTGCAACGGCATCATTCCCGGCTTCTCGCAGTCGGGCGGCATGGGCAAGCTGGCAGCCGAGTGGATGATCGAGGGTGAGCCTTCGCTCGACATGTTCGCCTGGGACATGGCGCGCTTCGGTCAGTGGGCCGGGAAGTCCTTCACCAAGGCCCGCGTCGAGGATCAGTATAGCCATCGCTTCAAGATCCATTTCCCCAACGAGGAACGCACCGCCGGACGGCCCGTGCGAACCCGGCCCGCCTACGACAGGCAAAAAACGATGAACGCTGTTTTCGGCCTCAATTTCGGCTGGGAGCACCCGCTGTGGTTCGCCGCCGAGGGCGAGCCGCGCGAGGAGACGATTGGCTTCACCCGGCAGAACTGGTGGGGACCGGTGGGTCGCGAGGCGCGCATGCTGCGCGAACGCGCTGGCATCATCGACATCTCCAACTTCGCCAAATACGAGGTCAAGGGTCCCGGCTCCGAGTCCTGGCTCAATGCGCTGTTCGCCAACCGCATGCCGACAAGGTTAGGCCGTTCCTGCCTCACACCGCTGATCGGCAAGCGCGGCGGCATTGCCGGCGACTTCACCGTGACCAGGCTCGCGGAAGACGAATTCATGGTCATCGGTTCCGGCATGGCCGAGCGCTTCCATCAAAGGTTCTTCAAGGCCGTCCCGTTGCCGCAGGGCACGACCTTCCGCTCGCGCACCGAGGACCTTTGCGGCTTCAACGTGGCGGGACCGAGTTCGCGTGACCTGCTGCAGCGCTTGACCAATGAGGATCTGTCGAACGAGGCATTCCCCTTCATGGAGTCGCGCCGGATCACCGTCGCCGGCATCGATGTGGTGGCGCTCAGGGTGTCCTTCACCGGCGACCTTGGCTGGGAACTGCATTGCAAGGCCGCCGACCAGGTCGAGCTTTACGACGCGCTGCTCAAGGCCGGCAACGAAGTCGGGGCCGGACCGGTCGGATCGCGCGCGCTGATGTCGCTGCGCGTCGAAAAAGGTTATGGCAGCTGGAGCCGCGAATACTCGCCCGAATATTGGCCGCAGGAGGTCAAGTTCGATCGCCTTGTCAAAATGGACAAGGGCGCGTTCCTCAATCGCGATGCCTATGCCGCCATTGCCGAAAAGCCGGCGCGCGACGAACTGATCATGCTGTCGATCGACGCCCGAGATGCCGACGCGACCGGAGGCGAGCCGATCTTCCTCGCCGACGGCACGCCGATTGGCCAGGTTTCTTCAGGCGCCTACGGTTATTTCGTCGAGCAGTCGCTGGCGCTCGGCTATGTCAAGGCAGGCTCCGCCAGGGCCGGCGACAAGGTCTCGGTCGCTATACTGGGAAGGCCGCATGAGGCGATCCTGCTGCCGCATCCGCCATTCGACCCCGAAGGCAAGCGGCTGCGCTCGTAGAGCCTCGGCTATCCGTTCGCCCGGTGAACCAACAGCGGAAACCGTTAGCCGGCCGGAAACGCCGGCGAAGCTGAACGAGGAAGATTTCGACCGCCTGCCAACAAAGGGGAATCGCATGATCAAACGGCATCTGCTGGGCACCATGTTTGCCCTGGCCCTCACATCCTCCGCGCATGCGGGAGACGTCAAGGTCATCAATGAAGACGCATGGTTCGCCGAAGGTCCGATCTGGTATCAGGACAAGCTCTTCTACGTCGAATATGGCCGCGGCACTGTGACCGTGTGGGACGGCAAGAAGAACGAAATATTCTGGAAGATGGACGGTTGTGGCCCTTCGGCGGTACTGCCGACGACCACCGGCGAGTTTCTTGTCACCTGCTACGACAGCAACTCGATCGGCCGCATCTCCGCCGACGGCAAGACGCTGCCGGCCTACGACAAGGACACGGACGGCAATCCGTTCAGCGGACCGAATGACTTTGCGCCCGACAAGGATGGCGGCATCTACTTCACTGGGTCCGGCAAGGGCGGACCGCTGATCGACGCCTCGGCCTACTACATCGGCAAGGACGGCAGCGTGAGGAAGGTCGCCGGCGACCTGCACAATGCCAATGGTCTGGTCATGTCGAGCGACGGGAAAAACCTGTACCTGGTCGAGACCGAGGACAACAGGATCATCGAGTTCGACGTCCAGCCCGACCACAGCCTGTTGCACCGCCGTGTCTTCCTGCGCCTCGACGATCTGTTCCCGAACCAGCCACATATCTGGCCTGACGGTATCAAGATGGACAAGGCCGGCGAGATGTATATCGGTCAGAGCCCGCGCTCGCTCGACGCGCCAGGCAAGATCATCGTTGTCGACAAGGACGCGAAGCTGCTTCGCATGCTTTCGGTGCCGTCACCATCCATGCCGAACTTCGCCTTCGGACCGGATGAGAAGGTGCTCTACGTGATGGCGCTCGACCAGATCGATGCAGCGCCCTGGCACGGCAAGGTCTACGAGGTTCCGAACAAGTAGCGTGTTGCCGGCGGCCAGAGCAATTCCAGGAAAATTGTGAAGCGGTTTTCCGTCCGGAATTGCGTCAAAACAATGCAGCCGGACATCGTGTCAGCCACCGAATCGATCCAGCCAATGTTGGGCAAGGTCGGAGCGGCGGCAGATCCAGATGTCGGGATTGGCCCTGACTTTGTCGAGGAAGCGGGCGAGCCCGATCATCCGGCCGGGCCGGGCCGCCAGCCTGCAGTGCAGCGAGACGGTCATCATGCGTGGCGTGCGCCCGGCTTCGGCCAGCAGCCAGTCCACCCCATCGCTGACATATTCGAAGAACTGGCTGCCTGTCTCCAGGCCGGAGCCGCGCGAGAACCGGCTGTCATTGTTGTCGAAGCTGTGCGGCACGACCAGATGCCGCTTGGCATCGACGTCGACAAAATAGGGCAGGTCGTCATTGTAGTCGTCGCAGTCGAACAGGAAACCGCCGTGCTCCACCACCAGCCGCCGCGTGTTGAGACTGGGCCGGCCGGTGTACCAGCCGAGCGGGCGAATGCCGGTCAGGCGCTGGACGGTGTCCACCGTCAGCGCGATGTGATTGCGCTCCTCGGCTTCGCTCAGCGGCGCGTAATCGATCCAGCGCCAGCCATGGCAGACGATGTCGCTGCCAAGGGTCGCGATTGCCTTGCCGGCCGCCGGATTGAGTTGCAGCGCTCGTCCGACAACGTAGAAGGTCGGAATGATGTTCTTTTCCCGAAACAGCGAGGCCAATCGCCAGACGCCGACGCGTGAGCCGTATTCGTATAGCGATTCCATGTTGCGGTTGCGCAGGCCCGGCACCGCCGGAGACACGGCAAGGTCCGACAGGATCGCCTCGGAGACACCGTCGCCTTCGCCGATGCTGTATTCGGCGCCTTCCTCATAGTTGACGACGATGTTGAGTGCCAGCTTGGCGCCGCCCGGCCACTCAGCGGCCGGAGGCTTGTCGCCATAGCCGATGAAATCACGGACGGGCAAATACGGCATTCTCAAATCTCCTCAGGATGCAGTCGCAAGACATGCAGTCGCTGGATCTATTCACCGCGCATGTCGATGAGTATGTGCAGGGCCCGGTCCATCATCTCTTGCGGACCGACCGTCGCGCGCAAACAGTCCCTGAGGCCGTAACCGCCCAAGCTGCGGACGATGATCCCGGCGCCGCGCAATGCCTTCTCTGCTGCCTCCGCGGCGGCTGCGCTGGAGAAGCCAATCAGCACGAAGTTCGTTCGGCTTTCGGGAACATGGTAGCCGGCGGACCGCAGATCGTGCGCAAACTGATCGCGAATTCCGGCCGTCCGGGCCACCGTTTCGCGCATATAGGCCTGATCCGCCATGGCCGCCACGGCCATGGCGAGGCTTGACGTCGTGACCTGGTTCGAATTCTGCATTTTGCGCACTTGCGCCGCGACCGCAGGCGGAAACAATCCCCATCCGACGCGCGCGCCAGCCAGGCCATAGGCCTTGGAAAGCGTGCGCAACACGACGGTATCGCCACGCGCGACAAGCGCAAAGACAGGTGTTGGATCCTGATCGTCGAACTCGCCATAGGCTTGGTCGACAACCAGCAGCACATCCCTTGGCAAGCCGGCGCGCAAGCGCAGCAGTTCGGCGTTCGGGATTACAGTGCCGGTCGGATTTCCGGGATTGCAGACGAAGACGATCCGCGTTGCCGGCGTGAGGGTCGTGAGAATGTTGTCAACCGAAACGGCGAAATCCCGTTCAGGGGCCTTAAGATAGATCGCATCGACGCGCGCAACGGCGGAGGCCACGAAATTATAAGCGTAAGAGGTGCCCAGAACCTGGCTGCCCGGTCCCGAAAAGGCTGCGATGGTGCAGCTTATCAAATCCATCGAACCGGCACCGCACAAGGTCAAATCCGGCTCGGCACCATAGGTCTGCGCAATCGCCTTGCGTAATTCCGTCCAGTCCGGATCAGGATAGAGATGGCTGCGGGTCATCGCGTCTCTGCCGGCAGCAATCGCTCTGGGGCTGGGCGGAAAGGCGCTTTCGTTCTGTGCAAGGGTCGTCCGATCGTAGCCGCCGAAATTCGCCAGTGCGAACGCAGACATGGCCTCGATGTGGGCCGCTGCTTTCAGATGCATGATTTGTCCTTGGGAAACATGCTGGCGGTCACCTCGCGAGCTACCCCTGCCGAACAACACAAGGGCAAGCTACAATCCGCCTGCGCATGCACAAGCAAAAACTATCCGTGCAATGGCTTCGAAATTCTGGCCCTTGTTAGACAAGCTGTCACCAGGCCTGCTGGCGACCTCCTCGCTCGAAGTGTCTCTCCAAAGCGGGAACAAAGGTGATGAAACACCGCGTCGAATACCGGCCTCTCGCTGGTGCCCACACGCCGGCGCGTAGCCTTTCAGGACCATTAGAACAATCGTCGCTTCCCGTGCAAGGAAAGGACCAGCCCGTGGCCGACCTGTCGAAGAAAGTCATCATCACCTGTGCCGTCACCGGCGGCATCCACACGCCGACCATGTCGGATGCGCTGCCTTTCACGCCGGACGACATTGCCCGC